>CAZMRX010000148.1:2217-11960 GCA_964568755.1 uncultured Acidobacteriota bacterium | reverse complement strand
CGGCTACTTCGCGTTCTTCTCGCCGCCGCCGTGCAGGAGCCCGCAGACGCCGCAGCGCGTCGGGTTCGGCCCGTTCGCCACGACGTGGCTGATCGGCTTCAATGTCCTGATGTAGGCGTAGATCGCCTTCAAGTCGTCGTCCGTCATGCCCGAGTAGACGACCCACGGCATGATCGCGTGCAGCGTGCCGAACTTGCCCGTCTTCATCACCGCGACGAAGGTGGCCTCGTCGTAGTTGGCGATCCCGGTCGGGTCGACCGTCAGGTTGGTCGCCGCGATCGCGCCCTGCGGCGTGGGGAAGGGGTTGCCGCCCGCCATGTCGAGCGCCATGTCGAGCTGGCCGCGCTCGTCCATGGGCGTGTGGCAGTGGTGGCAGGCCGACGTGCGCAGGACGTACTCGCCTCGCTTCTCCGGTGTGCCGAGGTCCGGGGGCGGCACCGCGCCCTCGAGCGGCTGGGGCACGCCGCGCATGATCAGCCCGAGCGGGAAGGGAAGCCGGCTCGCGGGAAGCGCGTTCTTGACCGGCGCTAGCGAGCGCAGGTAGACCACGATCGCAGCGACGTCCTCGTCGGGGAGGCGGCGGTACTCCTGGTAGGGCATCAGCGCGAACAGCGCGCGTCCGTCGAGGCCGATCCCCTCGCGGATCGCGCGCGCGATTGCGTCGTCGCTCGCCCTGCCGATGCCGGTCTCGGGGTCGGGCGTGATGTTGGGGGCGGTCAGCCACGGCATGCCCTCCACGTCCCAGACCACGCCAGCCCCGCGGCGGTCGTCGCGCACCGGCGCACCTGGGGACTTCCAGTCCCGTTCGGTGTGGCACAGCACGCAACCCAGTCTGGCCTCGGCCAGGTAGCGTCCGCGCTCGAGCCGCTCGGGGGAGGCCTCGAACGTCCGGCTGGTCAGCGCGCGGGCCCTCGGTCCGAACACGAGGGCGCGCCAGCCGACCACGGCCTGCACGCCGACGATGACGAGCACAACCAGCAGCCCGAGGAGTGCGAACGCGAGCTTCTTCCAGACCTTCATGGCGCCCCCTGTCGTGACCCCTGCCGACGGCCTCGCATTCTAGCGAGGTCACGGTCTCGATGGGAGCTAGGCCGGCCGCGGCGCGGCGGCGTGCGCGCCGGCGGCGCTCCCGAGCGGGAAGCGGAAGTAGTCGCGTGCGTTGTAGAAGCACACGTTCGCGACCAGCTTCGAGAGCGCCCCGACGTCGTCGGGCAGGCGGCCGCGCCGCACGTCCTCGCCGAGGATGTTGCACAGCAGGCGCCGGAAGTACTCGTGGCGCGAGTAGGAGAGGAAGCTGCGCGAGTCGGTGATCATCCCCACGAAGCGCGACAGGAGGCCCATGCTCGCGAGCACGCGCATCTGCGCTTCCATCCCGTCGAGCTGGTCGAGGAACCACCAGGCCGAGCCCCACTGCATCTTGCCGGGCACGCTGCCGTCCTGGAAGTTGCCGATCATCGTCGCCATCAGCTCGTTGTCGGCCGGGTTCAGGTTGTAGAGGATGGTGCGGGCGAGCTGGTCGCTCTCGTCGAGGCGGTCGAGGAAGCGGGCGAGCGAGCGGGCCTGCTCGAAGTCGCCGACCGAGTCGAAGCCGGTGTCGGGACCGAGCAGCCGTCGCATGCGGCTGTTGTTGTTGCGCATGGCGCCGACGTGGAACTGCTGCACCCAGCCGCGCGCGTGGTCGAGGAGCGCCAGGCGGTGGAGCAGGGCCGAGCGGAACGCGCGCGCCTCCGCCGCCTCGAGCGCGCGGCCGGCGCGCAGCCGCGCGAACAGCGCCTGCGCCTCGACCTCGGTGCACGGCTCGGCGTCGAGGCGCTCGAGGCCGTGGTCCGATGCGCGGCAGCCGCGCTCGTGGAAGAAGGCGTGCCGCTTCTCGAGCGCCTCCAGGAGCGCGTCCCAGCTTCCGATCGAGACGCCCGAGGCTGCCTCGAGCTTCGCGACCCAGGCGGTCCAGGCCGCGACGTCTTCCACCAGCACGGCCTTGTCCGGCCGCCAGGTCGGGTACACCTGGGTGGCGGGGGCCTTGCGGCTCGCGAGCTGCCGGTGTGGCTCGAGCGAGTCGGTCGGGTCGTCGGTGCTGCAGACGACCGCGACCTTCCACTGCGCCAGCAGGCCGAGCGCGGTGAAGCCGTCCTGCTTCAGCTTCTCGTTGGCGCGGGCGAAAACGTCGCGCGCGGTCGCGGCGCTCAGGGGCTCGTCCACGCCGAACGGGCGCTTCAGCTCCATCGCGGTCCAGTGGTGGAGCGGGTTGCCGAGCGTCTCCGGGACCGTGCGCGCCCACGCCTCGAACTTGTCGAAGTCCGAGGCGTCCCCGGAGCAGAACTGCTCCGGGATGCCGTTCGTCCGCATCGCCCGCCACTTGTAGTGGTCGCCCTCGAGCCAGATCTCGGTGATCGAGCGGAAGCGGTGGTCGGCCGCCATCAGCTCCGGCGAGAGGTGGCAGTGGTAGTCGATGATCGGCAGCTCCTTCGCCGTGCCGTGGTAGAGCTCGCGCGCCGTCGCGGTCTCGAGCAGGAAGTCGTCGTGGAGAAAGGGCTTCATGCCTTGGCTCCCTCGCCGATCGGCGCCGGGTCGAGCCGCGGCACCAGGAAGTGGATCACGCCGAGCGCCACGAGGTAGGTGCAGCCGGCCAGGACGAAGGGCACGAAGTAGCTGCCGGTGAGCTGCAGGATCCAGCCGGTGGTGGTCGCGATCAGCATGCCGCCGATCGCCCCGGCCATCCCGCCGAAGCCGACCACCGAGCCGACGGCGCGGCGCGGGAACGTGTCCGAGACGAGCGTGTACAGGTTGGCGGACCAGCCCTGGTGGGCGGCCGCCGCGAGGCCGACGAGCGCGACCGCGGCCCAGACGCTCGTGACCTGCGACGCGAACACGATCGGCACCACGCACAGCGCCATCGACAGCATCGCTGTCTTGCGCGCGCGGTTGATCGTCAGGCCGCGCTTGATCAGCCACGAGGACAGCCAGCCGCCGCCGACCGAGCCCACGTCCGCGATCAGGTAGATGGCGACGAGCGGCGGCCCCATCTTCGACAGCGTGATGCCGTGCTGCTGGTGCAGGAAGCTCGGGACCCAGTACAGGTAGAACCACCAGATCGGGTCGGTCATGAACTTGCCGAGCGCGAAGGCCCAGGTCTGGCGGTAGCGGGCGAGGCTCAGCCAGGGGATCGCGACCGTCGGCTCCGCGGGGTCGCTGCGGATGTAGTCGAACTCCTGCTTCGACAGCCGCTTGTTCTTCTCCGGCGTCTCGTACAGCCAGAACCAGAAGAGCAGCCAGGTGAAGCCGAAGGCGCCCGTCAGGATGAACGCCCACTGCCAGGAGTAGCTGAGGGCGAGCCAGGGCACGACCAGGGGCGCGATGATCGCGCCGACGTTGGTCCCGGCGTTGAAGATGCCCGTCGCGAAGGCGCGCTCCTTCTTCGGGAACCACTCGGCCACGGCCTTGATCGCGGCGGGGAAGTTGGCGGCCTCGCCGAGACCGAGCGCGAAGCGGGCGGTGCCGAAGCCGAACGGCGTTCGTGCCAGGGCGTGCGCCATCGCGGCCAGGCTCCAGAACACGAGCGCCGCCGCGTAGCCGAGCTTGGTGCCGATCATGTCGAGCACGCGCCCCGACAGCAGCAGCCCGATCGCGTAGGCGGCCGAGAACGCGGTGACGATGTAGCCGTACTGCACGTCGTCCCAGCCGATGATGTGCTTGAGCTCGGGTGCGAGGATGCCGAGCACCTGGCGGTCGATGTAGTTGACGGTGGTGCCGAAGAACAGCAGCGCGCACACCACCCACCGGAAGTGGCCCACCTTCGCGCCCGGCTGCGCCGGGGCCCCGCCGCTCGTCTCGGCCATCTCGTCCTCCTTGGTGCCGGCTACTGGTTCACGCCGCTCGCCAGGAAGCCGCCGTCGACGGCGATCACCTGACCGTTCACGAAGCTCGCCGCGTCCGAGGCGAGGAAGATACACGCTCCCACCAGCTCCTCGACCTGGCCGAAGCGCTTGAGCGGGGTCCGCATCCGGAGCTCCTTGCCGCGCTCGGTTCCGTCGAGCAGCTGCGCGTTGAGCGCGGTGCGGAAGACGCCCGGGGCGATCGCGTTGACGATGACGCCCTTCGGCCCCCACTCGACGGCGAGCGAGCGCGTGAGCCCGGACACGCCGGCCTTGCTCGCGGCGTAGGCCGCCACCTCCAGGAACGAGACGAATGAGTTGAGCGAGGCGATGTTCACGATCCGGCCGAAGCCGCGCTCGAGCATCGGCCGGCCGAAGACCTGGCAGGCCCGCAGCGTGCCGGTCAGGTTCGTCTCCAGGATGCCGCTCCACTCCTCTTCCGGCAGGTCGAGGATCGGCGTGCGCTTGATGCGGCCCGCGCAGTTGACCAGGATGTCGATCTTGCCGAAGGCGGCGAGCGTCGCGTCCTTCGCCCGCTCGAGCGACGCGCGGTCGGTGACGTCGGCGGTGGCGCGGATCGTGCGCCGGCCGCGCGCCTCGATCTCGGCGGCTGTCTTCTCCACGGCCTCGGCGGTGCGCGCGCAGGCGACGACGTCCGCGCCGGCGTCGCACAGCCCCAGCGCCAGCGCGCGACCGATCCCGGCGGTCCCGCCCGTCACCACGGCGACGCGTCCTTGCAGATCGAGAGAGGGATGGCCCATGGTCGTCTCCTACGTGTCGCGCTCCGGCGTCTCCAGGGTCTGGGCGTGCCGGGCCGCTTCCAGGTGCTCGGTCATGGCCGCCTGCGCGGCCTCGCGGTCGCGCGCCCGGATCGCGCGATAGATGCGCCGGTGCATCTCGGCCGACTCCTTCAGGTCGCGCGCCCGGTCGATCGTCTGCTTGCGCAGCTCGTAGAACTGCGCCGACACCATCTCCATCAGCGCCGCCAGCACGCGGTTGCCGCAGCCCGCCGCAACCGCGCGGTGGAAGCGCACGTCGTGGACCAGGAACGCCTTGGGGTCCTCGAGCGATGCGAACATCTCGCTCACCACGTCGGCCATCGTCGCGAGCGCGTCGGGCGAGGCGTGCCGCGCGGCGAGGCCCGCGACGCCCACCTCGAGCACCAGGCGCGCCTCGAACATCTCGGCCGCCGTCAGGCGGTGCAGCGAGGCGAGCAGGCTGAGCGGCTCGATCCCGAGGTCGGGCGGCCCCTCGGCGATGAAGGTCCCCGCTCCCCGGCGCGAGACCACGACGCCGATCGCCTCCAGCGCCTCGAGCCCCGAGCGCACGCTCGGACGGCTGAGCCCCAGCTCGTGCGCGAGGTCGCGCTCGCCGGGCAGCCGGTCGCCCGGCCCCAGCGCGCCTGTCTCGATCAGGCGGCGCACGTGCTCGACCACCTTGTCGCGCGCGCTCGCGGCCTCGGGGGGTGCGTCGACCCGTGCGGGCGTCATGCGACCTCCACGCCGCCCTCGCGGGCGGCCCGGTACACGGCCTCGACAACCGCCAGGCTGCGCAGCCCCTCCCGCCCGTCGCAGGCCGGGGCGGCCCCCGTCTCGATCGCGCGCACGAAGTCCTCGACCATCCGCCGGTGCGGCGTCGCGTCGGCGACGGTCGCCGTCTGTGCGCTCACGGCGCCCTCGGCGCCCGTCGACACCAGCTCGGGCGCCCCGCGGCGCACGTCGGCCGCGACCACGCGGTCGCCCTCGATCACCAGCGTCCCCTCGGTGCCGGAGATCTCGACCCGCCGCGGGTAGCCGGGCCAGGCCGCGGTCGTCGCCTCGAGCGTCGCGGTCGCGCCCGAGGTGAACTCGAGCAGCGCGAGCGCCACGTCCTCGCTCTCGATCGCGTGGAGCGCCGTGGCCGTGAGGCCCTTCACCCGCTTTACGTCGCCGAGGAGCCACAGCAGCAGGTCGACGGTGTGGACGCCCTGGTTGATCAGCGCGGCGCCGCCGTCGAGCGCTCGCCGGCCGCGCCAGCCCGAGCCGGAGTAGTACTCCGGCGGGCGGTGCCACTTGACGCGCGCCGAGGCGAGCAGCACCCGGCCGAGCCCGCCCTGGGCCACGAACTCGCGCAGACGCACCAGCTCGGGTTTGAGCCGGTCCTGGAAGAGGACCCCGAGCCGGACGCCCGCGCGCTCGGCGGCGGCCACGAAGTCGCGGCCCTTCGGCAGCGTGACGTCGATCGGCTTCTCGACCAGCACGTGGAGCGATCTCTCCGCCGCGGCGATTCCCTGCTCGGCGTGAAGCGCCGAGGGGCTGCCGATCACCACCAGGTCCATCGGGCGGTGCGCCAGGAAGTCCTCGTAGCGGGAGAAGGCGCGCCCGCCGAAGCGCGCGGCGAGCGCCTCGGCCTTCGCCAGATCGCGGCCGTGGAAGGCGGCAATCCCGAGCCCCGCCTCGCGCGCCGCGCGGGCGTGCGTGTCGGTGATGTTGCCGCAGCCGACGAAGCCCGCCTGGAGCGCCACTCGGCGTGCCTACTTCGCGAAGCCCGAAGCGGCCTGCTCGGCGCGCGCCTTGGAGAAGGGGCCGGGAAGCACGAGCAGCAGGTGACGGAAGCTCGTCCGGGCGCCCGGAGCGAGCGTGAAGTCGAGCTTCTCCTTGCCGCCGCTGAACACGGCCTGGCCCAGGGGATTCGCCGCGAACAGGCCGTAGCCGCGCGCGTGCCAGTAGGTCGGGTAGCCCGGGTTCCGGGGATGGTCGACCATCAGCAGCACGACGTCCTCGTCCGCGACCTTGCCCGCGAGCGCCATGTAGCGGCCGCGCGTGCCCCAGACCTTGGGACCCGAGATGCCCTCGCTGCTGGTGTAGACGCCGTTCACGCCGGTGTTGTCGAGCACCGGCACGGCTGTCGGCTTGCCCGATGCGTCGGTGAACAGCTCCGGCTTGTCGCTCGGCTCCTCGAGCGCGCGCGCCACGCGCAGGCCGAGGACTCCCTCCTTGTTGTCGGCGAAGCGGACGCTCTTTTCGCCGGCCGCGAGCTCGGTGACGCGCTCGATCGAGCGGCTGTCGCGCTCGGCCCGGAACACGAAGCGGGACCGCTCGGCGAGGGCGACCGACCCGTCGGGCATGACCCAGTCGGCCTCGACCACCAGCTCGCCCTGCCCCTTTCCGCTGCTCGTTCCCACCACGCGGCGGTGGAGGATGCGCCCCATCTTCGCCTGCTCGGCGGGCGCGAGCGTCTCGGAGTTGTTCCAGAAGTCAACGCCGTTCACGTCCCCGTAGTTGAACCACAACCCGACGTGATGCGGGTGGTCCACGCGCTCGCCCGGGCGGGGATCGAGGGGAAAGCCGCGCGTCACGAGCGTGCCGCGGGCGCTGCGGATGGGGTAGAGCACCGGTTTCGCCAGCCGCTCCGGCCAGACGTAGGCGGTGAACGGCCGCCCGTCGGCGGTGACCTCGACGCGCCGCGCCTCCAATACCTCGCGCACCTCCACGAGCGGCGCAAGCGCATCCTGGGCGGAGGCAGCGCTGCAAACCACGACGGACAGCAAGGCGGCACCCGCACTGTGTCTGGTCATACCATTCCAATCCGAGGCTGGTGGCCCGCGCGCAGTTGTACTGCCCGTCCTCGTGCCTGTCAAGTCCAGCCCGGGAAGCCCCGATTACAGGCCAGCCAGAGGGCCTAACCGATCATCGATTCAATGCCATCAGGGCGCCGGGCGCCGGCTGGCCGGGGTGCCGACGCAGGCGCATTCAGGGGCGTGCCTGGGGGCTCCTGGCGGTCAGACCACCGATTGACGTTGTGCCCGAACGCCCCTATGCTTGGGGTCCGCCGGACGAGGACCCCACAAGGAAGGTGGCGCCGTGAGCGGACGACTGAGCACGCTGAACCTGCAGCTCCTGCCGGCCTCGAAGGTCGAGACCGCTTCCGTCGAGTGGGCGCTTGCCCGCGACGGCGCGGCGACGAAGCTGGTGATCGCGCCCAAAGCGGGCGCCGAATCCGCCCTGGCGGGCTTCGAGGGCGATCGCAGCGACGGCGTCCTGGTCGGGCCGACCTCGCCCGGCAACGCGGCTGCGCTGCGCAGCCGGCTGGAATGGCTGCGGCCACGAACGCTCGGCACGCAGACCTCGGCCGGGCTTGGCGACCGCCTCGGTCTCGCGACGCCTGGGCACGTGCGCGCGGTGCGCCGCGTGGGCGGCGGGATCGCGCCGATCTTCCCGCAGCAGTCGATCCGCGAGATGGCGCGCACGAACCGCACGCCGATCCAGGTGATGGACGACGCCACCTGGGGGATGTTCGCCGAGGGGTGGAAGGACGGCACCGGCGCCGACGCCGATCACCTGAAGACCTTCGAGGACATCGACGCGACGCTGGCCGTGGGCTTCACCTTCTTCACCATCGACCCGAGCGCGCACGTGGACTCGGCTGCCGACACGGACGACCTCGCGACGTTGCGCGCCAAGGTCGCGGCGTTGCCGTGGGCCGAGCTGGGGGACTCGGAGGCGAGCCTGCGCCAGCGCTACGTCGGACAGAGCTTCGTCGTCGAGCACCTGCGCGTCGCCTTCGACGAGGCCGTGGTGCTGCGGGCCGCCGCCAAGTACGGCAAGGCCGTATCCCACGTCGCGAAGATGTCGCGCCACCTGCTGAAGGCCGCCGGCGCGCGGCCGGTCGAGCTCGAAGTCTCGGTGGACGAGACCGACACCGCCACGACGCCTGCCGAGCACTACTGGGTCGCGAGCGAGCTGCGGCGCCTGGGCGTCGCCTGGGTGAGCCTCGCCCCGCGCTTCGTGGGCCGCTTCGAGAAGGGCGTCGACTACATCGGGGACCTGGCCGAGCTCGAGACGGACGTGGCCGCGCACGCCGCGATCGCGCGCCACTTCGGGCCCTACAAGCTGAGCCTGCACTCCGGGTCCGACAAGTTCAGCGTCTACCCGATCGCCGCGAGGCTCGCGAACGGCCTCGTCCACTTGAAGACCGCGGGCACCAGCTACCTCGAGGCGTTGCGCACGCTCGCGGCGCTCGACGCCTCGATGTTCCGCGCGATCTACGCGTTCGCCCGCGAGCGTTACGACACCGACAAGGCCACCTACCACGTCTCGGCCGAGCTCGCGAAGGCGCCGAGCGCGGGCGCCGCGGACGTGCCCGAACGCGAGCTGCCCGGCCTGCTCGAGCACGTCCACGCCCGCGAGATCCTGCACGTGACCTTCGGCTCGGTGCTGAAGGAGACGAACCCCGACGGCTCGCTCCGCTTCAAGGACCGGCTCTTCTCCCTGCTGCGCGCCAACCCCGACGCCTACGCCGCCAACCTGGAACGGCACTTCGTGAAGCACCTTCAGCCGTTCGCGCGATGACGACACTGGCCGAGCGCGTCGTCGGCCGCGGCCTCGACACCGGCTTCCTGCCCGAAGCCGAGGTCCGGCAGGTCGCGCGCGAGGGGCTCGCGCAGCTGCCGCTCGACGGCAAGCGCGTGCTGGTGCTGATCCCCGACGGCACGCGCACGATGCCGATGCCGCTGCTGTTCGACGTGCTGGAGCAGGCCGTGGCGCCTCGCGCGAGAGCGCTCGACTTCCTGGTGGCGCTCGGCACCCACGCGCCGCTGAGCGACGCCCAGCTGTCGAAGCTCGTGGGCCGGAGCGTCAGCGACGGCCGCGCGGGCGAGCGGCGGATCTTCAACCACCGCTGGGACGACCCGGCGAGCTTCGCCACGCTCGGGACGATCCCGGCGCGTGAGATCGAGGAGCTGACCGGCGGGCGGCTGAGCCGCGACGTGACCGTCGTGCTCAACAAGCTGCCGCTCGACTACGACCACGTGCTCGTGTGCGGGCCGGTCTTCCCGCACGAGGTGGTGGGCTTCTCGGGCGGGACCAAGTACCTGTTCCCGGGCATCGCCGG
>CAZMRX010000148.1:0-2117 GCA_964568755.1 uncultured Acidobacteriota bacterium | reverse complement strand
GAGCGGCCCGTGACGCGCGCGCTCTCGATCATGCCCGCGATGTACGACGACCTCTGGGTCGCCGGCAAGGGAATGTACAAGATGGAGCCGGCGGTGGCGGACGGAGGCGAGGTGGTGATCTACGCGCCGCACGTGCGCGAGGTGAGCCACACCCACGGCGCGCTGATCGAGGCGATCGGCTATCACTGCAAGGACTACTTCCTGAAGCAGTGGGAGCGCTTCAAGGACGTCCCCGGCGGCATCCTGGCCCACTCCACGCACGTGAAGGGGCAGGGGAGCTTCGACCCGGCCACGGGCACCGAGACGCCGCGCATCCGCGTCACGCTCGCGACGGGGATCCCGCGCGATCTCTGCCAGAAGATCAACCTCGGCTATCTCGACCCGGCGAGCGTGGACGCGGAAGCGTGGGCGCGCGAGGCCGGCACGCTCGTGGTCCCGCGTGCCGGGGAGATGCTCTACCGCGTCAAGTCAGCAGGGAGAAACGCATGAAGTACGGTCTCGACATCCAGCCCGCCGCGGCGCTCGACTTCGTCTCGCTGGGGGCGCTCATCCACCGGCTCGACCCGGGGCTGATCCCGTTCCGCAAGGCCACGAGCTGCGCGATCCACGTGAGCGGCGGCGAGTTCAACTGCGCCGCGAACCTGGCCGACTGCTTCGGCCTCAAGACCGGGATCGCCAGCGCCATGGTGGACTACCCGGTGGGGGCGCTGATCGCCGAGCGCGTGCGGGCGATGGGCGTCGTGCCCTTCTACAAGCACTTCGCTCACGACGGCGTGCGCGGGCCCAACATGGCGACCGTCTACTCCGACCAGGGCTTCGGCGTGCGCGCGCCCGTGGTCTTCTACAACCGCTCGAACGAGGCGGCGGGCCTGCTGAAGCCGGGCGACTTCGACTGGAAGGCGATCTTCGCGGGCGGCGTGCGCTGGTTCCACAGCGGTGGCATCTTCGCGGCGCTCTCGCCGACCACGGCCGAGGTGATCATCGAGGGCATGAAGGCGGCCAAGGCGGCGGGCGCCGTGTGCTCCTTCGACCTCAACTTCCGCGAGAAGCTGTGGAAGATCTCGGGCGGCGCCGACCGCGCGGTCGAGGTGGTGGCCCGCATCGTCGAGAACGTGGACGTGCTGGTGGGCAACGAGGAAGACCTGCAGAAGGGCCTCGGCATCCCCGGGCCCGAGGTGGCCGCCAAGTCGAAGCTCGACCCGAGCACCTTCTTCGGGATGATCGACGCCGTCGTGAAGAAGCACCCGAAGGTGAAGATCGTCGCCACCACCCTGCGCGAGGTGCACTCCACCAGCCGCCACTCCTGGGGCGCCGTCGCGTGGATCGACGGCAAGACCTACGTGACGCCCACCGCCGAGCTCGACGTGCTCGACCGCGTCGGCGGCGGCGACGGCTTCGCCTCGGGCTTCTTCTACGGCCTCCTGACCGGGGCCGAGCCGGAGCAGGCGCTCAAGCTGGGCTGGGCGCACGGCGCGCTGCTCACCACGTTCCCGGGCGACACCACCATGGCGAGCCTCGAGCAGGTCAAGGCCTTCGCCAAGGGGGGCTCCGCACGGATACAGCGTTAGACGCCTGTGGAACCAGCCGAAGTAGTTACGAGGCGCAACGAACAGACAATCACACGACGCTCCGGGACGTGCTCTCGGGGGGCTGAGCGCCCCCCGTGCCCCCGCTGGCGTAAGGAGACACCAAGATGAGCCAGGCAGACATCGGCCTCGTGGGCCTCGCCGTGATGGGCGAGAACCTGATCCTCAACATGGAGAGCAGGGGCTTCACCGTCGCGTGCTTCAACCGCACGACCTCCAAGGTGGACGACTTCGTGAACGGCCGCGCCAAGGGCAAGAAGATCATCGGCACGCGCTCGGTTGCCGAGCTCGTGGCGGCGCTCAAGCGGCCGCGCAAGGTCATGATGATGGTCAAGGCCGGCAAAGCCGTCGACGACTTCATCGAGCAGGTGTTGCCGCTGCTGGAGCCCGGCGACCTGCTGATCGACGGCGGCAACACCCATTACCCGGACACGATGCGGCGGGCAGCGCTCGTCGAGGCGAAGGGCCTGCTGTACGTGGGCACCGGCGTCTCGGGCGGCGAGGAGGGCGCGCTCACGGGCCCCTCGATCA
>CAZMRX010000147.1:0-12014 GCA_964568755.1 uncultured Acidobacteriota bacterium | reverse complement strand
CGGCCCGCGCCAGTCGCCGCCGAAGTGCATCCGAGCCCACCAACACCAGCAGGAGAAGGCTGGTGACGCCGACGGCATCGCCGTAAGCCCCCACTCCGATCGTCATGCCGACGGCCGTGACGGCCCAAATCGTAGCCGCGCTGGTGAGCCCCGTGACCGCACCCCTGGTGCGAAGGATGGCCCCTCCCCCGAGGAATCCCACGCCAGTGATGACCTGGGCCGCGAGACGTCCGGGGTCACCATTCCCGAGCGCAATGGACTGAGACAGGCGGGTGAAGAGCACCGCTCCGACACAGATGAGGATGGTTGTCCTGACCCCGGTGGGCTTGCCCCGAGACTCGCGTTCCAGTCCCACCAATCCTCCGAGGAGGATCGCCAGGGTCAGTTCGAAGAGCAACTCCAAGCTCACGGCCATCTCCAACAGGGGCTAGGCCCCCAGCAAGGTCGTCCAGCGTCAGTCTTCGCATTCCCACGCACCCGACGGACCGGTCCTCTCGGGCCGCCTACTTCGCGAGCGGCAGCGCGCTCGGCGCCTGAAGCAACAGGCCCAGCAAGAAGAGGATCATGAGCTCGACAAGCAGGAGCCCGATCATGGTCATGGCCGGGTCGTGTCTCTGAGGCACACGGGGCGCGCGTGTCTTCAGATCCGGCTCGGTGCCCTCGAGGCGCATGTACTCGTTCCACCACCATCGCCACCAGTCGTGTCGCCGGTCGAGGAAGAAGCCCAGCTCGAGGAAGAGGTATGTGCCCAGCCCCAGAGCGAGCGCCGCCGGCGCGAGGTTCCAGGTGCGCACGGCGGTGAGCGGGGAAGCGAGTATCAGCAGGCTCGCCGTCACAACCATCGGCAGGTACAGGTAGGCGAGGAGCCGTGGTTCGAGCAGGTTGGCCAGGGAACGACGCTGCACACCTCCTCGGCCCCGGATGAAGTCACGGATACGCCGATCCCGGCTGTGCCATCCCGAGACACGGTCCTCGTGGAACACCTCGACATAAGCGGCGATGCGAAAGCTGTCCTCGTAGAGCTTGTAGGTGACCGCCATCGCCGATGCGACCAGAAAGGCGACGAATAGCGCCACCACTTGCGCGTGCGTGTCCTTTGAGGCCTGGACGAACTCCAGCCATCGCCAGACCGCTACGCTCGATACGGCCAGCGCGCCGCCGAGGATGGCGATGGAGCGATTATGGAGGCTACGCAGTTCAGCGCCCAGAGACCCGTACTCCTCTGCGCGGGCCGTCTCGGATCTGTCCTCCACGCCGACGTCGAATCCTCGGCCCGCACTGCGGTAGTCGTCGAACCTGGCAGGCATGTCTACGTTGGGGTCCTCGATCCGCTGCCTCACACTCGCACCTCCGGTCAAATGCTTCCCTCCTTACTTACGTTCCCCGAAGGGTCTCCGCCCGGAGGACCCGCTCGATGGAGATCTGGTATGCCATTTGTCGCAGGGGCAACTCCTCCCGGGCGGCAGCAGCCGCGACATCGTGGTACGCGCGCGTCATGTACACACCCAGTTCCTTGTTCACGGAGTCCTCGCTCCGGATCACCTGCTGCAGGTTCTGGACCCACTCGAAGTAGCTCACCACGACACCGCCTGCGTTCATCAGGATGTCCGGCAGCACCGTGATTCCCCGGGCATCGAAGATGTCGTCCGCCTCCGGTGTCGTCGGCAGGTTGGCCGCCTCCGCCACCACTCGGGCGCGCACCAGGTGGGCGTTCCCGGCGTGCAAGACGGCTTCGGTGGCCGCGGGGACGAGCACGTCACAGTCCAGCAACAGCAGGTCGTCGTTGCCGACAGGCTCCGTGCCCGGGAACCCGCGGACCGATCCCGTCTCTGCGACGTGCTGCGCGAGGTCGGGGATTGGCAAGCCCCGTCCGTCCCGGCTGACGATTCCTCCGAAGATATCGCCCACCGCGACGATCTCGCATCCCTCCTCGGCCAGCAGCTGGGCAGCGTTCGCGCCGACGTTGCCGAAGCCTTGGACGACCACGCGCAGGCCACCCAGATCCTTCAAGTGCTCCTTCAAGACAAGCATCACGCCGCGGCCGGTCGCCTGCCGTCGTCCCGCGGATCCCCCGAGCTCGAGCGGCTTGCCCGTGACGCAGGCGGGGGAGTAGCCGTGGCGGGAGCTGTACTCGTCCAGGACCCAGGCCATCACGTCGGCGTTCGTACCCAGGTCCGGCGCGGGAACGTCCCGCATGGGTCCCAGGAGACCGTGGACCCGCGAGATGAACTTGCGGGTGACGCGCTCCAGCTCCGCACGAGACATTCCCGAGGGGTCGCAGTTCACTCCGCCCTTGGCTCCTCCGAAGGGAACATCGAGCAGAGCCGTCTTCCAGCTCATCACCTCGGCCAGCGCGCGGACCTCGTTGGCATCGACCTGCGGGCTGTAGCGGATGCCGCCCTTGGCCGGGCCTCGCGCGCCGTTGTGGTGCACTCGATACCCGGCGAATACCCTGAGGGAGCCGTCATCCATCCGGACGGGAACCTGGACCTGCACCTCGCGGAACGGCGTCTTCAGCAGCAGCCTCTCCTCGGGCGCGAGCCCGAGCCGTTCGGCCGCCAGCTCGAAGTTCCGGTCCACGATCCGACGCGCATTCGCTCCGTCAGAAGCCGACGGAGCCGCAGCAGCAGCGGTGGTGTCGTCCCATCGTGGAACCACTCCAGCTACGCGGATTGCCATGATCCCTCGCTCTCGGCGCCCCCGAAGGGGCGGTCTTCGAGCTGGCGAGGCCGACGCCGCTGGGCGATCGACTCGACCTTCGTGACACGAGAGTCATCCGGCGTCCGTCGGTCTGGACGCACCAGCTCTCGGTCAAGCGAGTGGCTCAGGCGGTCGATCGCCTTGTCGAAGGCGCGGTACGGATTCTCCTCGTAGGCTTCGGCGACGATCGCCTTCGGAAGCGACTCGTCGTCCGCCTCAATGCGACAGGATGTCCAGGTGCTGTTTCTGGCGGGACCCCAGAACTCGGAAAGCCGCACGGAAACGCGCCGCACCCGGTCCGCATGCTGGCCGATGCTGGAATGGAGCCGGCGCTGAATGTGGGACCGCAGCGACTCGATCCGCTCGGCGCCCGGTATGTGGACCTCGACATGCATGAACCCTCTCTCCTTTCGCCGACTCTGACTCTAGGCGGCTGCCGCGATTAGGACAAGCAGAAAATACAAACATCATCGTTAGGTCTGCTCGAACTATGCGACGTGCGGTCGGAGGGTTCCAGCCCCTTCGCAGCCGCTCGCCAGGCGAGATGGATCCGTGAAGGAAGCGCCGTAGGGGCGGTATACGCGGCCTGGTTGACCGCCGCCCTTGCCGCCGCATACGCTGCCTCCGGTTAACGCTCCCGGCGGCTGGGGCGGCTACCCGTCCGTGCCGCCCGGCGCGAGGAGGATGAGATGGAATCCGCGCGCCTCCAGATCGCCCGCGTGTTCGGGATACCGGTCTATATCCACGCGAGCTGGCTGATCATCTTCGGCCTGATCACCTGGACCCTCGCCATCGGCTACTTCCCGGCGCGGTATCCGGACCTGCCCGCGGCCTCCTACTGGGCGAGGGGCCTCATCACCTCGCTGCTCTTCTTCGTCTCGATCTTCCTCCACGAGATGGGGCACGCGCTGGTGGCCCAGCGGCACGGGGTCCGGATCCGCTCGATCACGCTCTTCATCTTCGGTGGCGTGGCCCACATGGAAGGTGATCCGCCGGACGGAGGCACGGAGCTGCGCATCGCGGCGGTGGGGCCGCTCGTCAGCCTGGCCCTGGCCGGGCTCTGCTACCTCCTCTCGACCGCCGCTCTTCTCGGCCCGGCCTCCCGCTCCGTGGCCGGGTACCTCGCCCTCATCAACCTGGCGCTCGCCCTCTTCAACCTCGTGCCCGCCTTCCCCCTCGACGGCGGGCGCATACTCCGGGGTCTGCTGTGGGGACGGGTCGGACGAGTCGGGGCGACCCGCATCGCGGCGAGCGCCGGCGGGATGTTCGCGCTGTTTCTCATCGTCTGGGGCGTACTTCGTTTCCTGACGGGGGACGGCCTGGCCGGCATCTGGTCCGTGCTGATCGGCTGGTTCCTGAGGGAGGCGGCGGCCGGGGCCCACCAGCAGGCTCGGCTCGACGAAACGCTCGGGGGGATGACGGCCGCCGACATGATGCTGACCGACGTGGCGACGCTGCCCGCGCACATCTCCGTGGCGGACGCGGCGCAGGAGCACTTCCTCCGCACCGGCCACGGCGGCTATCCCGTCGTGCGGGGCGAGGAGGTGGTGGGCCTGCTCACCCTCCGCGACGTGCTCCGTCTGGGTCCCGAGGAGCGGCAAGCGACGTCGGTCCAGGCGGCGATGAAGCCGCTCTCTGAGGCGGTCATGGTCCGGCCCCAGACCCCGTTGCGGGACGCGCTGGCGCGGATGGCGGCCGGCCCCGGGCGGGCGCTCGTGCTCGAGAACGGGCGTCTCGTCGGCTTCCTGACCTTAAGTACGGTCATGCGGCACCTGCGCGTCCGCGAAGCGCTCGGGGCGTGAATCCCGAGAGCAGCTTCAGCTCATGACGGTGGAGGAGCCGTGCGAATGAGGCCCTTTGCCAGCAGGCTACCGCCGAGGGCGCAGAAGTACAGGTAACCCCGCTGGTCGCCGAAGCGCTCCACGACGCGGCCGAGCGGCGCTCCCGGACCAAGGTGCATCACCGCGCGGAGCCCGCGCTCCGCGCCGGCGTCGCCCGGCGGGAACACGTCGAGGCGTCCGAGGCCACGCAGCAGCACCACGCTGGCGCTCCAGGGGCCGATGCCCGGCAGCTCGGCCAGCGTCCGAAGCGCATCGTGCGTGCTCATGCCCGAGAGTCTCTCTTCGCTCAGCGCGCCCGACTCGATCGCTCGGGCGAGGGTGCGGAGCGATTCGGCTTTCCGAGAGCTCAGGCCGCACCTTCGCAGGGCCTCGAGTCGGGCCTCGGCAATGGCTCCGGCCGTGGGGAACGCGTGGAAGCGGTGGCCACCCTGGTCGAGGCGCCTGCCGAAGCGCTCGACCAGCCGGCCCACGATGGCGACACCGGCGTCCAGGCTCAACTGCTGGAACGGCACCACGTTCGCGAACGCCTCGAACAACCCGGCGAAGCGCGGAGGCCGCATGCCGCGCAGCGCGAGGGCCGTGGGGCGGAGCGCGCGCTCGGCCTCCGCCCGGCGTTGCAGGGGCTCCGGGTCCACATCCAGGCCGAGCACCCGGCGTAGCGTAGGCCCAAGCTCGTGGCGCGCCGCGGACGAGGGTTTGCCCCAGAGGACGGAGAACCGAACGTCGGGGTCGTCGATCGTTCCCCGGTTCTCGACGGCGACCAGTGCGAGCTCGTCCGCCGGCGCCAGGACTCGCAGGTAGCGGTCCCGCTCCCAGACCTCGACCGGGTTTACCGGCCGGCGCTGCAGCACGCGGACGGTCGCCTCGAGGTGGAAGGGCGCCCGGGTGGCGAGCCGCTCGCCCGCGGGGTCCTCGCCGGGATACGTGGCGCGCCCGCCCTGCACGGCCGCGAACGGGGTCACGCGGTGCGGGGTCGCGCGCGCGGGGCCGGTGATGTGCTCCACGTGGGCTCCGCGGGCCGTGAGCGCATCCGCGACGAGGGAGCGGTGGCAGCGCCAGGGCACGGCCTCCGCGCACATCAGCGCGACCCTGCCCTTCGTGGTCAGCGCGCGGAGCGCAGCGAGCCCCGCCTCGAAGTCCTCGGTCAGCATGTAGTCGGCGAAGCCTCGAAAGCTGGCGTTGCGCCACGCCGTGTTGGGTGAGTCTTTGTGTGTCCGGCGCAGGCCCCCAAGCTCCGGGAGGTGCACGTAGCGAGGACCGAGCGGGCGAAGGGCCGAGCGGAGCGACTCGGCGTTGAACTGGGGGTTGTGCCGCGAGCGGGGGATGCTTCGGATGTCCGCCAGCACGGAGATATCGAACGTCCGTAGCAGCGCGACCAGCTCGTCGAGCGTTCGCGTCGAATGGCCGATCGTGTAGATCCGAACGCCTCTCCAGCTCTTCGTGCGGCTCATCTCCACGGGGTGTCGACGTGCCCCGCTACTCGACAACCGTGACCGTGTAGTCCAGACCCTCCCACCTGAATCGAATGGGCGCCTGCTGCTCCGGTGACACCTGGATGTCCACGTACTCGATGCTGATGGCGGTCGGCGTCGAGGTCGTCTCTTGCGCGGTACGCCACTCATCTCCGGTCCAGTGCAGTCGGAAAGGCGACGGCGACTGTACCCGGAGCACACTGTCCCTTCGCACCGCCCGCACCCGTCGGTTCGGCTTCCAGACCTCGAGCTTCCTGGACCTCGGTCGGGCGCCCGAATAGCGCTCCGCAACGGCGGGGATACGGTCGAACACCTTACCGTCGGCGGCCGAGCGGAGGAGCTTGATGTACTCCGCATGCGCCCACATGAGCGGCATCGCCGAGCCCGTGGGCCGACCGAGGTACATGTGCGCGGCCGGACGGTCGGCCTCGTCCCACACCTGCTCGGGCAGCAGCCCGGTCGGCGAGGCGAATCCTTCCAGCGCTTGGATGAAGGGCCTCACGTCGTGACCAGCGGCCAGTTCATAGTGGCCTCGCTCTCCGCTGAGGAGTGGCCAGGCGCGACCCTGGCCCCATCCCGCGTACGGCCCTCCATCTTCCCCTTGTCCATAGCCGTCATGGTTGTAACGGCGCCAGCAGGGGCCGTATGGGGTCTCGACCCGGAGCGCCGCGTCCACGACTCGCACGGAGTCCGTGATCAGGGGGTCGTCCGGTCGCCGGACGCCGTAGCGGACCAGCTCCAGGAATCCAGCGTCGACGATCTCCTTGGCAGGGAAGTCCCGGCGCAACTCCGGGCCGCGGTTGGCGACCTTTAGCCAGCCACGGTTCGGGTCTTCGTCGGGCGCGGGATCGTGGACGTCCAGCGGGAGGATTCGAACGTAGTGGCGCGTGATGTCGGGGTGCAGGGTCCCCTCGCTGGTCACGGTCCAGGGTTCGAGGTGGCTCTCGAGAAAATCGGCGTAGTCCTCGAGGAATCGGGCCGTGGCCTCGTCCGCCCGCTCTCGCGCAAAGCACGCTGCCACCACCAGGGCGGCGATCGAGGCGGCGAGCGTCGACGGAGAATGCCCGGAAGCTTCCTCCCACCGCTCCTGCTGCGTCGCCGGACCGTTGCGGATCAAGTAGGCGGCAGCACGCATCACCATTGGATAGGGGTCGAAGTCGCGTAGCGAGCCGTGCTCGTGAAGCCGCCAGGCCAGGAGCACGGGGAAGGCCACCTCGTCGAGCTGGATGCCACCCCAATAGGAATCCCCGTTGATCCAGAAGTTCTGGGGGAACCCTCCATCGTCGTTCTGGTTGACCGCGAGGTAGACGAGCGCCCGCAGCGGGGTCTCGGTATTCCCGGCGGCCAGGAGCGCCGTGGCGCTCTGGGTCATGTCACGCGTCCAGACCAGGTGGTAGCCACCGGTGTCTTCGTCGCCTCGCACCTCGCCCCACGGGATGGAGAGGGATGCGATGAAGGCGCCGGGAAAGGTCTTGTCTTCGTGGGCGAGCAGCAGGCCGTAGCTGGCGTGGTAGAGGCGGCCAGCGTCGCCCGAGGCGCTCTCGAGGGGCAGGATCTTCTTGCAGGAGCGATCCCATTGCTCGACGTAACGAGCGCGCTGGTCCCGGAATGGGATGGCAAGCGCCCCGAAGAGCGCCGTTACGGCGCTGTGGAGTCCGTCGCCGAAGGCGAGGGCCGTCGTGAACTCGACGGCCCCGTTGAGACCCAGCTCTCCCATCAGAGCGACGTTGCCATCCTCCGCTCGATCGAACTCCCAGTCCATCCGGAAGTCCGAAGCCAGGTCCGTCCACCCGTCACTCGCCCCCACGAATCCGCAGGAAAGACGCGTGAAGGGGACCGAGGCGGCGAGGGCCAGCCAGGTTCCGCCCTTCTCGGCGGCCAGGATGCCGCGGCCGGCGACCTCCAGGACGTAGGCGTTGTTGCCCCAGCCTCCGACCTGAAGGTGCGGTGCGCAGAGGACGTACAAGCGCAGCCGCCGCAAGAGCGCGTCGTCGCCCTCCAGGCGCGTCCGTTGGAGGAGGCAGGGGAGGTGGGGAGCGGCAATCACCTCCTTGACGATCCGGTATCGCCCCTGCGGGTCGTCGCAGGTCACGCGGTACGAAAGAGCGTGCTGCGAGGAACGCTCGGTCTGGCAGCAGAGGGCCTTTCTCTCGTCGTGGAAGAATGTCTGCCCGTCCGTGACCAGGTACTGAAGGTCGCGGATCTGGGGGCGATCGATGGTCGGGAAATAGACCTCGGTGACGCATCCGTTCCAGAGAGTGAACCAGAGGCGGCTGTCCGCAGAGTAGGCGGTGCCCACGCCGTCCTTGTTCCCATGGGTCCATCGAGGCTCGATTCCCGGATGCCCGAAAGCCGCCCGCACGCCTCGGAACCTCAATAGAACAGGCCCACGGTCGAGCGCCGGTAGGTCGCGTCGGTGAGTTGCCGCAGCATGAAATCTGCGACGTCGGCATACGAGATCTTCGCGTCCGCCGGCACGTCCGCCGCGCCGAGGCCCAGCCGGTAGTTGCCCTTCAAGGGCCCGTCGAAGAGGGTTCCCGCCCGGACGATCGTCCAGTCCAGCGTACTCTCGCGGACGTACCTTTCCTGGGTCTCCGCGTCGCGGACCAGGTCACCCCGGAAGAGGTTGAGGAGAAACACCGCGGAGAAGAGCGCGGCCCGCCGATGGACATCCTCTTCGTTCAGGGAAGACAGGAAGACCAGGCGGCGGGGCCCCCGTGCCTCCATCGCGTCCCTGAGAGTCTGTACCCCCTCCGACCGCTCGGTCTGCATCGGGGGCATGGCGCCGGGCGCCCAGAGCACGGCTTCCTGGCCCGCAAGCGCCTTCTCGACGAGACCTCGATCGCGCATGTCTCCGGTCAGGGTCTGCAGCCGCGCGTGGCTTGCCCCGGAAACCCCCAGGCGCGCGAACGCCGTGACCTCGTGGCCCTGCTCGAGGGCCTCTGCCACGAGGCGCTCACCGACCTTTCCGGCGGCGCCGACTACCAGCAGCCTCATGGTGCCCTGGTCTCGAGCGCGATCTCGGTGCTCGCCAGTGTTTGTGGCACCGGGCAGCCCCACTTGGCAGCCTCGGCGCGCTGCACAAAGCTCGCTTCTACCCGGATCACTCTTTCTCCTTTCCGTCGCCTCTGACTCTAGTCGGGGTGGGAGGTTACCAAAAGTAGAAAATACGCACACGAGTATTAGAGAGACACGAAGTCGGATGTATCCCTCCCGGGCCCGGCAGCGCTCCGAGGGCGACGCGCCGCGACATAAGACCATTGAAGTCCCTGCATGGGAGATGGTCCAGTGGGTCGGGTGTGCGTTGGACCGTGCAGTACACTCGAAATCGCGCGAGGTTCCGCGGCCGATCACCGCGGGGCCGTTCAGACCTGACTGCGCCGGGGCTCGCCTAGATGACCGCTGACTCGACCGTCTATCGCGACCTGGCCTACGTCTTCGTGGTGGCGCTCTTGGGCGGCCTGGTTGCGCGGCGGCTGGGCCAGCCGCTGATCGTGGGTTACGTGCTCGGCGGAATCGTCATCGGCCCCTTTACGCCCGGCCCGACCGTCTCCGAGATGCACGTACTCGAGCTCTTCGCGGAGATCGGCGTCATCCTGCTGATGTACTCCATCGGCATCGAGTTCTCCTTGGCGGACCTCATGCGCGTGAAATGGGTCGCGCTGATCGGCGGCCCACTCGGAATCCTCGCCTCGATCGCCATGGGCCTTGCGGCAGGACGATTGATGGGCTGGAGCGTGTTGCAGGGCGTCGCCATCGGAGCGGTAGTGTCGCTCGCAAGCACCATGGTCCTTTCGAGCCTGCTCATAGATCGTGGGGAGCTGCACTCCAAGCATGGGCGGGCGATGATCGGCATCACGCTCGTCGACGACCTCGTGTTCGTCGTGTTGATCGTGCTGCTTCCCGTGCTGGCGGACATCAGCGGTAGCCGCTTGTTCAGCATCGGGCTCGCCTTCGGGAAGGCCTTGCTGGTTCTGGCGCCCGTGGTCATCGTCACCGCCAAGCTGGTCCCGCCTCTGCTGGGCCGCGTCGCGAAGACCGGCAGCCAGGAGCTCTACGTGCTGGTCGTTCTCGCCTTGGGGTTCCTGACGGCGGCCGCGACGCAAGCGCTCGGGCTATCGCTGGCCCTGGGAGCGTTCCTGGCGGGAATGGTGGTCAGCGGAACCGACAGCGCCCACGACACGCTCGCGCACCTGCTTCCATTCCGCAACGCCTTCGCGGCGCTGTTCTTCGTGACGATCGGCGCCCTCATGAATCCGGGTGCCCTCTTGTCGCATCCGGCGCTTCTTGCGGCGGTCGTCGCCATGGTGGTGCTGGGCAAGTTCGTGATCTGGACCACGGTCGTATGGCTCTTTCGCTATCCAGTCCGGACGGCGATGCTGGTTGCTGTCGGCCTGACGCAGATTGGCGAGTTCTCCTACGTGCTCGTTCAAGTGGCTCGTGACGCCGGCCTGGTTGGTGGTGAAGTCTACAGCGCCACGCTGGCCGCATCGCTGCTGACGATCTTGGTGAATGCCGCTTTGATGCGCAAAGCGCCGACATGGCTGAGCCGGGGCCGTCCGGCGCGCTGACCTGCGTGCGCGCGCCGCAACCCTGAACGCGCGAAACACGCCGAAGGAGGTGGACCTTGAGCACGCAGGGACCGACCAGGGACACGCCCGAAACCCGAATCGTGATCGTGACCGGCAACGCGGCCGGCTTCGCCCAAGAGATCACAGTGGGGCCTCACCGCCTTTCGGGGGACGAGCCTACGGCCGTGGGAGGGACCGACACCGGGCCGAACCCGTATGACCTCCTTCTCGCGGCCCTCGGATCGTGCACGTCGATGACAGTCGCGATGTACGCCCGACGCAAGGGGTGGCCGCTTCAAGCTGTCACCGTCAGACTCCGTCACTCGAAGATCCACGCTGCCGACTGCGAGTCGTGCGAGACGAAGCAAGGGCTGCTCGACCGCATCGAGCGGGAGGTCGAGCTGGTGGGCCCGCTCGAGGAAGAGCAGCGCGCGCGGCTGCTTGAAATCGCGAACAAGTGCCCGGTTCATCGGACGCTCACCTCTGAGATCGACATCCGCACTCGACTGGCCTGAGCCGGGGGCGACCGCGACGTACTGGGCCGGCATCAGCCGCATCGGGTTCGCCTTGAGCGTGGCCAGTTCCACGAGCTTCTGCCGCCCGGGGCCCCGTGTCTGGGACTGCTGAATTAGGCCAGACCTAATCTGTAGAAGCAAAGTTTCTACTAGTCCGAAGAGAGCTGAGTTGTTATACCTGCTCGCTGAAAGACAGTTGGGCGACCACGCAGGCCGAGCAGCGCGACGCGCGGCGGCTGGCCAAGGTCGCGGCGCTCGAGAGCCGCTACCGCTGACTGGAGCTAGGAGCGTGTCATGGAGGTCGGCATGGTCGGTCTCGGGCGAATGGGGGCGGGCATGGTCCGGCGCCTCATGCGAGCCGGGCACCCGTGTGTCGTCTACGACCGCTCGCCGCAGGCCATGGAGGGCCTGGTCAAGGACGGTGCTACCGGTTGCTCGTCCCTGGCTGAGCTCGTGAGGACGCTGACCCGGCCGCGCACCGTCTGCCTTATGGTGCCCGCGGCCGTCGTGGACGCCAGCATCGACGACCTCGTGCCCCTGCTGGAGGCGGATGACACCATCGTCGACGGAGGAAACTCCCACTACCATGACGACATTGCGCGCGCGAAACGTCTGGCTGCGCGCGGCCTGCACTACGTCGACATGGGCACCAGCGGCGGGGTGTGGGGCCTGAAGCGCGGCTACTGCCTGATGATCGGTGGAGAGAGAGCGATCGTGCAGCGGCTCGATCCCATCTTCGCGACGCTCGCCCCGGGACGGGGAGACGTTGCCCGCACTCCGGGCCGCGAAGCGCTCGAGGGCACCGCGGAGCTCGGATACCTGCACTGCGGGCCTGCAGGCGCCGGCCGCTTCGTGAAGATGGTCCACAACGGCATCGAGTACGGGCTCATGGCCGCCTACGCCGAGGGCCTGAAC
>CAZMRX010000146.1:0-12026 GCA_964568755.1 uncultured Acidobacteriota bacterium | reverse complement strand
CTCCTGCCCGGCGCTCGGAGGCAGGGGGCCGATTCTATACTCTGTGGCCGGTGACCCAGGCCCAGGCCGGCGAAGCGCGCGGACTCGCTCTCATCGCGCTCAGCACGCTCGCGTACGGCGTCCAGCCGATCTTCGGCAAGGTCGCCTACGCGGCGGGCGTCGAGCCGCTGCCGCTGCTCGCGTGGCGTTACCTGATCGCACTCGCGTGCCTCGAGCTTCTCGACCGGCGCCCGCGTCCGCCGCTGCGCGAGCGCCTGCGGCTCTGGGGAATCGGCTCCGTCTTCGTCGTCAACTCGGTCGCCTACTTCATGGCGCTCGACGCCCTGCCCGCCTCGGTGACGGCGCTGGTGCTCTTCACCTACCCCGTGATCGTCGCGCTGCTCGCCGCGCTCGCCGGCGTCGAGGCGCTCACCTGGCGGTCGCTGCTCGCCGCGCTCGCCGCCTTCGCGGGCTGCGCGCTCACCGCGGGAGGGCTCGAGCTCTCCGCGGGACTCCCGGTGCGCGGCGTCGCCTGGGCGCTCACGGCTGCGGCCGTCTACGCCGGCTTCGTGGTGCTGAGCAGCCGCTTCGGCCGGGGCGTCGAGGCCCGCGTGCTCGCGCTGCACCTGGTGCAGGTGGCGGCGCTGCTGTGCGTCGTGATGGCACTGCTGGGCCCGGGCCTCTCGCTGCCGCGCGACCCGGGCGCCTGGCTGAGCGTCGTGGCGATCGCCGTCGTCTCGACCGTGGTCTCGATGATCGCGTTCCTGGCCGGCATGGCGATCGTCGGGCCGAGCCGTGCTTCGGTGCTGAGCTCGCTCGAGGTGCTGGTGACGCTGGTGCTCGCGTTCCTGCTGCTGGGCGAGCGGCTGACGGCGCCGCAGTGGCTCGGTGCGGGGCTGATCCTCGGCGCCGTCGCGTTCCAGAACGCCACGGCGCTGCAGCGGGTCCTGCGGCGCCCGTCGCGGCCGGACTAGCGGCCCGACGGGCCAGGCCTGCTAGAATCCGGCCGCCGCATGAGGTCATGGGCCTGCGTCGCGTGCGCCGTGGTCCTCGCCCTGCCGCCCGCCGCCCGTGCCGGCGAGCCGGCGAAAGGCGGAGCGGGAAGCCTCACGCCGGCCCAGGCCGAGGCCCTGGTGCGCGAGATGAGCGCCACCGTCGAGAGGCTGCGCCGGCTCCGCTTCAAGACGCCCGTCGCGGTCGAGGTGGTCGACAGCGCCGCCGCCCGCAAGGACTTCGAGTCGCAACTCGACGACGCCGAGCGCGAGCAGGCGCGGCACACGCGCGACGCCTGGGTGCACATCGGCCTCGTCCCGGCGGGAACCGACCTGGTGGCGGCCCACCTCGACACGGCGGAGAAGGACGTGGTCGGCTACTACCGGGCCAAGAGCAAGACGTTCCGGCTGCTGAGCCACGTGTCGGAGCGGGAGCTGCGATCGGTAACGGCCCACGAGCTGACCCACGCGCTCGAGGACCAGCACTACGACTTCGAGAGCGTGATGAAGCGCGCGACCAACTCGGACCACGCGGTCGCGATTCGGGCGGTCATCGAGGGCTCGGCGATGGTGACGACGCTCTCGATCCAGCGCCTCCAGGGCGGCATCGGGAAGGCCAAGGAGGAAGCGGCCAGGACGTCGCAGGCGCGCGCCCGGACCGTCCAGGGAAAGCCGACCTTCGTGCAGATGCAGCTGCTGCTGCCCTACACGCTCGGCTTCTCCTTCCTGCTGCGCGGGAAGCCCTGGGAGCTGCTATTCGACGGCGTCCGCATCGAGGACATCGAGAAGGCGTACGCCGACCCGCCCCACTCGACCCGCGAGGTGATGCACCCCGAGCAGTACTGGGGCGGGCGCCGGGAGCGGGCGCGCTCGCTCTCGTTGCCCGACATGTCGAAGCTCCTCGGCCCGGGTTGGTCGCAGGCGGTGACGGGCTCGGTCGGCGAGCTGGGCCTCACGCTGCTCACGGGGTCGAAGCTCCAGTCGGGCGGCTTCGAGATGCTCCTGCCCCTCAGCTGGGAGACGCCGGGCGCCTCCGGCACCGCGGGCGACGTCTACCACCACTACGTGGACGCGGAGCGCAAGGTGACGGTGCTGCTCACCCGCTGGGAGAGCGTGCGGGACGCCGACGAGTTCCAGCGGAACTTGCGAGGCGGCAAGAGGACGCTGTTCCGCTTCGGCGCCAACCTGCTGCTGCTGATGGGCGACTTCGGCGACAAGGGCGAGGCGATCGCCGCGGAGGCGGCTCGCAGCGTCAAGTACTGGGCGGGCGAGTGACGCGGCGCCGGGGCTATATGATGGGGGTCGAGACCCCAGCATGAAGATAAGCATCGCCCACAGCCCCGACAGCGACGACGCGTTCATGTTCTACGGCCTCGCCAGGGGCGGCGTCGACACCGGAGAGCTGGAGGTGAGCCACGTGCTCACCGACATCGAGACGCTCAACCGCCACGCGCAGGAAGGCCGCCACGAGGTGACCGCGATCTCGTTCCACGCCTACCCGTTCGTGGCCGAGCGCTACGCGCTGATGCCGTGCGGCGGCTCGATCGGCGACGGCTATGGCCCGCTGCTGGTGGCGCGCGAGGCGAAGCGCCCGGACGCCGTGCGCGGCATGACGATCGCCGTGCCCGGCACGCTCACCTCGGCCTACCTGGCGCTGCAGCTCTACGCGCCGGGGGTTGCCACGCGCGTGGTGCCGTTCGACAGGATCCTGGACGAGGTGCGCGAGGGCCGCGCCGAGGCGGGCCTGGTGATCCACGAGGGCCAGCTCACGTACGGCGGGCAGGGGCTCGTGAAGCTCGTGGACCTGGGCGCGTGGTGGAAGCAGGAGACCGGCCTGCCGCTGCCGCTCGGCGGCAACGCCGTGAGGCGCGATCTCGGCCCGGAGCTGGTCGCGCGGCTCACCCGGCTGGTGCGCGAGACGGTCAGGCACTCGCTCGCGCACCGGCCGCAGGCGCTCGAGTACGCCATGAGCTTCGCGCGCGGGATGGACCTGGACGTGGCCGACCGCTTCGTCGGGATGTGGGTGAACGACATGACGCTCGAGATGGGGGAGCGCGGCCGCCGCGCCGTCCAGCTCTTCCTCGACCGCGGCTTCGAGGCCGGCGTCATCCCCCGGCGCGTGCACGTCGACTTCGTCGAAGCCTAGAAGGCCTCGGGCGAGGCATAATCCAAGGTTACGGAGGCGGCGGATGAACCTTAGCCCAGGCGCGGAAGCCGCCTGGATGATCGCGGCTGGCGAGGCGGCGGCGGGCGGGCACGCTCTGATCGAGCCGGCCCACCTGCTGATCGGCTCGCTGAGCCTCGGCAAGCTGGGCTCGGGGCTCGGGAGCGGCGAGCTCGGGACCAACGCCGCGCTCGTCCGCGACGAGAACGCCCGGCTGCTCAAGGCGCTGTCGTCGTGCGGCGTCGAGGCCACGCGCCTGCGCCGGCGCGCGCGCATCCAGCTCGGGCGCGGCACCGTCCAGGGGCCGCCGCGCGGGCCGCTGTCGCGCTCGCTCACCTGCAAGGCCGTCTTCGCCGCCGCGGCCGACCTCGCGGGCGCGGCCCAGGGCGTCGGCGTGGCGCACCTGCTCGCCGCGCTCGCCGAGGACGTGGACGTCGTCACCTCGCGGATCATCCGCGCCGCGGGGGCCGAGCCGGCCGAGCTGCGCGGCGCGCTGCTCGAGGCCGGCAAGGGGCCCGAGGTGTTCGGCGCGGGGCCGGCGGCGACGGCGCTCGACCGGGCCGGCCGCGACGAGACGCTGGAGAAGCTGCGCGAGCTGCGTCCCCGCCTCGAGCGCGAGCGGCGCGTCTCGATCGCCGACGAGGCGCTCGTGACCGCGGTCGACCTGTCCGTGCGCTTCGAGCCCGACCGCAAGCTGCCGGAGAAGGCGATCGAGCTCGTCGACAAGGCGGCGGAGCGGGCGAGCCCGCCCTTGCCGCTGCGCCCGGGGACGAGCCCGGCGGAGTCGCCGCTCGTCACCCCGCTCACGATCGCGCGCGTGCTGGCGGAAAAGCGCCAGCTGCCCCTCGACCTGGTGACCGAGACGCTCGACACGGGGATGCGCGGGCGGCTGCTCGCGCTCGAGGACTACCTGCGCGAGCGCGTGCTCGGTCAGGACGACGCCACCTCCCGGGTCGCGCGCCGCCTGCGCCTGGCGCTGTCCTCGCCCCCGAGCCGCCAGGGGCCGCGGGTCGTGCTGCTGTTCGTGGGCCCGAGCGGCGTGGGCAAGACCGAGACGGCGCGGCTGCTCGCCGAGCACCTGTTCGGCTCGGCCTCGGGGATGATCCGGATGGACATGTCGGAGCTGCGCGAGGAGCAGTCGGTCGCCCGGCTGCTGGGCCCGGGGCCGGCCGAGACCGGCGCCGACCGGGAGGGGCGGCTCACGATCGCGCTGCGGCAGAAGCCCCAGGCGCTGCTGCTGCTCGACGAGATCGAGAAGGCCCACCCCCGCGTGCTGGACGTGTTCCTGAAGATGTTCGACGAGGGACGCGTCACCGACGCGCGCGGCCGCACCGCCGACGCGCGCCAGCTGGTGGTGGTGATGACGTCGAACCCGAGCGCGGCGCGCGGCAGCGCCGCCCCGAGCGAGGACGAGCTGCGCAAGGTGTTCGGGCTCGGTCTGCTGAACCGCGTCGACGAGGTCGTCTACTTCCGCAACCTCGACCCCGACGACGTCGAGATGATCGTGGGCCGCGCGCTCGCCGAGCTGACCTCGGCGGTCGAGCGGCGCCACTCAGTCCGTGTCCGCGTGACGCCGGAGGCCGCCCGCTTCGCCGCGCAGCAGGCGGCGCAGGCCGCCCCGGGCGCTCGCGGCGCCAAGCGCACCGTCGAGCGCCTGATCCACGGCCCGCTCGGCGCCCTCGTTCTCACCGGCAAGCTGACCCGCCACACCTCCTGGGTCGCGGTCTACGACGAGGGCGGGATCTACCTGCTGCCAGAAGGCTGATTCGTCGGCTTGCAATTGTCTGCCCTCTGCAACCCAGGGGTGCTCGAGGGGGCGGAGCCCCCTCGTCTCAAAGACCGCCAGAAACAGGCCGTGGGCCCGTTTCGTCGCTTTTCCCAGGACTGCAGGATGACGAGCCCTGGCCAGTCAACGCCAAGATTCAAGACCTGACCCCTCAGAAAATCTTCGTCTTCAGCAGCTTGTTGACCTGGTCCTTGGCGACGCCCGTGGCGGCGGCCTTGCCCACGCGGGAGAGCAAGTCGGTCTTCGGCTCGAGTGTCGTGCCGTAGAGGCGGAAGTCGACCGCCGCGAAGCCGTCCGCGCCCTGCTTGAAGCCCGCGCGCAGCTCGGGGCGCGTGATCCTGGCGAAGAGCTTCGGCGCGAGCGAGAGCGTCAGCTGGTAGTCCAGGCCGCTCGTGTCGAGGTTGATGCTGCCGCGTCCCGCGAGCCGGACGGCGTCGCCCGTGAGCGCCACCACCGGCGTCGCGAAGCGGCTCCCGGTCTGGTTGAACTCGACGCGGCAGGTCTCGAAGTCGGGGTTCGCGAGCTCGGGCACCTGCAGCACGCCCGCGAGCAGCGCGAGCACCCGGCTCTGCTCGGCGCGGCACGACGCGACCTCCGCGCTGCCCTGGCCGCGCATCGTCGCGAGGCCGCCCTTGCCTTCGAAGTGCGCCTTGCCGGAGAGCGTGCCCGACACGACCGCGGCCGATCTCGCCTCCTCGAGCAGCGTCTTGACCCGGGCGCCCTTCACCGCCAGGTCCGTGGCGTAGCGAAAGCCTCCCTTGAGGTCGACCCTGAGCTCCCCCGAGATCGCGCCGCCCGCGAGGTCGCCGCGGATCGGCGCGAGCGTCAGCTTCTCCTTCGACATCGCGAGCGGCGCTTGCACCCCGCGCACGAACAGCACGTCGGCGAAGTTGGCCTTCCCGATCGTGACCTGGCCCGTGCCCTGTGCGATCCCGCCCGCGACCTCGAAGGCGCTCCGGAAGTCGATCTCCTCGACGGCCATCAGGCGCGCCCTGGTGTGGTCGTTCATCACGACGCTGCCGTTCTCGACGGCGAGCGACTTCATCACGATCCGCAGCGGCGGGGCGGCCGCGGGAGGCGCCTGCCCGGGCTTCGCGGCTGCGTCCTTCGCCGCCGCGGCTCCGAGCTTCTCGTAGTTGAAGCCGCCCCGCGCGTCCATCGCCAGCGTGAGCACGGGCTTCTCGAGCGCCAGCCTGTCCACCTGGACCCGGCCGTAGAGCAGCGGCAGCAGGCGGTAGCGCAGCACGAAGGCGTCGGCCGTCAGCAGCTGGCCGCGGAACGGCTGCGGGTTCGCGACCGAGATTCCCTCGAGCGCGACCCCGGAGAGAAGCGAGATCTCCATGTCCCGCACCTCGAGCTCGGTGCCGAGCGCGGCCCGGGCCTGGTCGAGGATCGAGCGCTCGAGCTCGGGCGTCTGGAGCCGCGACACGGCGTAAGCGCCGAGACCGGCGAGGACGACGCCGCCGAGCAGCAGCAGCGCGCCGCCCGCGATCAGGACCTTCTTCATCTGCGCTCCTTCACGGGCTGTCGAGGCTGACGCGCCAGCGCACGCCGGGGCGCGCGACGCGCACCTCCACCCGCATCGGGCCCTGGCCCGCGCCCGGCTTGTAGCGGATCCGGTACTGGCCGCCGAGCTCGGCCGCCATCGGACCGAACGCCGTGCCCGCGCCGAGCGCTGCCGGCATCCGCTCGAAGCGCCCGCCGGTGACCTGGGCCAGCTCCGACAGGATCCGCTCGTGGTCGGAGGCGCCCACGATCGTGAGGTTGTCGCCGTCGCGCGGTGTGTCGCCGAGGCGCAGCGAGCCGGCGGTGAGGGCCTCGCCGTCGCCGTACATCAGCGCGAGGACGGGCGCGCTCGCGCGTCGCGTCCGCGCCTTGACGTCTCCCGGCGAGCGGGTGGTGTGGCCCGCCCCCGCTCCCGTGAGCACCACCAGCGCCCGCCGCTTCCCGGACTCGTTCGCGAGCGCCACCGCGGCGTCGACGAGCGTGTCCATCAGCGTGTTGGCGCCCTCGAGCGCGAAGCCCTGGCCGACCTTCTTGTCGACGGCCTTGCGGTCGCCGTCGAGCGCGCCGAGCCGCCGCGGCCGGTCGCCGGTCGTCCACAGCGTGCACTTCGAGCCCGGGGGCAGGCTGGATACGAACGCCCACACGGCGTCGAATGCCTGCGTGCGGAAGACGCGGGAGGCTCCCGTGCTGGTGTCGAGCACCAGGTAGGCGGCGAGCGGCCGCTCGTCGCGCTCGAAGTGGTCGAGCTCGCGCGGCTCGCCGTTCTCGATCACGCGCAGCTCCTCCGCCCGCAGGTCGGCGACGAACTGCCCCTGCGCGTCGGCCACGGCCACGGCCAGGGCGCGCGGCTCGGCGGCGAGCGCCGGGGCCGGCGCGGCGGTCGCGAGCAGGGCCAGCGCGGCGGGCCCGAAACGAGGCATGCCACCTCCCGTCGCCAGCCATTGTAAGGGGATGTGTCCGGGCCGGGATGCGTGATGCGCATCACGCCCCGATGGGGGCCCACCTGCGTCATTCTTGTCGAGGCGCGACGCCCGGTCACGAGGCCGCTCTCGGCGTCGGATGTCGTGCCAGGAGGCCATTCATGAAGCGGCAGCAGCTCGCAGCCCTCTTTGTCGTCGCCCTCGTGCCCGCCGCGTGTCAGCGCCCGGCCTCACGCACAGCGGACGCCGGGCCGTCGCCCGCTCCGCCCGCCGCCCCTGCCAGCCCCGTCCCGGCCGAGGCGCCGGTCGCAGCCGAAGCGCCGGAAGCGGCCTCGGGCTCCGCACCGCGCCCGGCCAGCGTGTCGCAGGCCGCGCCGCCATCAGGGGCGGGACGCCCGGCGCCCGCCTCCGCGGTGCCTCCCGCGGCGCCCGAGCCAGCCGCCACTCCGACACCCACGCCCGCTCCGACGCCCGTCCCCACGCCCGTCCCGACACCCACTCCGCGCCCCCGCGTCGTGGCGTCCGGAACGGCTTTGAAGATCGTCCTGCAGCAGGCGCTGTCCACGAAGACCGCGAAGGCGGAGGACCCCGTGGTGGCCGAGCTGGCCGAGGACGTGGCGGTCGAGGGCGACGTGCTGCTGCCCCAGGGCTCCGAGGTGAGGGGGCACGTCGTGAGCGCGCAGCGCTCGGGCCGCGTGAAGGGGCGCGCACGGCTGGTGGTCGCGTTCGACGAGATCCGCGTGGACGGTCGCAGCTACAAGATCGAGGCGACCGGCTTCGACGTGACGGCCGGCTCGAGCAAGGGCAAGGACGCCAAGATCGCGGGCGGAGCCGCGGCCGCCGGCGTCCTGATCGGCGCGATCGCCGACGGCGGCTCGGGGGCGGCCAAGGGCGGCCTGATCGGCGGCGCCGCGGGCGGGGCCGCCGTGCTCGCCACGCGCGGCGTGGAGGTCGAGCTCGCCTCCGGCTCGAGCTACGCCATCAAGCTCCAGAAGAGCCTGCGCCTGCGCTGAGCCGGGCGTCCAGGCGCGCGATCGCCCAGCGCGCGTGCTCGGCGACGAGCGGGTCGCCGTCCGCGGCCAACCCCTCGAGCCGCGGGCGGTCGTGCGCGCCGCCGGCGTTGGCGATCGCGACCGCGACGTTGCGCAGCAGGCCGCGTCGCTTGGCGCGCTTCACGGGGCTGCGGCGGAAGCGCTCGCGGAAGCCGTCCTCGTCGAGCGCCGCGAGCTCGGCCAGCTCGGGCGCGACGGCGCCCGGCCTCGGCTCGAACGCGGCGCCGCCCCGATGGCGGCGCTTGCGGTTCCACGGGCACACGTCCTGGCAGATGTCGCAGCCGAAGACGTGGCGGCCGGTCGCCTCGCGCAGCGGCTCCGGGATCGCGCCCTTCAGCTCGATCGTCAGGTAGCTGATGCAGCGCGTCGCGTCGAGCACGTAGGGAGCGGGGAAGGCCTGCGTCGGGCAGGCGTCGAGGCAGGCGGTGCAGCTGCCGCACATGTCGGCGCGCGGCTCCTCGCCCGGCACGTCGAGGTCGGTCACGAGCTCGCCCAGGAAGAACCAGGAGCCGTGCTCCGCGTGCAGCAGGCAGGTGTTCTTGCCGAGCGCCCCGAGCCCGGCGGCCGCGGCCCACGCCTTCTCGGCGAGCGGGCCGGTGTCCACGTACGCGCGCGCCTCGAAGGGTCCCGCCTCGGCCTGCAGCCGCTCGCGCAGGCGCTCGAGCATCGCCCGCATCACGTCGTGGTAGTCGTCGCCCCAGGCGTAGCGCGAGATCCAGCCGCGCCCTCGAGGCGCGTCCGTCGAGTAGGCGTGCGGGGTGTCGTACTGCAGGCCGACGCACAGCACCGAGCGCGCCCAGGGGAACGCGAGCTTCAGGTCGCTGCGCGTCGCGACCTGGCTCGTGAGGTAGCCCATCTCGCCGGCGTGGCCGCGCTCCACCCAGGCCGCGAAGAAGGCCAGGGCCGGGGGCGCGTCGGCGCGCGCGAAGCCGGCGAGGTCGAATCCGGTGTCGAGGGCCAGCTGCCGGGCACGCGCGGCGAGCGCGGCCCCGCTCGTCGCTCCCCGCCCGCTCACCCGTGCGGCTCTTCGGCCGTCTCCTCGCCGCCCAGGCCCAGCCCGCACTCGGGGCACTCGGTCGCAGCCTTCGCCTGCTCCGTGCCGCAGGCGGGGCACTGCACGTAGCCCTGCTCCGGGTCGAAGCGTGTCTCCACGGCGTGCACGGAAGAGGCGTCCTCGTGCGGCGCGACGAGGTCGGTCACCGCCGCGAGCGCACCCGGCGCGTCCGCCTCGCGGACGAGGATCGCGTAGCGCGTCGGGGCGTCCTTCTGCGCGCCCGGCTGCTCGGCGAGCCGGTACTCGAGCTGGCGCTCGCGCAGGCGCTCGGCCATCGGCACGAGGTCCGTGGCGCGGGCCGTCACGAACAGGGGCCGGTAGCCGTCGAGCTCGCCCGCGTCGGGCTGGTCTCGAGCCGGCTCGGGCGCGGGGCTGGCGCCGGGATGACGGTCCTCCAGCTCGCCGCCGCAGTCGGCGCAGCGCACGATCTCGGGCCGGTACTCCTCGCCGCAGTCGCGGCAGACGCGGACGTGCGAGTCAGGCCGCCGCATCGGCGCGCTCAGCGGCAGGGCGGGCAGCCGTTGTCGAGCACCACCCGCCACTCGCCGTCCGGATCGCGGCGCCAGGTGGAGTTGAAGGTCGAGACGCGCTTGCCCGCGGGATCGAACACCGGGCCGCTGCTGATGGCGAGCGTGCCCGACAGCGTCACCTCCACGCGCTCGGGCGCCCACGAGAAGGGCGCCGGGCCGTCGAAGAACGCCTTCCAGCCCTGCACCACGGCCGCGCGCCCGTGCAGGACCGTCGGCCCCATGAACACGGCATCCTCGGCCACGAACGACCCGAAGGCCGCGAGGTCGCGGTCGGCCATCGTCTTCGCGAATGCGATCTCGCGCGCCTTCACGGCGGCCACGAGCGCCTCGCGCGGCTCTGCGGCAGGAGCCGTCGCGGCGCCGCCCAGCAGCAGCAGGCCGATCCCCAGGGTCCGCCGATCGATCATGTTCGCTCTCCCGCGACTATCATAAGGCTGTCGATGAGCATCGCGGCCTCGTCCATCATCCTGGACTTCGACGGCCTGATCGTCGACACCGAGACGCCGATCTTCGAGGCCTGGCTCGCGGCCTACGCTCGCCACGGCCAGCCGCTCGGGCTGGAGCTGTGGCAGCACGCGCTCGGCACCCACGGCGGCTTCGACCCGCTCGCGCACCTGGACGCGCTCGTGGGGGGGACGCTCGATCGCGACGCCGTGCTGCTCGAGGTCAAGGCCGCCACGGCGAGCGGCTGCGAGGGCCGGCCGCTGCTGCCGGGCGTCGCGTCGCTGCTCGGCGAGGCCCGCGCACTCGGGCTCGGGCGGGCCGTGGCCTCGAGCAGCTCGTGCGGCTGGGTGGACGGCTGGCTGAGGCGCCACGCGATCCGCGACCTGCTGGACGTGGTGGTCGCGCGCGACGACGTCCGCAAGGTCAAGCCCGACCCGGAGCTGTTCCTGCTGGCGGCGGCGCGGCTCGGGAGCGCGCCCGCCGCCTGCGTCGTGTTCGAGGACTCGCCGAACGGCATGCGCGCCGCGCTCGCGGCCGGGATGCGCTGCGTCGCCGTGCCGAACGCGCTCACGCGCCCGCTGGCGCGCCCGGCTGTCGACCTGGTGCTCGACTCGCTCGACGCGCGGCCGCTCGCGGAGATCCTCGAAGAGCTCGCGCGGGCCCCGGCTCGCGGCTGAGCGCGAGCGGGGCGCTGCCTCAGGCCGGGAGTCCCTTCGCGATCACCTGCTCGACCGCCTCGGCGAAGCGGTCGACCTCGTCGGGCGTCGTGTAGACGCAGGGCGTGACGCGCAGGCCCTCGAACTCGTCGTGCTGGATCGGCACGACGATGATGCGGCGCGTGTCGAACAGGTGCTTTGCGAGAGCCGCGCTGGAGACGCCCTCGACCTGCAGGTTGCCGATCCCGCACGACATGGCCGGGTCGAAGCTGGTGTGGACGCGCACCCGCGGCTGTTTCGCGAGCCGCCGCAGGAAGCGGTCGCGCAGGTAGCGCAGGCGCGCCGCCTTGCGCTCGACGCCGATCCCGTGGTGGAACACGAGCGCCTCGGCGATCGCGTTGTGGTTGGCGGCGGGGTGCGTGCCGATCTCCTCGAACTTGCGGATGTCCTCGTCCTGCTTCGCCTCGGCCGCCATCAGCGGCCAGACCTTGCCGATCTTCGAGCGCCGCACGTACAGGAAGCCCGTGCCGTGCGGGGCGAACAGCCACTTGTGCAGGCTGGTGCCGTAGTAGTCGCAGTCGAGGTCCTCGAGCGTGAACGGGAAGTGGGCGTAGGCGTGAGCGCCGTCGACGATCACCTCGATCCCGCGCTCGCGCGCCATGCGGCAGATCCGCTTCACGGGGAAGATCTGGCCGGTGAGGTTGGTGATGTGGCAGACCAGGATCACCTTCGTGCGCGGCGTCAGCGCCCGCTCGAAACGCTCGTAGAGGTCGTCGAGGCTCGGCGGCGGCAGCGGAAAGGAGAGCGTCTTCAGCACGACGCCGTCGCGCCGCTCGCGCTGGCGCCAGGTGGTGAGCATGCGATCGTAGTCGTGCGTCGTGGTCAGGACCTCGTCGCCCGCCCGGAGCTCGAGCCCGAGCTGGACCGCCTCGAGCGACTCGCT
>CAZMRX010000145.1:0-12058 GCA_964568755.1 uncultured Acidobacteriota bacterium | reverse complement strand
CGCCCAGCACCGGCCCAACCAGCTCTCGGGCGGCGAGCGCCAGCGCGTGGCGCTCGCGCGCGCGACCGTGCTCGAGCCGAAGCTGCTGCTGGCCGACGAGCCGACCGGCAACCTGGACACGACCTCGGGCCGCCACGTGCTCGAGCTGCTCGAGCAGATGAACGCCCAGGGCCTGACGCTGATCGTGGTGACACACGACCCGGCGGTGGCGCGGCGGGCGCGCCGCGTGATGGTGCTGAAGGACGGGCGCGTCGTGTACCGCGGCCCCGGCAGCCGGATCCACGAGGCGGTCGAGCTCCTGTCCGCCGCGGAGAACGGGACGTGAGAACGCTCGACGTGCTCGGCTTCGCGGCGCGCGCGCTGCGCGGGCACCGCCTGCGCACGGCGCTCAGCCTGCTCGGCGTGGCGATCGGCGTGGCCGCGGTGGTGACGCTCACGGCGCTCGGCGAGGGCGCTCGGCGCTACGTGCTCGCGCAGTTCGCGAGCGTCGGCACCAACATGGTGATCGTGCTGCCGGGCAAGACCGAGACCACGGGCGCCATGCCCGGGATCGGCGGCGTGCCGAACGAGGTCACGCTCGACGACGCCGAGGCCGTCAGGCGCCAGGTGCGCGAGGTGGACAAGCTGGCGCCGATGGTGGTGGGCACCGAGACGGTGGCGTTCGGGGAGCGGCAGCGGCAGGTGGCGCTGTTCGGCTCTTCGCACGAGGCGCTCGAGGTGCGCCGGCTGGGCGTCGCACAGGGACGCTTCCTGCCGCCGATGGCGTGGGACCGCGGCGCCCCGATCGCGGTGCTGGGCAGTCGGCTGGCGCGAGAGCTGTTCCCCGCGATCGACCCCGTGGGCCAGGTGGTGCGCGTGGGCGACTGGCGCATGCGCGTGATCGGGGTGCTGGAGCCGCGCGGCCAGCAGCTCGGGATCGACATGGACGACGTGGTGATCGTCCCGGTCGCGACGGCGATGAAGATGCTCAACCGCTCGGGCCTGTTCCGCCTCGTGGTCCAGGTCAGAAGCCACGCGGAGATCGAGCGCGCGAAGCAGGCGCTGCTGCGGCTGTTCGCCGAGCGTCACGGCGAGGAGGACGTCACCGTGATCACCCAGGACGCGGTGATCTCCGCCTTCGGCGCGATCCTGGGCGCGCTCACGATGGCGCTCGGCGGCATCGCCGCCGTCTCGCTCGCGGTGGCCGGGGTCGGGATCATGAACGTCATGCTGGTCTCGGTCTCCGAGCGCACCCGCGAGGTGGGCCTGCTCAAGGCGCTCGGCGCGGGCCGCCGCCAGATCCTGGCTGCCTTCCTCGCGGAGGCGATCCTGATCTCGTCCGCCGGCGGGCTGCTGGGCCTGGCGCTCGGCTGGGCCGCGGTGCTGGCGATCGTGGCCGTCTACCCGGCGCTGCCCGCCTCGCCGCCGCTGTGGGCTGTCGCGGCCGCGTTCTCGCTCTCGGTCGGGGTCGGGGCCGTGTTCGGCGTGCTGCCCGCCCGGCGCGCGACACGGCTCGACCCGGTCGCGGCGCTCGCGGGGAGGTGAGCCGTGGGCGACCTGCTCCGGCTCGCGACCGGCGCCCTGCGCGCCCACCGCCTGCGCTCGTTCCTCTCGATGCTGGGGATCGCGATCGGCATCGCCGCGGTGATCCTGCTGACCTCGATCGGCGAGGGCACGCGCGTCTACGTGCTCGGGCAGTTCACGCAGTTCGGGACCAACATCATCGCCGTCAACCCCGGCAAGTCGAAGACGCTGGGGATCCCCGGCGTGCTGGGCGGCACCACGCGCAAGCTCACGATCGACGACGCCGAGGCGCTCGCCCGCATCCCGGGAATCGAGACCGTGGTCCCGGTGACGATGGGCCTCGCGCGCGTCGAGGCCGGCGAGCGCGGCCGCAGCGTCTCGGTGCTCGGCGCGACGCCCGACCTGCCCGCGCTGTGGAAGTTCGGCGCGCGCCAGGGCTCGTTCTGGCCGAAGGGCGACCCGCGCCAGGGCGGGGCCTTCGCGGTGCTCGGGCCCAAGCTGGCCCGCGAGCTGTTCGGCGAGGCGAGCCCGCTCGGCGAGGTGGTGCGCGTCGCCGGCGGGCGCTTCCGCGTGATCGGCGTGATGGAGCCCAAGGGCCAGATGATGGGCTTCGACATCGACGACATCGCGATCGTGCCGGTGGCGAGCGCTTTGCGGCTGTTCAACCAGGACGAGCTGTTCGAGATCGACATCGTCTACGCGAACGTGCGCGAGACCGCGCGCGTCGAGGCCGAGGTCAAGCGCGTGCTGAGCCTGCGCCACGGCGACGAGGACTTCACGGTCACCACGCAGGAGGCGATGCTCGACGTGTTCGGCAAGGTGATGGACGTGATCACGATGTCGGTCGGCGCCATCGCCGGCATCTCGCTGCTGGTGGGCGCCACCGGGATCCTGACGATGATGTGGATCGCGGTCGGCGAGCGCACGGCCGAGATCGGCCTGCTGCGGGCGCTCGGCGCGACCGCGAGGCAGGTGCAGGCCGTGTTCCTGGCCGAGGCGGTAGCGCTCGCCACGCTCGGCGGGATCGCGGGGATCGCCCTTGGCCTCGGCTTCGGCGCCTTGCTGCGCGTCGTCGTCCCGGGCCTGCCGGTCGAGACGCCGATGCGCTTCGTGGTCGCCGGGCTGGTCGTGAGCTTCGTCACGGGAGTCGTGGCCGGAGTGGCCCCGGCGCGGCGCGCGGCCGGGCTCGACCCGATCGAGGCGCTGCGGGCGGAGTAATGCCCTCGCGGGTCGCGCCCGTGAGCGCGCGACCCGCGAGCTCCGACCGATCCGTTGGATGTTATCTTCGCCCCTTCTCGGATCGCCCTGGAGACCCCCGAATGCTCCGACTGCGCCTGTCGACGTCCCTGCTGCCTCCTGCCATTCCTCTCGCGGTCGTCGTCGCGCTGTCCGTTTCGGCCGTTCCCGCCGTCCCCGCCCCGTCAAGCCCCTCCGTGGCCATCCCAGAAGCCCAGTCCCCTCAGCTCCCCGGCCCGCTGGGCGACGGCGTGACGCTGCTGCCGAACGGCTGGCGCATCGCCCCGGCCGGCAGCCACCTGGACGCCGGCGACCTGCCGCTCGCGATGGCGCTCCACCCCGACGGGCGGCACCTCGTGATCACGAACAACGGCTGGTCGAAGCCGAGCTTGCGCGTCGTGGACCTGGTGAGCCGCCAGGTGATCCAGAAGATGGCGCTCGACCACGCCTGGCTCGGGCTCGCCTGGCACCCCGACGGGAAGCGGCTCTTCTCCTCCGGCGGGGCCGACAACTCGATCCGCGAGGTCAGCTGGAGCGGCGCGAAGCTGGTGGCGGGCCGCACGCTGACGGTGGCGCCGCCGCAGTCCACGAAGGACGAGCGCCTGATGAACGCGGGCTTCATGGGCGGCCTCGCCGTCTCGGGCGACGGCCGCGTGCTCTACGCGGCGCAGGTCTACGGCAAGGCCGCGGTTGCGGTCGAGCTCGCGACGGGCGCCGTGCTCGCGCGCCGCGACCTTCCGGCCGAGGCGTACGCCACGCTGCTCGCGCCCGGAGGGCGCGAGCTCTTCGTTTCCGTCTGGGGCGGCGCGCGCGTCGCCGTGCTCGACCCCGCGACGCTCGCCCTGCTCGCCGAGATCCCGACTGGCGAGCACCCGAACGCGATGGTGTTCTCGAAGGACGCGCGGCGCTTGTTCGTCGCCTGCGCGAACACCAACGCCGTCTGGGTCGTCGACCTCGCCACGCGCCAGGCGTCGGAGCGGATCGGGGTCGCACTGTCGCCCAAGGCTCCCCCCGGCTCGACGCCGAACGCGCTGGCGCTTTCCCCGGACGGCGGCACGCTGCTCGTCGCGAACGCGGACAACAACACCGTCGCGGTCGTCGACGTCACGCGGCCCGGCGAGAGCCGCTTCCGGGGCTTCATTCCCACGGGCTGGTACCCGACCGGCGTCGCCTACGACGCGGCCGGCGAGAACGTGCTGGTGCTCTCCGGCAAGGGCCTCAGCCCGGTGGCGAACCCTCGCGGCCCGCAGCCCAACGCCGTGCGCGAGGAGTCCAGCTACATCGCCGGCCTGCTCAACGGCGCGCTCTCGATCGTGAAGCGGCCGGATGCGGCGACCCTCGCGCAGCTGACCGAGCGGGTGTTCGCGATCAGCGCCTACAACGAGGGCCGGCGCGAGGCGCCCCCGGGCCGGCCCGAGGGCTCGCCCGTGCCTGGCCGCGTCGGGGATGCTTCCCCGATTCGCCACGTCTTCTACGTGATCCGCGAGAACCGAACCTACGACCAGGTGCTCGGCGACCTGCCGCAGGGCAACGGCGACCCCAACCTCACGCTCTTCGGCGAGGAGGTGACACCGAACGCGCACGCCCTCGCCCGCGAGTTCGTGCTGTTCGACAACTTCTACGTGGATGCCGAGGTGAGCAACGACGGCCACGCCTACTCGACCGCCGCCTACGCGACCGACGCCGTCGAGAAGCTGTGGCCCACGCTCTACGGCCAGCGTGGCGGCATCTACCTGAGCGAGGGCGGCCACGAGATCCGCAACAGCTACGGCAACCTCGCGGCCCCGGCGGACGGCTACATCTGGGACTTCGCGAACCGCGCGGGAGTGTCCGTGCGCAGCTACGGCGAGTTCGCCTCGTGGGAGACCCGCGGCGGGCCGATTACCGCCACCGTGCCCGGCCTCGTCGGCAAGGTACACCCGAGCTACGCGCCCTACGACCTGGAGATCACCGACAACTCGCGCATCGACGTGTGGCTGGAGGAGTTCAAGGCGTTCGAGAAGCAGGGCGGCCTGCCGCAGCTGAACGTCATCCGCCTCGGCAACGACCACACGATCGGGACCGTGCCGGGCCGCCCCACGCCGCGGGCGATGGTGGCGGAGAACGACCTGGCGCTCGGGCGCCTGGTCGAGGCGGTCTCGAAGAGCCGCTTCTGGAAGGAGTCGGCGATCCTGGTGCTCGAGGACGACGCCCAGAACGGCCCCGACCACGTGGACGCCCACCGCTCGGTGCTGCTCGTCGCGAGCCCCTGGGCGAAGCGGGGAGCCGTCGACTCGACGCTCTACACCACCTCGGGCGTGCTGCGCACGATCGAGCTCATCCTCGGCCTGCCGCCGATGAGCCAGTACGACGCCGCGGCGACCCCGATGTTCGGGGCATTCGCGACGAAGCCCGACGAGGCGACCTACACGGCGAGGCCCGCGCGGGTGTCGCTCACCGAGACGAATCGCGAGGACGCGCCGGGGGCGCAGGCCTCGCTGCGGATGAACCTGGTCGAGGCGGACCTCGCCCCGGAGCGCGAGCTCAACGAGATCCTCTGGAAGTCGGTGCGGGGCGCCGACTCGGTGATGCCGGCGCCGATCCGCGCCGCCTTCGTCCGGCCCATCACGGAGGACGGCGAGGGGGAGGAGAGCGACGAGCCGGAGGAGTAGCCCTCTCGGACCTGGTCAGCTCACCGGTTGTACGTCCAGGCCAGGAACAGCCGGACCTCGGGGTTCCTCTGGGTGACCGTGCGGCGGCCGGTGCCGATCTCGGGCGGCACGCCGCTGCCCTCGAAGTCGTAGTGGCTGCGGCGGAAGAAGAGCGAGCCGTCGGCGCCGATCGCGAGGCTCCGCGTGACCGGGATCTCGAGCTTGAGCTGCGTCTGCTGCACGCCGTGCGTGGCGTCGAGGCCGATGTCGGCGGTGTCGTCGTTGTAGATCGAACCGTTCGAGACGTCGAGGTAGGTCCCGCGGTAGCGGCCGGTCAGCAGCGGCCGGTTCTTGCGCAGCAGGTAGAACTCGAACGAGGCGCCCGCCCCCGGCCCGTAGTCGTACTCGCGGATCCGCTCCTGGTTGGCGACGTCGGCGAGGAACGAGAGGTTCGAGTTCACGCCGCCGAGCAGGACGAAGAAGGCCTGCGCGCGGGTCAGCAGCGTCGTCGTCGGCGACAGCTCGAAGCGCGAGAGCAGCGCCGGCCCCAGGCTCTGGCCGCCGTACTCGTAGGCCTCGTTGTCGATGTAGTCGAAGTCCTGCTGCAGCGCGAGCGAGTGCTTCTCGGAGACGAGCTTGGAGATGAGGTCGCCGCGGATCAGCAGCCGGCCCATCCGCGTCTTGTCGCCGAAGTTCGACTGCGCCACCACGTCGAAGCGATCGTACGGCCGGCGGTTGTCCGGGTCCCAGGCGTCGCCGTAGGCGATCGCCCACTCCAGGAAGCCGTAGGTGTTGGTGTTCTCCGAGATCGACTCCCCCTCCCCGATCACGCGCCCCCCCGCCCTCACGTTGAGCTGGAGCGTCGGCCGCCAGTCGTAGGGGTGGATGGGGTTGCCCTTCACCTCGCTCGCGTCGCCCGTCACCAGGCGGTTGAAGCCGCGGATCGGGTTCATCAGGAACGCCGCCGCCTCCTGGCCGAAGCGGCCCTTGCCGCGCTTGGTGTTGTCCAGGATCAGCGACGAGATCCGGTGCATCACCTCGCCGCGTGCGATGCCGCCGATCCCGGTCGAGACCATGTCGTTGAACGACATCGGGTGCGTCTCGCCGCAGCACTCCCAGACGAACGCCCCGACGATCGCCATCGCCGAGCTGCCCCAGAAGTCGATCCCGTTCGCCCGCGCGGCGTTGAAGTAGGTCCCGCCGTTGAACGGGTGGATCAGCTGGTTGGTCTTGAACTTGTTGTCGTCGTAGGTGAAGCCTTCCTCGAGGTTGGCCCAGAAGCTCCGCGGGCTGATCTGGTTGAAGTTGGCGTCGCGCACGTACTCGTTGAACATCGACGCGCCCAAGTTGATCGCGAACATCTCGGCCCAGGCCCAGCCCCAGCTGCGCGGCACGCCCCAGGCGTCGCGGTCGGCATCGGGGGGCGGCAGCGGCAACGGCTTGCCGGTCGACGGGTCGAGCAGCAGGGCCTTGCGCGCCGGGTCGCGCGGCGTGGCCGAGTACGGCTGCCAGGAGAGACCCAGGCGCCCGCCCCACTCGGTCCCGGAGTCCACGTCCGGCAGGCCGAGGGGGGACATGTCGTACGCGCCCGTCTTGTAGTAAGTCCCGAAGCCGGCGACGTCGAGCGAGAGCGTCTTGCCGAGCGAGACCTCGAAGCCCGCCTGGACGGTGAAGCCGACGCCGTTGGTGGCGTAGGTCGGGCTCTCGCCGGGCTCGAGGTCGTCCGGCGGCTTGTTGTAGAAGAGCTCGCTGCGCGGGTGGATGCGCACGATCCCCAGGCGTCCCTGCACGTAGGGACGGAAGCTCGCCTGGGGGTTGAAGACGCGGGTCGCGGTGAAGAACGTCTCGAGGTGCGCCCACTCCTTGTCGGGGGCGAGCCACGCGTCCACCTTGTCGGGATCGATGTTGGGGTCGTCGGCCGGGTCCATCGAGCCGAACTGCAGGCCGGCGCCGAAGCGCCACTTCCCGGACGCGCTCTGCTTGGCGATCCGCAGCTCCCACTGGAGCGGCTTCTCGAGGACGTCCCCGTACTTGCCGTCGGCCGCCCCGAGCCCGAATCCCCCGTAGAGGTGCCAGGCGGTCGAGGGCTCGGCGTAGACGGCGGAGCCGGCCGACGTCGCGGCCGCCTGGGTGGCGGGAGCGGGCGGACTCGCTTCCTCACCGGCGTGGGCCGCGGGCCCGAGAGCGACGAGACCCAGGGCGAGTGCAGACGCCCTCACGACTCGGAGCGGGTTCATGCTTGTCCTTTCGCCAGACGACTCACCGTCCATCATAGCCTCGAGCCCGGGTGCCGGCTCTCCCGTTCCGCCCCGGGGTCCCGGGGGGCGCGGCGGTAGAGCGCCCCCCGGAAGGAGCGTCTCGCAGACTGTCTCGCAGGCGCGGCTGCGGCGGTAGTAACAAGGCGTAAGTTACGTTTCACCGAGGTCGTATAATGCCGCCCGCGCTCGCATGCCTGCTCCGCTCCACGGGCTCCCGCCCCCGACCCGTACGCCCACGGCCGCCCGGCATGCACTCGGGCTCCTGCTGGCCGCGGCGGCCGTCGCGGCCGTCGCGGCCGTCGCCGCCGCCGACACGGGCCCGGCGCCCACGGCTCCCACCGAGCCGCCGGAGGCGCTGGCCGTGCGCGGGACGCAGGCGCCCGTCGTCGACGGCGACGTGCTCGCCGACCCGGCCTGGGCCGCGGCGCCTCCGCTCACGGGCTTCTGGCAGATCACGCCCGACGCGGGCTCCCCCGCCTCCCAGCCCACCGAGGTCCGCATCCTCTTCACCGAGGACACGCTCTACTTCGGCGTCGTCTGCCACGACCGGGAGCCGGGCGGGATCGTCGTCAACGAGAGCCGGCGCGACTCCGAGCTCACCGAGACCGACAGCTTCCAGATCATCCTCGACACCTACCGCGACCGGCAGAACGGCTTCGTCTTCGGCACCAACCCGGCCGGGCTCGAGTACGACGGCCAGGTCACGAACGAGGGCGAGGGCGGCTCGGTCACGGCGGGCTCCTCGCTCGGCGGCTTCAACAAGAACTGGGACGCCTCCTGGACCGTGCGCACGCGCAGCGGGGACTTCGGCTGGAGCGCCGAGTTCGCGATCCCGTTCTCGACCCTCCGCTACGACCGCGGCAAGGCGCCCGTCTGGGGCCTCAACTTCCAGCGCAACATCCGCCGCCGCAACGAGCAGGCGTTCTGGGCCCCGTTGCCGCGCCAGTACGGCCTCTACCGGCTGTCGCGCGCCGGCACGCTCGCCGGCCTCGAGCCGCCGCGCCAGCGCAACCTGAAGCTGTCGCCGTACGCGCTCGGCGCCGTGAGCGAGAGCCCGGCGACCGAGCTCCCGCGCGACACGAAGGGAGAGGTGGGCGGCGAGCTCAAGTGGAGCGTGACCCCGAGCCTCGCGCTCGACGCTACCGTCAATACCGACTTCGCCCAGGTCGAGGTGGACGAGCAGCAGATCAACCTCGACCGCTTCAACCTCTTCTACCCGGAGAAGCGCCCCTTCTTCCTGGAGAACGCGGGCTTCTTCACGATGGGAACCCCGGGAGAGGTGGACCTCTTCTTCAGCCGGCGCGTGGGGATCGGGCCCTCGGGCCAGATCGTGCCGATCCTGGGCGGCGCGCGGCTCTCGGGCAAGCTCGCGGGCTGGAACGTGGGCATGGTCGACATGCAGACGCGCTCGACCGGGGACGTCCCCGCCAGCAACTTCGCCGCGGCGCGCGTCTCGCGCGAGCTGCCCAACCGCTCCCGTGTCGGCGCGATCTTCGTCAACCGCGCCGGCACCGGCGACCTCGCCCCGGACGGTGACGACAACCAGACTTACGGCGCCGACGCGCGCTGGGGCATCGGCCGCTACGGCGCGCTCGAGGGCTACGCCGCGAAGACGAGCACGCCGGGCCTGCGCGGCAGCGACCACGCCTACAACCTCCAGGCGAGCCTGAACGCCCCGGCCTGGGACCTGTTCGCCGGCTTCACGGAGGTCGGCGAGAACTTCAACCCCGAGGTCGGCTTCCTGCGGCGCTCCGGCTATCGCAAGCCCGAGGGCCTGGTCATGTACCGCTACCGCCCGAAGGACTTCCTCGGGCTGCAGGAGATGCGCCCGCACGTCTCGTATCGCGGCTACTTCAAGCCGGACGGGTTCCAGGAGTCGGGCTTCCTGCACATGGACAGCCACTTCGAGTGGAAGAGCGGCTGGGAAGTGCACACCGGGGTGAACGTCACCCGCGAGGGCGTGCTCCAGGCCTTCGAGATCTACCCGGGAATCAGCGTCACCCCGGGGACCTACGACAACGCCGAGGTCCAGATCGTCGGGATCACCAACCAGGGCGCGCCGCTCAGCCTCGAAGCCCGCGTCACGACCGGCGGCTTCTTCGGCGGCAGCCGCGTGAGCGTCGCCTCCCTGCTGCGCGGGCGGCTGGGCGAGTCGTTCAACGCCTACGCGGACTTCTCACGCAACGACGTCAGCCTGCCCGAGGGCCGCTTCGTCACGAACCTGCTGAAGCTGCGGCTGTCCTACTCGTTCACGCCGCGGCTCTACGTCCAGGCGCTGTTGCAGTACAACGACGTGATCGACAACTGGTCGACCAACCTCAGGCTGGGCTGGCTGCAGACCGCGAACACCGGGCTCTTCGTCGTCTACAACGAGAACCGCGACCCGACGCAGGGCGGCGTGGGGCTGCGCGACCGCAGCTTCACGGTGAAGTACAGCCACATGTTCGACCTGCTGGACTAGCCGAGCGGCCTTCTATACGACCGCGCCGCCGGACGCGCCGCTGCTGTGGAGCAGGGCGGCCACCGCGTCGAGCCCGCGCGCCAGCGTCTCGCGCGAGCGGGCCGCGCCGACGCACAGGCGCACCGCGTGCGGCGCCTGCGCCCGGTCCACCACGAACGCCTCGGCCGGCGTCACGCGCACGCGCCGCGCGAGCGCCTCGGCGGCGAAGCTCTCGCTGCGCCACGGGTCCGGCAGGCGCAGCCACAGGTAGTAGGCCTCCGGCTTCGCGTCCAGGTCGAAGCCCCGCAGGCGCTCGCCGGCGAGCGCCTGCCGCTCGCGGGCCTCCTGCCGTCGGGCTTCGAGGATCCGATCGGCCGTGCCGTCGCGGATCCAGTGCGAGGCCACGGCCGCCGTGAGCGGCGCGACCGCCCAGGTCGTCGCGCGCAGGCTGGCGGCGAGCCGCGGCACGTCGTCGGGCGGCGCCGCCACGTACGCGATGCGCAGGCCGGGCGCGAGCGTCTTGGAGGTGCTGGTCAGGTAGTACGAGAGCTCGGGCGCGAGCGTCGTGAGCGGCGCGGGCCGCTGCGTCGGCAGCAGGCCGTGCACGTCGTCCTCGATGATCCGCAGCCCGTGCCGGCGCGCCACCTCCGCGATCTCGCGTCGGCGCGCCCCGGGCATGATTGCGGTCGTCGGGTTGTGCAGCGTCGGGATCAGGTAGAGCGCCTTCGCCCCGCCCTCGCGGCAGGCGGCCTCGAGCGCGTCGGGGCGCAGGCCGTGCGCGTCGAGCGCGAGCCCGCGCAGCCGCAGCCGCAGCAGGCCGGCGACCGGCTGCAGTCCGGCGTAGGTGAGCGACTCGGTCAGCAGCACGTCGCCCGGCTCGAGCAGCGTCGCCAGCACCACCGTCAGCCCGTGCTGGGAGCCGGTGCACACCAGCACCTCCTCGGGCGAGACGCGCAGCCCCGCGCGCGCGATCCACGCTGCGCCCGCCTCGCGGTCGTGGACGCCCCCGCCTGCCGCCGGGTAGTCGAGCAGCCGCCCCACGTCGCCGCTCGTGGTCAGGCTCGAGAGCGCGGCTATGAGCGCCGCGCGCTGCGGCCGCCCAGCGGGCTCGGGCGGGTGGTTCTGGCTCAGGTCGCAGATCTCGCCCGCGTCCTCGGCAGGCTCATCGACGGCCCCGCGCACGAAGGTGCCCCGGCCCACCTCTCCCGAGACCAGGCCCTGGCGAGCCGCTTCGGCGTAGGCACGGCTCACCGTGCCGACCGTCACGCCCAGGGCATCCGCCAGATCGCGATGCGTCGGCAGCCGCGCCCCCTGCCGGAGCTCGCCGGCCGCGAAGTCCTCGGCGAGCGCCTCCACGATGGCCCGGTAGCGCGGTCCCTTGCGACCCTGCAGCCTGGGGTTCCAGATTGTCATGGGTACAATATAGCGGTTGACAGCCAAATGCACCAGATCTAGATTGCTACTAGTTGGGCAGATTGGCTTAATTTGTATCGGTACAATCTCCCATCCACTGGAGCCACGAGAGCGATGGACGAGAAGAAGACGGGAACGCTGATCCTGAAGACCGGCCTCGCCGAGATGCTGAAGGGCGGCGTGATCATGGACGTCACCAACCCCGAGCGGCGAAGATCGCCGAGGACGCGGGTGCCGTGGCGGTGATGGCGCTCGAGCGCGTTCCCTCCGACATCCGGCGCGACGGCGGCGTGGCGCGCATGGCCGATCCGGAGATCGTCACGCGCATCATGGACACTGTCTCGATCCCGGTGATGGCCAAGTGCCGCATCGGCCACTTCGCCGAGGCGCGCGTGCTCGAGGCGCTCGGCGTCGACTTCATCGACGAGAGCGAGGTGCTGACTCCCGCCGACGACGCGTACCACGTCGACAAGCTGGCCTTCAAGGTCCCGTTCGTGTGCGGCTGCCGCGACCTCGGCGAGGCGCTGCGGCGCATCGGCGAGGGCGCGGCGCTCGTGCGCACCAAGGGCGAGGCCGGC
>CAZMRX010000144.1:0-12107 GCA_964568755.1 uncultured Acidobacteriota bacterium | reverse complement strand
ACTTCAGGATCGACGCGCGTTTCTCGCGCTCGGCGCGCATCTGCTTCTCCATCGCCGCCAGGATGTCCGCGGGCGGGGTGATGTTCTTGATCTCGTAGCGCAGCACCTTGACGCCCCAGGCCTCGGAGGCCTTGTCGACCTCGGTGACGACCTGGGTGTTGACGTAGGTGCGCTCTTCGAAGGTGCGGTCGAGGTCGATCTTGCCGATCTCGCTGCGCAGAGTGGTCTGCGCCAGCTGCGTGATCGCGAAGTTGTAGTTGGAGATCCCGTAGGACGCGCGCTCCGGGTCCATCACCTTCAGGTACAGGATCCCGTCGACCGCCACCTGGACGTTGTCCTTGGTAATGCAGACCTGCTCCGGGATGTCCATCGCCTGCTCCTTGAGCACGTGCCGGTAGCGGATCACGTCCACGAAGGGGACCAGGATGTGGAAGCCCGCGTCGAGGACCCCGGCGAAGCGCCCGAGCCGCTCGACCACGAAGGCGTGCTGCTGCGGGACCACGACCGCGGTCCGCGCGATGAGATAGAAGACGAACAGCGCGAGAAACACGAAGACGACGAACGCACCCGTCATGAGCTCCCCCTCGGCCTTCACACGGCCGTCACTCGGCCTTGAGCCAGATCGTCAGCCCCTCGACGCGCTCGACCAGGCAGCGCTGCCCGCGCGCGAGCGCGACCGTTCCCGAAGTGCGCGCGGTCCACGAGGCGCCGCGCATCTCGGCCTTGCCCACGCCGCCGGGGGCGACGTCCTCCGTCACCAGCGCCCGCTCGCCCGCGAGCTGGTCGACGGGCTTGCCGTCGCCCTTCATGTTGAAGCGGCGCATCAGCGGCTCGCGGAACAAAGCCAGCGAGGCGACCGAGAGCACCGTGAACACCAGCCACTCGGCCCACGCGGGCCCGCTCCAGCCCAGCCCCTTCAGGGCCCCGACCAGGATCGCCCCGGCGCCGAAGAAGATGACGAAGAAGCCTCCCGGCGTAACGACTTCGGCCAGGAGCAGCACGAGACCGCCGAGCACCCAGATCCACCAGGCCATGGCCCCCTCGAGAGCGGCCGAAGACGCGACCGCGCGCGTCAGGGTAGCACAGTGGGAGGGGCGGGCCTGGGCGCCTGTGGCTTGCGGCTGCCGCCGCCGGGCATCGCGAAGCGCTTGGCGTCGAGCGGCGGGTTGATCTCGACCCTCTGGATCACGAGCCGCTGGCGCTCGGGCTTGCCCCGCGGGCCCACCTCGATCCGGTGCGGGAACACCATGCCGGCGAGCGGCCGGTAGTCGGAGATCTCGGTCACCATCTCGACGGGCTTGCCGTCGATCGTGCGCGTGTCGATGGTTCGGACCATCAGGTGGGTGCGGACGTCGAGGTGGAGCGTGCGCGGCGGCGTGTCCCGGCCACGCACCAGCAGCCGCCAGGTCTCGCCCCCGGGGAGCCGGTCGCGGCCCTCGAGCTCGACCGTGAACCCCTTGGCCGCCGAGTCGACGAGCGGCGACAGGTCCACGTCCGCCTGCGCCCGCGCCTCGGCGGCCTCCTCCGGGCCCATCGGTCGCGGCCCCTCGCCGGGCAGCGGCAGCCGCTCCCAGGCGTGCTGGCCGTCGAATGCGCGCACCCCCGTCTGCCCCTGCACCACGAACTCGGTGCGCATGCGGTTGGGCCGCTTCAGCTCGAGCACGAACGAGGAGGTGACGTCGGGCAGCTCCATCGTGCCGGTGAAGCGCAGGCTCTCGACCGCGCGCAGCTTGGCGGCTCCGCCGCGCGCCTCGACGTAGCGGCGTACGACGTCCTCGACCGTCTGGGCCGAGGCTCCGGACGAAAGCAGCGCGACGAGCCCCGCGGCCGCCGCGTGCGCCCGCCACGAGAAGTCGGATGGCATCTGTCTCGACTATAGCAGGCGCGGCCTTCAGCCCTTGACCGTGAGCACCGCCCGCAGGGTGTGCACGACCTCGACCAGGTCGGCCTGGGCGGCCATCACCAGGTCCAGGTCCTTGTAGGCGCCCGGGATCTCGTCGAGCACGCCCTCGTCCTTGCGGCACTCGACACCCTCGGTCTGACGCGCGAGGTCCGCGAGCGTGAAGCGGCGCTTGGCCTCGCCGCGCGACATCGCACGCCCGGCGCCGTGCGAGCACGAGTTGAAGCTCTCGGGCTGGCCCTTGCCGCGGACGATGTAGGAGCGCTTCCCCATCGAGCCCGGGATGATGCCGAGCCGGCCGAGGCTCGCGTTCACCGCCCCCTTGCGCGTGACGAGCACGTCGGCGCCGAAGTGGCGCTCGCGCGCCACGTAGTTGTGGTGGCAGGAGATCGCTTCCTCGCCGCCGCCGGGTGCGCGGCCCATCGCCCGCTCGAGCGCGCCGAGCGTGGCGCGCAGCATCGCGGCGCGGTTGGCGGCGGCGAAGTCCTGCGCCCAGCCCACCGCCGCGACGTAGTCGTCGAACAGCTCGGAGGACTCGGGCAGCCACGCGAGGTCGCGGTCGGGCAGCTTCACGTCCGCCCGCGCCAGCTCGGCCTTGGCGCGCTCGATGAAGTAGCTGCCGATGCGATTGCCGATCCCGCGGCTGCCGCTGTGCAGCATCACCCAGACCCGGTCGCCCTCGTCGAGGCAGAGCTCGATGAAGTGGTTGCCGGTGCCGAGCGTGCCGAGATGCAGGTCGGGGGCCGCGTTGCGGTTCACCTTCGGGTGCCGCTCGACGAGCTTCCGGTAGCGATCGTCGCGGCCAAGTGTCGCCCACGCCTGGGCGACTGCCGGCGGCGGCTCCCCCCACGCGCCGCGGTCGCCCGGGCCGCCATGGTGGGTGCGGCCGTGCGGCACGTCCTGCTCGATCGCGGATCGAATCCCGGCGAGCGAGTCGGGCAGGTCGCTCGCGCGCAGGCCCGTCGCGAGCGCCTCCATGCCGCAGCCGATGTCGACGCCGACCGCGGCCGGCACGATCGCGCCGCGGGTCGCGATCACGGAGCCCACCGTCGCTCCCATGCCGAGGTGCACGTCGGGCATGGCCGCGACGTGCCGGAACACGAACGGCAGCCGCGCGATGTTGCGCAGCTGGGCGAGCGCCGCGTCCTCGACGGGCACCTCGCCCGAGGGCGAGGTGGTCCAGAGCTTGATCGGCGTCTTCCCTTCCATCTCGACGCGCATGCGGTTCTCCCAATGATCTCACCATGGCGCCGGGACGAAGAACTGAACTACTCTTGTCGCCGCGTGCCCGGACCGACGACACCCCACAGGCGCTACAACCCGCTCCTCGACGAGTGGGTGCTCGTCTCGCCGCACCGGCTCGAACGGCCCTGGCAGGGGCAGGTCGAGCCCGAGGGCCGCGAGGTGCGGCTCGCCTACGACGCCTCCTGCTACCTGTGCCCGGGGAACGTCCGCGCGAACGGCGAGCGCAACCCGGCGTACACCTCTACCTTCGCCTTCGACAACGACTTCCCGGCGCTGCTGCCGGGAGCCGGCGAGGCCGAAGGCGGCGGAGGCGGGTTGCTGGTGTCCGAGCCCGCCGCGGGACGCTGCCGCGTGCTGTGCTTCTCGCCCCGCCACGACCTGACGCTCGCCGAGATGGACCGGCCGGCGATCCGGCGCGTCGTGGACGCCTGGGCGAGCGAGACCGAGACGCTCGGCTCGCTGCCGGAGATCCGCTACGTGCAGGTGTTCGAGAACAAGGGCGCGATGATGGGCTGCAGCAACCCTCACCCGCACGGCCAGGTGTGGGCGACGAGCTACGTGCCGCTCACGCCCGCGCGCAAGCTGAAGGCGCAACGCGCGTGGCTCGAGACTCACGGGAGCGACCTCGTCGGCGACTACCTCGAGCAGGAGCTGCGGCTGGAGGAGCGCCTCGTCTGTCGCAACGAGAGCTGGGTCGCCCTCGTGCCGTACTGGGCGGTGTGGCCGTTCGAGCTGATGCTGATACCCACGCGGCGCGTCCCGGACCTGCCGTCGCTCGCCGCCGGCGAGCGCGACGGCCTCGCCGACCTGCTGTGCCGCGTGGGCGTCCGCTACGACAACCTGTTCCGCACTTCGTTTCCGTACTCGCTGGGCTTTCACGGCCGCCCGACGGACGGCGAGGAGCACCCCGAGTGGCGGCTGCACGCCGCCTGCTTCCCTCCCCTGCTGCGCTCCGCCACGGTGCGCAAGTTCCTGGTCGGCTTCGAGCTCACGGCCGAGCCGCAGCGCGATCTGACCGCCGAGGACGCGGCGACCCAGCTGCGCGCGCTGGGCGACACCCACTACAGGAAGACATGAGCGACATCGACCCCGGGCTCGTGCAACGCACCACCGACCGCTTCCGCGAGCGCTTCCCCGGCGAGGCGCCGCGGCTGGCCGTGGCGCCCGGCCGCGTCAACCTGATCGGCGAGCACACCGACTACAACGACGGCTTCGTGCTGCCGATGGCGATCGGGCGACACGCGCTGCTGGCATTCCGCCCGCGTGGCGACGCCGTGCTGCGCGCGCACTCGGTCGCCTTCGACGAGACGAAGGAAGCGGGGATCGCGTCGCTCACGGCCCCCGGCGGCCGCGACTGGTTCGCGTACGTCGCGGGCGTGTTCTGGGCCTTCGCGTCGGAGGGGCTGCCGGTCCGCGGCATGGACGTCGTCGTGGACGGCGACGTCCCGATCGGCGCCGGCCTCTCGTCCTCCGCCGCGCTCGAGATGGCGACGGCGCGGGCGCTGTGTGCGGCGAACGGCACGCCGTGGGACGCGGTGCACATGGCCAGGCTCGGCCAGCAGGCCGAGAACCGCTACGTCGGCATGAGCTGCGGGATCATGGACCAGTTCGCCTCCGCGGCCTGCGAGGAAGGCAGCGCGCTGCTGCTCGACTGCCGCTCGCTCGACACGAGGCCGGTGCCGGTGCCCCAGGGCGTCGCGGTGGTGGTGATGGACACGGGCGCGCGCCGCTCGCTCGCGGCGAGCGCCTACAACGAGCGCCGCGCAGCCTGCGAGCGGGTGGTGGCGGAGATCGCGCGCACGCAGCCCGGCGTGAAGGCGCTGCGCGACGCGAGCGCCGCGGACCTCGAGGGGGTCCGGCCGCGCCTCGACGAGACCGACGCGAAGCGCGCGAGCCACGTGATCGCCGAGATCGCCCGGCCCGGCGCGCCGGCCGCGGCCTTCGCCGCCGGCGACCTCGTCGCGGCGGGCCGCCTGATGAAGGACTCGCACATGAGCCTGAAAGACCTGTACGCGGTCTCGTGCGAGGAGCTCGACCTCGTGACCTCGCTCGCGCGGCGCCAGCCCTCCTGCTACGGGGCGCGCATGACCGGAGCCGGCTTCGGCGGCTGCGCGATCGCACTCGTGGACGCGGCCGACGTCGCGGCCTTCTGCGAGGAGGTGCTGTTCGGCTACAAGGCGACCTTCGATCTGCCGGCCGCGCTCTACCCCTGCCGTCCCGTGGCCGGGGCCCGGCTCCTGGAGTAGACTCCGGCCATCCAGTCGAGACGGCTATTGCCTGTCGCTTCGCCTGCGCAAGGGCGGGGCATGGAGGTGTGTGATGGTTTCGATTCCCGAGCTCTGGCTGCCGATCCTGGTCGCCACCGTCCTGGTGTTCGTCGCGAGCAACATCGTCTGGATGGCGCTGCCGCACCACAAGTCCGACGCTCGGCGCTTGCCCGACGAGCCGGGGGCGCTCGAGGCGCTCGGGAAGCAGGGCCTGAAGCCGGGCGTCTACCGCTTCCCGTGGGCCGACTCGATGGCCGAGATGAAGGACCCGGCGTTCGTGGAGAAGCTCAACAAGGGGCCGGTCGGGCTGCTGACCGTGATGCCGAGCGGGCCCTTCAACATGGGTCGCTCGCTCGGCCTGTGGACCGGCTACCTGGTGATCATGGGAGTCCTGGTCGCGTACGTCACCGGCCGCGTCCTGGGCCCCGGCGTCAACTACCTCGAGGTGTTCCGCGTGGCCGGCACCGTGGCCTTCATGGGCTACTCCGGGGCACAGCTGCCGAGCGCCATCTGGTGGGGCAAGCCGCTGAGCGTCGCGGCCAAGGAGATCTTCGACGGGCTGCTCTACGCGCTCTTGACCGCCGGCGCCTTCGGCTGGCTCTGGCCGCGGTAGTCAGCGCGGCGTGAGGAGCTCGTGGGCCGCGAGCAGCTCCGCCCGGGCCCGCGCGAACGCCTCCAGTAGCTCCCGCTGCGCTTCGGCCTTCTGGCTGTCCCTCGCCTTCTTGTACTTCCGACCGGTGTCGGCCAGCAGACGCCGCAGCTCCTCGATCCCCGCGAGCACGGGATCCGCCTCACGCTCGGTGGTCGCGAAGCCGCCGGGCGCCGCGGCGCCGGTCGTGGGGAGCGTCCCGTGTCCGGCCTGCTGGGCCCCGGGCGGAAGCAGCACCGCCTCGCCCTCGCGCGCCGGAGTCGCCGCGACGAGGACGAACGCGGCGAGCGCGGCCGGGACGAGCCGGGACCTGCGGCGAGTGTCGGGCATGGCTACTCCTTGCCCGCCGCAACGCCGAGCGCTGACAGGAGCGGGCTCGTCATCAGCGTGGTCACGAACGCCATCACCACCAGGATCGAGAACAGCGTGGGCGTGAGCACGCCCAGGTCGAGGCCGACGTTCAGGATCACGAGCTCCATCAAGCCGCGCGTGTTCATCAGCACCCCGAGCGCCGCCGCGTCGCGCCAGGGCACGCCGCAGGCCCGCGCGGCGAGAGCGGATCCGCCGAGCTTGCCGATCACCGCCACCCCGACGACCGCGGCCGCGAGCGCCCAGGCCCCGGGCTCGCGCATCAGGTCGAGGCGCGTGCGCAGCCCGGTGAAGGCGAAGTAGAGCGGCACCAGCACGACGATCAGCGGACCCTCGAGGCGCTCGCGCGCGGCCCGGGCGAGGTGCTGCTCGTTCGCGAGCAAGAGGCCCGCGAAGAAGGCCCCGAAGAGCGCGTGCAGCCCGAGCGCCTCGGTGAACGCCGAGGCGGCGAGCGACAAGGCGACGAGCGACGCAAGCAGCCCGTGCGTCATCCCGCCGCGCGCCTCGAGGGCGGCCGTCGCGAGCCGTCGCAGGCGCTGCCTCACGAGCAGGCCGCCGCCAACGAGAAGCACGAGGCCGGCGAGCGTCCCGAGGGGCAGGCTCTCCGCCCCTTTCGTACGGACCACGAGCGTGATCGCGGCGAGGATCGTCCACGCGGTGACGTCGCCGAGCGCGGCCGCCGACAGCGCGAGGCTGCCGAGCGGCGTCCGCTGCAGGCCGCGCTCGGCCAGGATCCGGGCGAGCACGGGGAAGGCCGTCACGCTCATGGCGGCTCCCAGGAACAGTGCGAAGGGCAGCAGCGGCAGCCCCGCGGGCGCGTGACGGCCGAAGAGCGCGATCGACAGCACGGCGCCCATGGCAAAGGGAACCACGATGCTGGCGTGGCCGACCACGAGAGCCGTGCCGCCCCGCTCGCGCAGCGTCCCCGTGTCGAGTTCGAGACCCACGACGAACATGTACAGCACCATCCCCAGCTGGCTCAGGGCGCTCAGCACCGGCAGGCTCGCGGGCGGAAAGAGAGCGGCGGACGCGGCGGGCGCCACGAGCCCGAAGAGCGACGGGCCGAGCAGGATGCCCGCCGCCATCTCGCCCACCACCTGCGGCTGGCCCAGCGGGCGCACGCCCAGGCCGCAGGCTCGCGTGGCCAGCAGCACCGCCAGCAGCTGCGCCAGCAGCAGGCCCAGCGAGAACGAGTCGGGCGGGGGAACGCTCGGCATCCGCGAGACTCTACCAAGCTCCCGCACACGAAATCCCGACGGCCGCGCCCTGGCGGCCGCCGGGATCTCGACGGTGCGAGCGAGAGCCGCTACGTCAGTCGGCGAGCTCGACCGGTCTCACCGTCTCCGGCAGCGGCGTCGCCGGAGAGACGTAGCCGATCGCCCCCGGCGTCGAGGCCACGTATGCCACCACTTCCTCGTCCGTCGCCTTCACGGGCGGGGGCGTGACACCCTGGGACATCCGCCGCTGCCAGTAGATCTGGACCTCGGGGATTCCCTGAAGCAGCACGTCGCCCGAGAACGAGCGCCGGACGGGCGAGCGCACGGACTGGTCGACGGGCAGGATCGCGCTGCCGTCGTTCCACTTCGGCGCCTGCTTCAGGAAGATGGACGTGAGCGCGCCCCGCGAGATCCGGGCGCCCTTCACCTGGTGATGAACGATGACTCGGTAGGGCGAGCCAGAGGCGGCGTCAACCGGCGCCTGACCCGCCAGAAGGCCCGAAAGCACGAGCACGAAAAGAAGACCACGTCGCAGCACGGTCGATAACCTCCAGTTACGGCGGACGGAGGGAAGGCCGCCCGCCTCTCACATTGGCAAGGTCGATACCACCGCCCTGTTCCGATCGCATTCTGCACAAACCCATATGCTAGAGTGGGTTGCACAAACGCCTCCCCAAGGGTAGAGTCTCGCTGCGGGACGGGGCGTCCCGCCCCTGGAATGCGTTGCGGGGCGACTGGCGCACGGGCAGAGCCTGCCGGGGCGCGCGAGGGACAACGGGCTTTGCCCCGGGGAACGGCCGAGGACGTGCTGGCACGCGGCATTCGCAGCTATCACAGACCCACGCGCATCGAGGAGGCCCAGGACCTCGCCGCCCAGGGCGCGGTGCTGCTGGCCGGCGGCACGCGCGTGCTGGCCCGCGACGACGAGGTCCCGAACGTAGTCGATCTCGTCGGCCTCGGCCTCGCATCGCTGCGGGTCGAGGACGAGGACCTGCACCTGGGCGCGACCCTCAGCGTGCAGGAGGTCGCCGACTCCGCGGCCGCGCACGCCCACTCGGCGGGCCTGCTGCCGCTCGCCTGCCGCACGGCGCTGCCCGCTCGCCTGCTGCGCGGCATGGCCACGGTCGGCGGCGAGGCGGTCGCCGCCGACCCCGACTCCGAGCTGGTGGCGGCGCTGCTCGCGCTCAACGCCGTGTTCCTCGTCTCGCATCCCGCCGAGCCGCGCGAGAGCCCGGCCCTGCGCTTCCTGCGCGATCCGCAGCGCGACCTCGCGGGCGGCGGGGTGCTCCGCGCGCTCGTGGTTCCGGGCGCCCCCGACGGGGCCGCCCTCGAGCGCGTCGCCGCGCTGCCGTCGCTGCCGCCCCTCGTGTCCGTCGCGGTCACCACGAAGCTGTCCGGGGACAAGCTCGCCCGCGTGCGGATCGCCGTCACCGGCCTCGACGGCCCGCCGGCTCGCGTGCTCGACGCCGAGTCGAAGCTCGAGCGCACCTCGGGCGAGGAGGACGTGCTGCTGACCGCGGCCTCGCTGGTGGCCGACCACGCGCCGTTCCGCAGCGACGCCGCGGCGAGCGCGCCGTTGCGCCGACAGATGGCCCGGGCGCTCGCGCGCCGGGCGCTCGCCGCCGCGATCGCGCGCGCACGGAGCCGGCAGCCGACGTCGGCGCCGCGCGTCCGGCCCGCCGCGGCGCCGCGCGTGCCGGCGCCCTTGCCGAACTTCACCTCGGGACGCCTCGAGCTCCAGCTGAACGGCCGCGCGGCGCGGCTCGAGGCCGAGGCGCGCACCACGCTGCTCGAGCTGCTGCGCGCGAACGGGACCTACGGCGCCAAGTCCGGCTGCGGCACCGGCCAGTGCGGCGCCTGCGCGGTGCTGCTCGACGGGCGGCCCGTGGCCTCCTGCCTGACGCTCGCGGTTCGCGCCCAGGGCCGCAGCGTCGTCACGCTCGAGGGCCTGGGCACCGCCGAGCGGCCCCACCCGCTGCAGACCGCGTTCGCCGAACAAGGCGCCGCGCACTGCGGCTTCTGCACCCCGGGCCTGCTGCTCGGGGCGCGGGTGCTGCTCGACTCGGTCCCGAGCCCGAGCGAGGCGGAGGTGCGCGACGCGCTCGCGGGCCTGTGCCGCTGCACCGGTTACGCGCGCCCCGTGGCCGCCGTGCTGGCCGCGGCCTCGGCGGGCCGCCGGCCGTGAGCCTGCGCCTCGCCACCGGCCAGGCGGCGTTCGCGGGCGACCACGCGCTCCCCGGCATGCTGCACCTGGCGCTGCGGCGCTCGACCGTGGCCCACGCCCGCGTGCGCGGAGCAGACGCCTCTGCCGCGCAGAAGCTGCCGGGCGTCGCGATCGTGCTGACCGCAGCAGACGCACCGCTCGTGATGGGCGACGTCGTGCGCTACGTGGGCGACCGGCTCGCGGTCGTGGCGGCGGAGGACCCGGAGCTCGCCCGGCGCGCGGCCGAGCTCGTCGCCTTCGACCTCGAGCCGCTCGAGGTCCGCCTCGACGCGGCGCAGGCCGGCACCGACGAGAGTGCGGTGGCGGGCCGGCTGAGCGTCGGCGAGGGCGACGTCGAGCGGGCGCTCGAAGGCGCCGAGCACGTGATCTCGGGCGCGTGGTCGCTGCCCGCGGCCCCCGCGCTCGCGCTCGAGCCTCCGCTCGCGCTCACATGGCTCGACGAGGACCGGCGGCTGGTGGTGCGCACCACTGCCGAGTCGCCGTTCCGCGTGCGCGGGGCGCTCGCCGAGCGGCTGTCGCTGCCCGCCGCGCGGATCCGGGTGGTCCGGCCCGCGGTCGCGGGCGGCGGCCTCGGGCGCACGGACCTGGCCGCGGAGGACGCCTGCGCGCTCGTCACGCTGCGAACCGGGCGCCCGGCCCGGCTTGCGCTCACGGCGCGCGAGGCGCTCGCGGTCGCGCAGGGGCGGCCGGCGCAGCGTGTCGAGCTGCGGCTCGGGCTGGCGAAGGGCGCCCTCGTGGGGCTCGACGTGCGCCTGCGGGTGGACGTCGGCGCGGACGACGCGGACGCCGCGCCGCTGCTGCGCGCGACGGCGCTGGCGGCGCTGGGCCTGTACCGGCTGCCCAGCGTGCGCATCGAGGCGATCGCTGTGCGCACGAACCGCCCCCCCGCCTGCGCCCCGCGCGGCGCCGACGGCGGCCTCGCGATCGCACTCGAGTGCGCGCTCGACGAGGCCGCGACGCTCGCGGCGCTGGATCCCGCGGCGCTGCGCCGCGCGCACCTGCGGCGCCCCGGCGACCCGGGCGCCGCGGCCCTCGCCGAGCTCGGAGAGCCGCAGGGCGGTGACGACGCCCGGCAGCTCGCGGAGCTGCTTCGCCAGCTGCTCCCCACCGGCCGCGATTTCCCGCCTGCCGGGCCGTCCGGGCCGCGGCGCCGCGGGCGCGGCGTCGCGGTCGGCCGGCGAGCCGACTCCTCCGCCGGGCGAGCGGGGGCTGCAGCGCTGCGCCTGCTCGACGACGGCTCGTTCGCGCTCGCCGCCGGCCCCTCGGCGGCCGGCAGCGCCGACGAGCTGCTGTACGCCGACACAGCCGCGGCGATCCTGGGTGTTCCCGCGCGCCGCGTGGTGTGCGCCGCGCCGGACACGGACTCGGCTCCTTACCTGACGGGCGACGACGCGCCGTCGAGCTCGGCCGCGGGCCGCGCGGTCGAGCAGGTCGCGACGCTCGCGCGCGACCGCATCCGCGAGGCGGGCGCCGCGCTGCTGGGCGTGCCGGCCGGCCAGGCGACCCTCGGCGAAGGCCGGGTCTGCGACGCCGCGGGCCGCGCTGTCAGCTTCGCGGAGATCGGCGCTTCGGCGCTGCGGGCCGGCGAGCCGATCGCGGCGACGGCCGCGCCGACGGGGACGCGCGTCCCGCACTCGCTGGCGGCGGCCATGGCCGACGTGGAGGTGGACCTGGAGACGGGCGCGGTCGAGGTGCAGCGGCTCGACGCGGTGGTCGCCGGCGGACCGTTCGAGGACGAGCGCCAGGCGGCCGCGCAAGTGGAAGGCGCGCTCGCGACCGCGCTCGAGCAGGCGCTCGTGGCGGGCCGGCTTCCAACCGTCGCCGCCCCCGACGTGCCTCCGCTCGCGGTCACGTTCGTTCCCGGCGGCGACCCGCTGTCGCGCTTCGGCACCGCGGCCCACGCGGAGGCGGCCGGGCGCGCCGCGCTCGCGGCTCTCGCCAACGCGATCGCCCGGGCCAGCGGGACGCGGCCGCGCTCGCTGCCGCTCGATCCGGCCCGGGTGCTCGCCGCCATCGGAGAGTCGGAGCCGCGCCGGTGAAGCGCCACGAGACGGCACAGCCCTCGCCCTGGCCGCGGCCGGCATCCGCGCTGCGCGAGGTGCTCGCGGAAGGCTACACGCGCGGCATGCTGCGCTCGGACCTGCTCGCCGGCGCGGTGGTGGGCATCGTCGCGCTCCCGCTCTCGATGGCGCTCGCGATCGCCTCGGGCGTCCCGCCGATGCACGGGCTCTACACG
>CAZMRX010000143.1:0-12175 GCA_964568755.1 uncultured Acidobacteriota bacterium | reverse complement strand
GCGTCGGCTGCATGGACTGCGTCGTCGCGTGCAAGACGGAGAACCAGACGCCCGACGGAATGAACCGCGACTGGATCACGTATGCGACGAGGGGCCGCTACCCGCAGCTCTCGCTCACGATCCAGTCCGAGCGCTGCAACCACTGCGACCAGCCGCCCTGCGTCAGCTGCTGCCCGACCGGGGCGAGCCACGTCCACGACTGGGGCGGCGTCGTGCTGGTTACGAAGGAAGAGTGCATCGGCTGCAAGGCCTGCCTCGCCTCGTGTCCCTACGACGCGCGCTACGTCCACCCCGAGGGCTACGCCGACAAGTGCACCTTCTGCATCCACCGCGTGGAGAAGGGCCAGGACCCCGCCTGCGTTTCGGTGTGCCCGACGCACTGCATGCACTTCGGCGACCTCGACGACCCTGAGTCCGTGGTGAGCCGCCTGCTCGCCTCGCGCACGCACCACGCGGTGACGCCCGAGGCCGGCACGAAGCCGCGCATCTTCTACCTGGAGTAGCGCCTTGAGCCCCGCCCTCTCCGAGCTCGTCTCGACCGCCAGGAGCCCCGCCACCGACCCGCACTTGCACGTCTGGGGCTGGGAGATCCCGGTCTACCTGTTCCTCGGCGGCTTCACCGCGGGGATCATGGTCCTCTCGGGCTGGGCGCTCTGGAAGGGCCGGCGCAATCCCCGGCCTCACACGACGTTCGCGCTCGCCTCGAGCGGACTCTTGATCCTCGGGCTGGCGGCGATCTCGCTCGGGATGCTGGCGCTCTTCCTCGACCTCGGCCACAAGCCGTACGTGTGGCGGCTGTACCTGACGATGAAGCCCTGGTCGCCGATGTCCTGGGGTGCCTGGATCCTCGTGCTCGTCTACCCGGTGCTCCTGGCCGGGGTCCTGCTCGACCCGCCGCGGATCCTGCTGCGCCTCGTACCTGCACTGTGGCTGCCCGTGGACTGGATGGCGGCGAGGCCCGTCGTCCGCCACGCGACCGGCTTCGTCTCGATCGTCTCCGGTGTCGCCCTCGGCATCTACACAGGCATCCTGCTCTCGGCGCTCGGCGCCCGTCCGCTGTGGTCGAGTGGGCTCCTCGGCCCGCTCTTCCTCGTCTCCGGCCTGTCGACGGCGGCGGCCTTCGCCCACTGGGCCTCGCCCGAGCCGGAGGAGCGGGTGCAGCTGGCCTGGCTCGACAACCTGTTCCTGACGATCGAGCTCGGGCTGATCGGCCTGCTGCTGGTCGGCCTGCTGACCGCGACCGAAGCGCACGCGGAGGCCGCCAGCCTGCTGCTGGGCGGCCCATACACGGCCGTCTTCTGGGTGGGCGTCGTCTTCCTCGGCATCGTGCTGCCGCTCCTGATCCAGTCGCTCGCCGTGACGCACCGGATCATCCACACGCCGATCGCGCCGATCCTGGTGATGCTCGGCGGCCTCGCGCTGCGGTTCGTGATCGTCTCCGCCGGCCAGTTCAGCCACTGGCCCCGGCTCTCGTGACGGAGGAAGCATGGCGTCCCTGACCCACGACGTCGTCCAGGTGGCCACGGCCGAGCGGGCCCGCGAGGCCCGGTCCTACATGAACCCCTACCTCGCCGGGATCGGCCTGGGGCTCGTCCTGCTCGCGGCCTTCGTGCTGGTCGGCCGCGGGCTCGGCGCCTCCGGGGCCTTCAACTCGGGGATCGCGTGGCTCGTATCGCTCGTCGCCCCCGGCTACGCTCGCTCGAACGAGTTCCTCGCCGCCTACCTCGAGGACGGCACCCACCCGCTCAAGGCCTGGCTCGTGTTCGAGGTCGTGGGTGTGCTCGCGGGCGCGCTCTTCTCGGGCCTGCTCGCCGGGCGCGTGGGGCTCGCGGTCGAGAAGGGGCCCCGCGTCTCCGTGGCGACCCGCCTCGCGCTCGCCTTCGTGGGCGGCGCTCTCATGGCGGTGGGCGCGGCGTTCGGCCGCGGCTGCACCAGCGGCCAGGCGCTCACCGGCGGCGCGCTCCTCAACCTGGGGAGCTGGGCCTTCATGCTGTCCGTCTTCGGCGGCGCCTACGCCGTCGCCCTTCTCTTCCGGAGGCAGTGGCGATGAGCGCCCCCTTCTACAAGCTCGGCGGCTTCGGCGACGAGGCGAGCCTGGTGCTCGCGTTCCTGATCGGCATCGGCTTCGGCTTCTTCCTCGAGCGCGCCGGCTTCGGCAGTGCGAAGAAGCTCGTGTCGCAGTTCTACCTGGACGACCTCGCCGTCTTCAAGGTGATGTTCACGGCGATCGTCACCGCGATGCTCGGCGTCACGTACTTGTCGTGGATCGGGTTCCTCGACCTGTCGCTCGTCTACCTCGTCCCGACCTACTGGATCGCGCAGGTCGTGGGCGGGCTCGTGCTGGGGGTCGGCTTCGTGGTCGGCGGCTACTGCCCCGGGACCTCCGTCGCGGCGACCGCCACCGGCAAGCTCGACGGTCTCGTGTTCGTGCTCGGCTTCGCGGCCGGGACGCTCGGGTTCGCCATGGCGTTCCCGCTCGTGAAAGGTCTCTACACGGCCGGCGCGCTCGGCACCAGGACGCTTCCGCAGGTTACGGGCCTCCCGTACGGCGTCCTGGTCTTCGCGGTGGTGCTGATGGCGGTCCTCGGCTTCGCGGGCGCCAGCTGGGTCGAGAAGAAGATGGCCGCCCGCGCGGCGGCCGCCGGCAGGTAGGAGGCGGTGATGTCGCGCTGGCTCTCGAAGCTCACCCTCAACCAGAAGCTGGGCGCTGCCGCCCTGGCGCTCGGTGCGCTCGCGGTCTTCGCGAACGTGACGCCCGGCCCGATCGTCACCGTGCACGCCCGGGAGCTGCTCACGAGCGTCGAGCGCCGGGAGGACCATGTCACGCCCCCCGAGCTCGCAGCCTGGATCATCGAGGGGCGGAACGACTACCGCCTGGTGGACATCCGCGACGAGAAGGCCTTCGCCGAGTACCACATCCCGAACGCCGAGAACGTCCCGCTCGCGACCGTCGCCGACGGCACGCTCTCGCGGGCAGACAAGATCGTGCTCTACGGCGATGGCGCGGTCCACGCCGCGCAGGCGTGGATGGTGCTCCGAGGCCTCGACTACCCGCGGGTCTACACGCTCGTCGAGGGCCTCGACGCATGGAAGGACGAGGTGCTCTTCCCGGTCATGCCGCCGAGCCCCGACCCCGAACAGCAGGCGCGCTTCGCGCGCGCCGTGGAAGTGGCGAAGTACTTCGGCGGCCAGCCGCGGGCGGCCGCCGCTGCCGGCGCCGATGCCCCCCTGGCCCTGCCCACGCAGGCCTCAGCCGCGGTCGTCGCACCGCCAACGCTGCCGGGCGGCGCGCGCGGCGGGCCAAAGAAGAAGCGCGAAGGCTGCTGAGCGGCGGAGGCCCCCTGCGCCTCCAGCAACGAAACGACCGGACGCTTCGTTGCACCGCCGCGTTTCGCTCGTGCCGTGACGGTGGGCGCCCGCGAACGACAAGTCCAATCGCACGTTGAGTTTCACCCGCATGGCACGCGGAGTGCTTTTCCGCAACATCGAAGGAGACGTCCGATGACCAAGCGATTCGCCCTGGCTCTCGTGCTCACCGTCGCGGCGGCGCCCGCGTCCGCCACGAACGGCTATTTTTCCCACGGCTACGGGACGCACTACAAAGGCATGGCCGGCGCGGGGGCCGCGCTGCACCTGAACAGCCTCGCACCCGCCACCAACCCGGCCGCGCTCGCATTCCTGGGGCCGCGCTGGGACGCGAGCTTCGCGCTGTTCAACCCCAATCGCTCGTACTCGGTGAACGGCAACCCCTCCGGATTCCCCGGCACGTTCGGTCTCACGCCGGGCACCGTCGAGAGCGACAGCCGCTACTTCCCGGTGCCCGCGCTCGGCGCCAGCTGGAAGGCCGGCGACGACGGCGCCTTCGGCCTCGCCCTCTACGGCAACGGCGGCATGAACACCAACTGGCCGACCGGCACGTTCTACGCGGGTACGCCCACGGGCGTGAACCTGTCGCAGATGTTCGTGGCGCCGACCTACGCGCTCCGGCTCGCCGACAGGCACGCCTTCGGCGTCACCGCCATCGGAGCGCTGCAGTGGTTCAAGGCCGAGGGCGTCTCGAGCTTCGCCCCCTTCTCGAGCGCGCCGAGCGCGCTCAGCGACAACGACAACTCCTACTCCTACGGCGGGGGCGTGCGCATCGGCTACCAGGGCGACTGGTCGGAGCTCTTCTCCTTCGGCGCGTCCTACCAGACGAAGATCTGGATGAGCCACTTCGACGAGTACTCGGGTCTCTTCGCCGAGCAGGGCGGCTTCGACATCCCGGCCAACTGGGTGGCCGGCATCGCGATCCGGCCGACCGCGAACCTCGACATCGCGCTCGACGTCCAGCAGGTCCTGTACTCGGGCGTGACCTCGATCGCCAGCCCGTTGATGCCGAACCTGATGCAGGCGCCGCTCGGGACCGAGACCGGCGCCGGCTTCGGCTGGGAGGACATGACGACGCTGAAGGGCGGCATCCAGCTCCGCGCCGGCGAGGGTTGGACGTGGCGCGCCGGCTACTCCTACGGGCACCAGCCGATCCCCGAGAGCGAGGTGCTGTTCAACATCCTCGCACCCGGCGTCCAGGAGCAGCACGTCACGGTCGGCTTCTCGAAGCTGATCAAGCACACGCAGGAGCTGAGCATCGCGATCATGCGCTCCTTCTCGAAGAAGCTGACCGGCCCGAACCCGCTCGAGGTGCCCGGGCTGCAGTCGATCGACCTGCAGATGGACCAGTGGGACTTCGAGATCAGCTGGTCGTTCGGGATTCGGAAGTGAGCCGCGTCGACAGGTTGCGTCAGGCCGGGACGAGCCGCACGGAGAAGTGAGGCGACTGGTCCTCGGCGCGGCCCGCCACCAGCACCCCGCCGTGCATGGCCACGATCGCGTGGACGACGCTCAGCTCCGCGTCGGCCAGGTCGGGCCCGGCCTCCGGGACGGCCATCACCGATGCCCTGCCCCCGCCGGTGACCTGGATCTGCACGCGGTTCGCGACTTCCTCCACGCGGACGGTCACCTCGGGAATCCGGCCGTGCTCGAGCGCCGAGGCCTCGCACTGCCGCACCAGCGTCGCGAGCGCGAAGCGTAGCAGCGGGGCGTCGCCGAACACCGACGCCCCGCCTTCGGCCACCAGCGCGACGCCGGGCGCCTCGAGCGGGGCGATCACCTCGCTGAGCGCGAGGCGCTGGCGGCGCGCCGATTCGGGAGGCAGCCGCGCGAGCAGCGACGCCACCGCGGCCGCCGAGGGTCGGGACAACACGCGCAGGCGGTCGGCCGTCGAGTTGGCCTCGCGCGCGGCCGAGGCCTCGAGCGACCCCGTCAGCACGCGCGCCAGGAAGCCGAGGTGGACCAGGGCCTCCGAAGCCGGCAGCGCCGCGTGCGGACCGAAGTAGAGCAGCGCTAGGCCGAGCAGTCGCTCGGCCGATCGCAGGGGCACGGCCGCGACCGCCTCGAACGAGGGCTCGCCCAGCCGCAGCGCCTCGGCGAGCGAGGGACTCCCCTGCGCCTCGTCGAGCGAGGGCTCCGCGATCTCGCGCAGCGCCTCGAGGCGACTCGCCCCCCACACCGTTCGCGACAGCGGGTCGGCATCGAGCGGCGGCAGCGGCAGCACCTGGCCGGACTCCGCGGACGAGAGCCAGAGCGTCGCGCCGTCGGCGCCGGCCGCCTTGACGAAGACCTTGAGGATCCTGCGCACGCGCTCCTGGATGTCGGCCCCGCCCGCCGCCTGTGTCGCCAGCTCGAGCGCGCGGCGGATCTCGTCGAGTCGCAGCCGGGCGCGGTCGCGCTCCTCGCGCAGGTCGTCGACCACCAGCCCGAGCTCGGTCGAGGCCTGCGCGTAGGACTCGGCCAGCGACTCCGCCGAAGTGCCCTCGACCACGGCGCTCCCCGGGGGGGCGAGCTCGCCCGCGGTCGGGATCTGCAGCGTCAGGGGCCGTGCGGCCTCGACGGGCGCCGTCGCGTCGTCCGCGAGGGCCCCCTCGGCCGGCGCGGGGATCGCCTCCGACGCGGGCGTCGCGAAGCTGTCGCAGCCGAACATGGCGCGGATCGACTCTTCCGTCCAGCCCTCGACCGTCTGGCCCGCCGGGAGCTGCAGCGCCGGGAACTGGCGGCAGGTCTCCATCATGGCGTGCGCGAGGATCGTGCGGAACGTCTCGAGCACACCCTCGCCGCGCGCCGCCACCGCCGCGAACTCGGGGGCGCGCCGCCCGTTCAGGACCTTCGAGAGCGCCTCGACCGGCACCACGTCGGGCAGGTCCCGCTTGTTGTACTGGAACACGAGCGGGATGCTCTTCGGGTCCAGCCGGTGCATCACCAGGTTGCTGACCATCTCCTGCAGGGACTTCAGATTCTCGTGCCAGCGGTCCGACGCGGAGTTGGCGACGAACACGACGCCGTCCGCGCCCTTCACGACGACCCTGCGGGTGGTCGAGTACATGGCCTGGCCGGGGACCGCGACGAGCTGGAGCTTCAGGTCGTAGCCGCGGAAGCCGCCCGAGCGCAGCGGCAGCAGGTCGCAGAGGATGGTGCGATCCTGCGTGGAGTTGACGGACACGAACTGCCCGCGGCGTGTCCCTAGCGCGCGCTCGTGAAGGACCTTGAGGTTGGTGGTCTTCCCGCCCACGGCAGGCCCGTAGTAGACGAGCTTGACCTTGACCGTCCGCTCTCGGAGCTGGATATCGACCATGGACCCGCGGACCCGCGGAAGCCCGCCAAGCCTAGCACGGGCGCCTCATTCGCGGCGTTCCGACACGAACAGGCTCGCGACCTGGTGGTAGGTCGTGTACGCGTAGGACCTGAGGTCGTCGGTCACGAACACGCCGCGCAGCGACAGCAGGCCGGCGCGGTCCGCGGGGGCGAGCTCCTCGAAGAGCGTGCGCTGGCCGCTGTCGAGGACCACGCGCTCGAGGCGGCACGGGATCTCGGCGCGGCGATAGGCCAGCACCGACCGACCGTCCGGGCTCCAGTGCGCGATGCTGTCCGTCTCCGCCAGCCCCGGCACGGGCCGGGGCTCACCCCCGTCGACCGGATAGAGCGCGTAGCGCCCCCCGGGTCCTCGCGCCAGGACCTGGGTGCCGTCCGGGGAGATCCAGCCGTCGCGCGTCTCCTCCGGCGTGACCGGCCGTGGCGCGCCTCCGCCCGCATCCTGGACGTAGCAGCGCATTCCCTTTCCCGGCTCGTTGCCGACGATCAGCACGCGCCGCCCGTCGCGGAACCACTGCGCGCTCGCGTAGCCCTCGATCTGCGCCCGCTCGAGCTGCCGCGTCTCGCCGGCGCCCGTCGGATAGATCACGAGCCGTGGCGGACGCGACTGGACGACGGCCAGCACCGATCGGCCGTCGGGAGACAGGTCGAGCGGCCAGCCCTCGCCCAGCCGCACCACCGGCGAGCCGTCGGTCTTGCGGATGCAGACGGCGTAGTTCGTTCCGAGTGCCGTCTCGGCGAAGAGCAGCGTCCGGCCGTCCTGGGAGAGCGCCCGCGCGTGCGAGGTATTGAGCCACGACAGGTCGAGGTCCTCGGACGCGCCCGGTGTGCGCACCATCGCCCCGTAGCGGAAGTCCCCGCGCGTCGCCAGCCAGCGCCCGTCGCGCGCGATATCCTGGATCGTGAGCCCGCCGGGCGGCTGATAGGCGATCCGCCGCCTCCCGCCGAGCGTCACCGCATAGACGACGTAGCTGCCGCCGCTCGGGCTCGCGGAGAACAGCACCTCGCGGCCGTCCGGTGACCACGCGAGGCCGCGCTCGCTCCAGTAGCCGTCCGACAGCACGGTCTTCTTTCCGGCGAGGTCGACGACGTTGACCGAGCCCCGGTCGTCCCACTTTCTCGGGTGCTCGAAGTAGGCGAGAAGGTCGCCGCGCGGTGAGACGCGGACGTCGGTCAGGTAGCTGCCCTCGGCCAGCACGCGGCCGATCGGGTACTCGAGCCGATCCCTGTCCCCGACCTCGCGGATGATCGCGAGCTCGGACCCGTCCGGCGAAAAGTCCGCCTGCCGGACTCCCTCCTGGATCTCGCGGGGCGCACCACCGGCCATCGGCATCCGGGCGAGGGTCCCGACGAACTGCCGGTGCCAGACGTAGCGCGCGCCGGTGAGGACGGCCAGCTCGCCCTTCGACGAGGCGGCGAGGAGGTGCATGCCGGCAGTGCCGAGCGGCTGCGGCTCGGGGTACTCGGGGCGCACCGTGAATATCCGGGGCGAGTTGCCCGCCGTCGCGGCGCTGTAGGCCACGGTCTCGCCGTCGCTCGCGAAGACAGCCTGGAACACGGCCTCGCGCCTAAAGTTCAGCTGGCGGAAGGCGAGCGGCTCGGAGCCGCTGCCCGCGCGCCAGGCGTAGACGAGCGCGGCTGCCGCGACGGCGGCCGCCGCGGCGGCCGCCAGCCACGGGGTCCGTGGCTGAACCCGCGGCCGCGCGGGGACCGTGACCTCTACCCCGGTGCGCGAGCCCCCTCCCGCGAGCCACGTGAGCTCGCTGCGCAGGTCGGCCGCCGTCTGCCAGCGCTCGTCGGGATTCTTGGCGAGGCACTGCAGCACCACGCGCTCGAAGCCGGGCGGCGCCGCTCCCACGGGGAGCGTGAGGGGCGGCGGCTCTCGCTCCAGGATCGCGGCGACGAGCGCCGCCGGGCTCGCCGTGACGAACGGCCGTCGCCCGGTGGCCATCTCGTACAGCAGGCAGCCGAGCGCCCACAGGTCGCTGCGCCCGTCGGCTTCCTTGCCCTCGAGCTGCTCGGGCGATAGGTAGGCGAGCGTGCCGACGATCGTCCCTTGCGTCGTGAGCGGCGCCCCGAGCGTCGGCGACTCGCTGGGCCCGCCCCCCGTCCCGCTGCCGAGGCCCCCGAGGATCGGCAGCGCCGTGGTGCGCGCGAGGCCGAAGTCCATCAGCTTGGCGCCCGACTTCGTCAGCATCACGTTGGCGGGCTTGAGGTCGCGGTGCACGATCGCGGCGCGGTGGGCGCGGTCGAGGGCGTCGGTGATCTGGACGCCGATCCGCAGCACCTCCGGGATCGGCAGCGCGCCGCGCGACAAGCGCACGGCGAGCGTCTCGCCCTCGACGAGCTCCATCACCAGGTAGTCGGTGACGTCCTCGCGCCCCACGTCGAAGAGCGCGCAGATGTGCGGGTGGCTGAGGCTCGAGATGGTGCGGGCCTCGGTCTCGAAGCGCGCGCGCGCCTCGGGCTTGGCGGACAGCTCCGGCGCCAGCACCTTGATCGCCACGTCCCGACCGAGGCGCGTGTCGCGCGCCCGGTACACCTCGCCCATGCCGCCTTCGCCGAGCGGGGCTATGACCGAGTAGGGACCCAGGCGGGTGCCGGCCGGCAGCATGATGAAGCGCCTAGACGATAGCACTCCGCGCGTCCCGGCCCGTTTGACCGGGGCCCGGCCGCGCGGGATAGTCTCGCAGCGAGAGGGAAGCCGCCGCGAGCCCGATGGCATTCGACCTGGCCGCGATCACGCGTGAGCTGGAGGCGGCCCCACCCGCGGCCGAGCTGCCGTGGGACACGAGCGTCGCGGTGGTGAGCGACACGCTGCGGCTCGCAGGCCTCGTGCCGCCCCCCGCGCGCGCCTGGGATGGCTGGCGCCGGAAGTGGCCGCGCTCCGGCGAGCTCGTGCCCGAGCTGGCGCGCGTCCTGGCCGCGACCTCGCTCCGGGCCGGCACGGTGCGGACGCTCGAGGCGGCGGGGTCGCTGCCTCGCCACGCGCTCGAGAGCTTCTTCGACAAGACCGCCCCGCTGACGCTGGAGATGGTGAGGAGCAACCCGTTTCGCCGCGAGGAGTTCCTCCGCTACTGGATCGACCGCTGCGGCGGCACGGTCGAGGGAGAGACACCCGAGCAATCGAAGGCGCGGCTGGGGCAGCTCGACTACCGCCAGGCGCTCGCCGAGTACCGCAAGGCCGAGTCGGCCCGAAAGGCCGAGGCCGCGCGCCGCGCGCAGCTGCTGCGCGAGGCGAAGGAGCGCGAGGAGCAGGCAAAGGGCTGGCGCGAGTGAAGGAGCGCGTGGCGGCGTTCGAGCGTCGCACCGGCGAGAGCTACGCGCCGCCCGCCTGGCTGCTGACGCTCGGCGACGCGCTCGCGCGGCGCGACAGCTGCCCCACGCTCTTCCGCTTCCCCGGCCCCGAGGGCCTGCAGGCGTACTTCCAGGATCGGCTCCGCCTGCTCTCGCCGCCGGGCCGCTGTCACCTCTGGCTCACCTCGCGCCCGACCGGGGCCTATCCCCGTCCGGTCGATCTCTTCGGCACGCTGGCCGTGCTGCAGCCGCTGCGGCTCTCACCGTGCCGCACCCACTGCTTCACCCACACGCGCGACAACTGGGTGGCGCTCGACCGGGCCCTCGACCCCGACGAGGTCGCCTGGATCCCGCCGTCGCGTGCTCGCGGGCCGCTTCCGCTCGACCGCGTCCGCAGCGCGGCCGACCTGCGCCGCCTCCTCGGCGCCGGGTACGCGGAGGAGCGTTCGCGCGTCGAAGAACGGCTGGCGGCCTATCTCGAGGAGCTGTCCGAGCTGCGGCTCGAGGGCGCTCCCGGCCCGAAGGGCCACTGGTGCGGCGTCCCGGCCACGCGGCGCCGTGCGCTTCTCGCGCGCTTCGGCATTCGCTCGCGGTGGACGCGGGCGTGAGCGCCACCGCGCCGGCGCTGGCGGGCTTCGACCCGGGGCGCGAGATCCGACAAAGCGTCCGCGGCCAGGAGCGCCACCTCGCGCGCCTGCGCCGGACCACGCGCGCGCTCGCCCGTGCCGCCGGGCTCGAGGAGCCCGCCCTGGCGCGGGTCCTCGAGGCGCGCCTCGCGGCGCTGCGCGAGGCGCTCTGGCGCTCGCCCTTCTACTGCGCGCGGCTGCGCGAGCGCGCGCTGTCGCCCGGCGACCTGCGCCGCGTGGAGCACCTGCGTCACTTTCCGCTGCTCGATCGCGACATGCTGCGGAGCGGGTTCGCGAGCCTTCCGGCGCTCCCCGCGCGAGGCCCGGTGTCGCGCCTGTTCGTCGAGCGCAGCTCCGGCAGCAGCGGACAGCCCGTCACCGTCTTGAAGGAGGACTACGACAGCGTCCACATGTGGGCGGTGCTGCGCTTCTGGATGCTGACGCTGGGCCTGCGCCTGCCGGCGCGGCCGAGGATCGCGCTCGTCTGCACCCTGCCGCACGGCGTCGAGTACCGCACCCCGCTGCCGGTGCTCTCGGGCATGCTCGAGCGGATCTCGCTGGTTCGCCCGGAGCCGGGCGCGCGCCTGCGCGCCTTCCGGCCCGACGTCGTGTTCACCGACCCGGCGGGCCTGCACTGGCTCGCCGGCGAGCGGGACCCGTGGCGGCCGAGGCTGCTGCTGTCGTCCGCGATGCACCTGCCGCTCGAGCTGCGCCAGCGCCTCGCCGCGGGACTCGACGTGCCCGTTCTCAACTACTACTCCTGCTCGGAGACCGGGCCGATCGCGTGGGAATGCCTGGCGGCTCCCGGCCGCTTCCACCTGCTGCTGCCCGACGTCTTCGTCGAGTCGGTGGCGGGCGAGCTCGTCGTCACGCGGCTGCGCGCGAGCGTCCTGCCGCTGCTGCGCTACCGCACCGGCGACGCCGGCGAGGTCGAGCGCGAGTCGTGCCGCTGCGGATATCGCGGGTATTCGATCCTGGGACTCGTGGGTCGCCGAGCGTGCCGCTTCACGACGCCGGACGGCCGTGCCGTGGACGCGTGGCGCCTGGCGTGGGTGTTCCGGCACCACCCGTTGGGCGGCTTCCGCCTGACGCAGGAGGCGGCCGCTCGCTTCCGGCTCGTCACCGTGGGCGATCCGCCGGAAGGCGCACCGCGGCTGATCGAGCGCCTCCGCGCCTCGCTCGTGGCGCTCGGATGGCCTGCGCCACGAATCGAGCACGTGCGCGTCGCGCCCGGAATCCTCGCCGCCGCGAAGCCGGAGCCTTTCACATCGCTCGGGACGCAATTCCAGGCGCGTCCCGAGCGATTCCTGACCGATCCGTCGGCTTCTCCTTCCTCCTCCTCCTCCTCCTCCTAAGGAAGTCCCATGCCCGAGCTTCTCGACACCCTCTTCCCAACCCAGGACCAGATCCCCACAGCCGCCTGGCGGGCCCCCGACGATGCCGGCCTCACGCTGCTCGTGGGCGGGGAGCGCCGGCTGTGGGACGGCCCGCACGACGAGATCCGCTCGGCCGTGTGCGTGCGCGACGCGAGCGGCCGTCTCGAGCGGCTCGCGCTCGGGCCCGGCGCCCTC
>CAZMRX010000142.1:0-12272 GCA_964568755.1 uncultured Acidobacteriota bacterium | reverse complement strand
GCGACGCTCGCGACGGGGCTCGGCCGCCACGAGGCGCCCGCGCTCGCCGCGCTCGCGGCGCGCGTGCCCGGGCTCGCCGGCCTCGGCGTGCGCACGCGCAACCGCTCGCTCGAATGGGTCTTCGGAACGCCGTTCGTGGAGGCGAGCGTCCTCGGCGTCGCGCTGCGCGTGCACGCGTCCTCCTTCTTCCAGGCCAATCGCTTCCTGCTCGAGCCGCTCGCGCGGACGGTGGTGGAGCTCGTGCCTCCGGGCGGCTCTCCGATTCTCGACCTCTACGCCGGCGTCGGCCTCTTCGCGCTGCCGCTCGCGGCGCGCGACCGGTGCGAGACGATCGCCGTCGAGCAGTCGCGCTTCGCGGCCGAGGACGCGCGCGTCTCGGCGAGCCGCGCCGGCCTGGCTCACGTGAGCGTGCGCGCGGCGGGCGTCGAGCAGTTCCTGCGCGAGCAGGCTCCGCGCGCGGACGAGCGGGTCGTGCTGGACCCGCCGCGCACCGGGGCCGGCCGGGGCGTCGTCGAGGCGCTCGCGGCGCGCCGGCCCGCGGTGGTCGTGTACGTCTCGTGCGACCCGCCGACGCTCGGCCGCGACCTCGCGATCTTCGCCGCACACGGCTATCGCCCGGACGTCGTGCAGCTCTTCGACCAGTTCCCGAAGACGTTCCACGTGGAGGCCGTCGTGCGGCTGCGGCGGCAGGCCCTCGTGTCCGCGCCGGACCGGGAGTCGGGTGCCGGCTCCGTGATCTCGACGTAGGGACTCGCCCCGGAAGCCCTCCGGGTCTGGTCGCTGGCTCTTGTGACGGTCTCGAAACCGTCTGGGTGCGGCGGCCGGCTGTGAGCGCGAGCCGCTAGCGTGCATAGCCGTGCGCCGCCCACTGCTCGGACTCGCCGTGTGCTTCGGTCTCGGGTGCCTGCTGTCGGACGGGCAAGGCTCGGCCGACGAAGCGCTGAGGCTCGCCGGCCTCGCGGGCCTGTCGCTGGTTCTCTCGGCGAGCGCCGGCGTCGGTCGCGCGGCCGTCCTCGGCCTGGCGGGGGCCGCCCTGGCCCTGGGCGCCTCGGCGGCCGCGGTGGAGCGGCTGCAGCTCGCATCGCAGCCCCTGTGCCGCATTCTCGCGGACGGCCCGCTCGACGGCGCCCAGCACCTGGTCGGCACGTTGCGCGGGGACGGCGAGGAGCGCGACGGCCGGCTGGTGTTCGTGGTCGATGTGGAGAGCGTCCGGGTGCGGGGGCGGCTCGAGCCCGTCGCCGGTCGCGTCCGGGTCGAGGTGGCGGGCGAGGCCGCGAGACCGCGGCTCCTCGACGCGGACGGGGTGGCGGCCTGGATGACCCTGCGACCCGCGGGCGACGCGGGCGACGGGCTCTCGGCCTTCGGCTACTGCAAGACGGCGCGCCTGCTCGAGCCGCTCACCGACACGGGGCGACACCCCGTGCGACGGCTCGTGGCCCGCCTGCGCGAGCGAGCGCGCGTCGCCCTCGAGCGCGCGATGCCGCCGGGCACGGAGCGCGGGCTGGTGCGCGCCATGGTGCTGGGCGACCGCTCCGAGATCGACGAGGCCACCGGCGAGGCCTTCAAGGCCTCCGGGACGTACCACGTGCTCGCCTTGTCGGGCGCGCAGGTGGCGCTCGTGGCGGCGCTGCTCGCGGGCGGACTGCGCCGATTGAGGGCGGGGCCCTGGCTCGAGGCGTGCCTGACGACGCTCGCGATCAGCTGCTACGCGGGGTTCGTGGGCGGCGACGTGCCGATCGCCCGCGCCGCGCTGATGGCCTCGGCCGTTCTGCTCGGCCGCGCGCTGGAGGTGGACGCCGACGCGGGCAACCTCCTCGGCTTTGCCGCGATCGTGCTGCTCGCGCGGCAGCCGTCGAGCGCGGGCGACGTCGGCTTCCAGCTGTCGTTCGGCGCGACCCTCGGCATCCTGGCGCTCGTGGCGCCCCTGACGCGCGGCGTGCCGCGGCTGCCGCTGCGGCTCGATCTCGCGCTCGCGGCGTCCGTGGCGGCGCAGTGCGCGCTCGCGCCCCTGCTGGCCCTGCACTTCCACCGCATCGCCCCCGCCGCGATCCTGCTGAACGTCGCGGCCGTGCCGCTCTCCGCGGCGGTGCTGCTCGCGGGCTTCGCCGTGCTGGCGCTCGAGCCGCTGGGTGCGGGCGGCCTCGCGGGCGACGTGGCCTGGGCGGCCGCGCACGCCCTCCGCGCGTCGGGCGACCTCGGAGCGATGGCCGACTGGCTGGACGTTCGCGTTCCCGCGCCCCAGCTGGCGGTGCTCGCTCTCCACGTCGCCGGGCTGGGCCTGCTGCTCCGGGGTCGCAGGGCGCACGGCCTCGCGGCGATCGCCGCGGGTCACGTCGCGCTCGCCTTCGGGCCTTTGGCGCCGAGGGCGGACGGCCGGCTGCGCCTCACGGTGGTCGACGTGGGGCAGGGCGACGCGCTGCTGCTCCGCTCGCCGTCGGGTCGGGCCATCGTCGTCGACGCGGGGGGATCGCGCGACACCCGCTTCGATCCCGGGGAGCGGCGCGTGGCGCCGGTCCTGTGGCGCGAGGGCGTGCGCCGGCTCGACCGGCTCGTGGTATCGCACGCGCATCCCGACCACGCCGGCGGGGCGCCGTTCCTGCTGCGTGCGTTCCGGGTGGACTCGTCCTGGGAGGGCCCCGCCGTGCCACGCGACCCCTCCTGGCAGCGGCTCGACGCCGCCCTCGGGACGGCCGGCGTGCGGCGCCTCGCCGTGGCGCGAGGCGCCCGCATCGACTGGGACGGTGCGAGCCTCTCGGTCCTGGGGCCGGCGCCCCCGCCGGGCCCGGCGCGGCGGGTGCGCAACGAGGACTCGCTCGTGATCGACGTCCGCTTCGGCGAGGTGCACCTGCTGCTCACGGGCGACGTGACCGCGGAGGCCGAGCGGAGCCTGGAGCCGCCGCGGGCGCTGGTCGTGAAGGTTCCGCACCACGGCAGCCGGACCAGCAGCAGCCCGCTCCTGATCGAGGCGGCGCGTCCGCGTGTCGCGATCGTCTCCGCGGGGGCCCGAAACCCGTTCGGCCACCCGCATCCCGAGGTGCTGGCGCGGTACGGGCGCGCCGGCGCCCTCGTGCTGCAGACGGGCCGGGACGGCAACATCGAGGTCGCCACGGACGGCCGGGCCGTCTGGGTGCGCGGCTCGGGGGAGGGTCAGGAACGGCGCATCCGCTGAGCGGAGAGTCACTTGTGCTAAGATCCCCGGGCTGCGACCGATGCAGGAGCGGCCCGACGCAAAGCACCCCGCGGGGTGGCCTGCAGGCCGGCCCGGCGACCGCTGATGAGCCAGAGCGAGAAGCCTTTCACCGTCAGCGACCGCAGGCACTTCACACCGGAAGGTCGTCCGCGCGACGACGAGTCTCGCTCGGACGAGCCGGCTGGGCCCGTTGCCTCGGGGGCGCCCGATCCGTCGCCGTCCGGGGACGCGCCCGCCGATTTCTCGCACTTCCTGCTGGGCCTGGCCGCCGAGGCCGGGAGGCTGCTCGCCGGAGAGGGCGTGCCGGAGGGAACCCCACGGCTGGAAGTCCTGGCGGGCGCGCGGCAGGTCGTCGCCATCCTCGAGATGCTGAAGCAGAAGACGGAAGGCCGGCGCACCCCGGAGGAAGACGCGCTGCTCGCCGAGCTGCTGTTCCAGCTGCGGATGGCCTACGTCGAGCGAGCGCGCGCGGTGGAGCCGTGATCGGGTCCCTGGCGCTCGCCCTGCTGGCGCTGGCGGGGCAGTCGACACCCGCGCCCGCCCCCGCCGCTCCGACCCAGCCCCCGGCCGCGGTGCGCACGTTCGAGGCGCTGTGGTCGGAGTACGTCGCGGCCGACGCGGCGGGAGACATGGGTGGCGAGGCGCGCGCGATGCGGGAGATCCGGCGCGCGCGCATGGAGCGCAACGTCGAGAGCCTGGGCAGCGTCGGCCTCGCGCTCGTGGCCCACGGCTTCGCCAAGCTGCAGGCGGACCAGCGCGACGAGGCGGAGCTGGAGTTCCGCGCCGCGGTGGCGCTCGCGCCCGGGCTGCCGGACGGCCACGCGGGGCTGTCGCGAGCCTTGCTGCGAAAGGGCCCGCTCGCCATCCCGGCGAGCCTGGAGGCCAGCCTGACGGGCGTGTCGGCGTTCCTCGCGACCGGGCGCGGCGCGCGCAGCGCGCGCGACCTCGCGACGATCGCGGCGCTGCTCGCGGCCTTCGCCGCCGCCTGGGCGATCGCGGGCGCCCTGCTGATCCGGCACGGCGGGCTGCTGCTGCACGACATCGAGGAGTGGCTGGGCCCGGCCCACCACCGCTCCGCGTCGCTCGCGCTGTGCCTGCTGCTGCTGCTGCTGCCGGTGGCGACCTTCCAGGGCTGGGGCTGGCTGCCGCTGTGGTGGCTTTCGCTGCTGTTCTCGTACTTCGAGCCGCGCGAGCGCGTCCTCGCTGGCGTGCTGGCGGCTTTCGCGCTCCTGGTCGGGCCGGGAGTGGCGCTCGTCGAGGAGCGGCTGCGCACCACGCGCAACCCGCTCTACCACGCGGCGCTCGCCGCCACCGAGTCCGTCCCGGACGGCGCCGCGATCGCGAGCCTGGAGCAGGCGATGCGAGGCGACCCGGCGGACCGCGACCTCGTCTACCTGGTCGGCGCCGGCCGAAAGAAGGCCGGCCGCTACGACGAGGCCGCCGAGCTCTACCGCCAGGCGCTCGCGGCCGACCCGCAGGACGCCGTCGCGCGCAACAACCTCGCCAACCTCGAGTTCGTGCGGGGCAGCTACGACGCCGCCAGCGCCCGCTATCGGGCTGGAACCGCGTCGCCCGTGCCGGCGGTGGCAGCGACGTCACACTACAACCTGTCGCTCGCGCACCTGCAGAAGTTCGACTACCAGGCCTACAACGCGGCCAAGTCGAACGCCGACCGCATCGCGCCCGGCCTCGTCGCCGACTACGACCGCTGGAAGTACGACACGGGCGAGTACGCCGTCGTGGACCTGGGCCTCGGGCGCGACCAGGTGTTCGGGAAGTTCGCGGGCGCCGAGTCCGGGGTGGCGGCGCGCAACCTGCTGCAGGGCGAGCCGGCACCGCGCACCAGCTCGCTGCCCGCGGCGCTCGCGAACCGCTTCGTCGCCTCGCTCGCGGTCTTCGGCCTGGCCGGCTTCCTGGTCGCGCGCTGGCGCGGGCGCAAGGCATTCACGCTGCACTGCCGGCGCTGCGGCACCGCCTTCTGCCGGCTGTGCCACCTCGGGCCGGTCGGCGGCGGCCTGTGCTCGCAGTGCTACCACCAGTTCGTGGTGCGCGACGGGGTCTCAGCACCGGTGCGCAACCGCAAGATGGCGGAGGTGCAGGGCTTCGACTCGCACCGCGAGCGCGTGGCGCGCCTGCTGTCGATCGTCTCGCCGGGCACCGGGCAGCTCTACAGCGGCTGGACGCTGCGCGGCGCCCTGCTGCTCGCGGGCTGGTACGGGATCCTGGGCCTGGCGGCGGCGAGCGGCATCGTGCCGTTCACCGAGGTGCCCAGGGCCCTCGCGCCGCAGTGGCTGGAGATCGGGGCCGGTGTCGCGCTCGTCGCGCTCTGGGGGGTGGCGTTCCGATTCCGTCCCGGCCCGGAGCTCGACCTGTCGCGGGCGGCAGCCACCGCACGCGGCGCGCGCCGCGCGCGCTCTGGGCAGGGGGGCGGCTAGGCGATGGCGCTCCAGGGAACGATCCGCGACTTCGGCCTGCCCGACATCTTCCAGCTGATCGGGCTGCAGCGGAAGACCGGCATCCTCACGCTGATCAACGACAAGGACAGGGAGACCGTCACGGTCACCTTCGAAGGCGGCATGGTCGTGAACGCCGACTCGTCGGAGCGGCGCCTCGAGGACCGCCTGGGCAACGTGCTCGTCAAGCAGGGCAAGCTCAGCCGCGAGCGCCTGGAGGAGGCGCTCTCCGTCCAGAAGCAGACGCTGCAGCGGCTGGGGCACATCCTGGCGACGACGAGCGCCATCACCACCCGCGACCTGCGCGACGCGCTGCAGGTGCAGGTGTCGCAGATCGTGTTCCGCGTCTTCCGCTGGCGCGACGGTCGCTATCAGTTCAACGCCGCCGACGCGGTGGACTTCGACCGCGAGAACTTCGTCCCGATGAGCGCCGACTTCATCCTGATGGAAGGCATCCGGATGGTCGACGAGTGGCCGATCATCGAGAAGAAGATCCCGTCCTTCGACATGGTGTTCCGGCCGGTGGTCGACCCGTCGCTGATCGAGGTGGGGGACGGCGCCGGGCCGGAGGCCAGCGGCAGCTCCGCGGGGCGGGTCGCGGCGAGCTCTACCGGGCGTATCCGCCTCGGGGCGGAGGAGGAGCGCGTCTTCCGCAAGGTGGACGGAGTGCGGACGGTGCAGGGGATCATCGACGCGACCGGGGCGGGCGAGTTCGAGGTGTGCCGCACGCTGTTCGACTTCCTGAACCGCAACCTGATCGCTCCGGCCGGGCGCGGCGCGGCCCAGGCGGAGGAGGCCGAGCAGCAGGGCGAGGGCTCGGCGGTGCCCGGGTACGCCGTGGCGGCGCTCGTCTCGGCGCTCGCGCTCGCGGGCCTGCTGGTGCAGTACCGCGCGCCGTTCGCGGTCACCGGGCTGGGCCGCGTGCTGCCGGGCAGCTACGACGTGGTCAGGGACGGCGTGCTGCGCTCGCGGCTCCAGCGGCTCGAGCGCGCGATCGAGGCCTGGCGCGCGACGCACGGGCGCCCGCCGTCCTCGCTCGACGAGCTGGTGGGAGCCGGGCTGGTCGAGCCCGGCTACCTGCTCGACCCGTGGGCGCGCCCGATCCGCTACGAGGTGGCCGGCGCGGGCTACCAGCTGAGCGCGAGTGACGAGTCGGGCTCCAGCCGTCCGGGCCTGACCGTCGATCGGCGCGGCGGCCGCTAGCCGCCCCGCGCATCACGCGATGGAGCGCCTCCGGCTCGGGAGCGGCACCGCCGTGGTGGGAACCCGCTCGGCGGTGGCCGTCGGCAACTTCGACGGCGTGCACCGCGGCCACCAGGCGCTGGTGGCGAGAGCCGTCGCGCGCGCGAGCGAGACGGGCGGCGCGGCCGTCGTGCTCACCTTCGACCCCCACCCGGCGCGCGTGCTGCGGCCGGAGGCGGCGCCTCAGGCGCTGACGACGCTCGCACAGAAGGAGGAGCTGGTCCGGGCGCTCGGCGTCGAGCGGCTCGTCGCGCTGGAGTTCGACGCGCGGCTCGCCGCGCTCGCTCCCGAGGCCTTCGTGCAGGAGGTGCTCGCGTCGCTGCTCGGGGCGCGTCACGTGGTGGTCGGGGAGTCCTTCCGCTTCGGGCGCGAGCGGCAGGGAGACGCCCGGTCGCTCGAGGCGCTCGGCGGCCGGCACGGCTTCGACGTGCAGGTGGTGCAGCCGGTGCTCCACGCCGGGCGACCGATCAGCAGCAGCCGTGTGCGCGAGGCGCTCGCCGCGGGCGACGTCAGGGACGCCGCGGAGCTGCTGGGCCGGCCCTACGCGCTCGACGGGCGCGTGGTGAGGGGCGACGGGCGGGGCCGGGGCCTCGGCATCCCGACCGCGAACCTGGCGCTGGACGAGCAGCTGCTCCCGGCGCGCGGGGTGTACGCCGGCCGCGTGCTGCTCCCGGGCGGGGACTGGCGCGCGGCGGTCGTCAACCTCGGCGAGCGCCCGACCTTCGGCGGGACGGGCCTCGTGGTCGAGGCGCACCTGCTGGACTTCGCGGGCGACCTCTACGACGCGCGCGTGCGCCTGTCGTTCCAGGCCCGGCTGCGCGGCGAAGAGCGCTTCGCGAGCGCTGCGGCGCTCGTCGAGCGCATCCACGAGGACGTGCGCGCCGCGCGCGCCCTGCTGGGGCCGTCCGCCGGGGTATAGTCGGAGCGTCAGGCTGCGGCATGAGCGAGCTCTCCGTTTCGAGGCGTGAGCTGGAGGGGGTGGTGCTGCTCTACCCGAGCGGCTTCATCAACGCGCACACGGTCCGGGTCTTCGAGGACGAGCTGCAGAAGGCGATGGGCGGCGGCTGCTACCGGATCGTGGTGAGCGGCCAGGACCTGCGCTACGTCGCGAGCGCCGGGCTCGGCGCGCTGATGGGCGTGATCGAGGAGGTGCGCTCGAACGGCGGCGACATCCGTATCGCCGAGCTCAACGAGACGGTGCGGAACATCTTCGAGATGCTCGGCCTCCAGCACCTGTACCGCATCTTCCCGTCCGAGCAGGAGGCGATCCTGAGCTTCCGCGACGGCGCTGCGGCGGGAACTCGAAGCGCGTGAGCGAGCGGCGACGCGTCAGGCCCGCGGTGGTGCTGCGGGTCCCGAGCGAGACGGAGTTCCTCGCCACGATCCGCGACACCACCAGGCGCGTGGCCGAGCTCGCGGGCTGCGACGCGACGGTGGCGGCCCAGGTCGCGCTCGCGGTCGACGAGGCGTCCACCAACGTGATCGAGCACGCGTACCGCGGGGCGAGCGACCGCTGCGTCGAGCTGCGCTTCATGCTCGCCGAGGACGAGCTGCGCGTCGAGATCGTGGACGACGGTGCGCCCGTCGACACGCGCACGCTGCCCGAGGTGGACCTGCAGCGCTACGCGAGCGAGGGGCGCCGCGGCGGCCTCGGCGTGCACCTGATGGGCCGCATCATGGACACCGTCACGTTCCGGCGCACGGCGCGCGGCAACGTCTGCTGCCTGGTGAAGCGGATCGGGGCGGGCGAGGCGCGGGAGGCCCGGTGACGCTCCCGGTGGTCCAGCGCTGCCGCGAGGAGCTCGAGTCGCTGCGGCGCGAGGGGCGCGAGCCGGCGCTGGTGGCGCGGCTGTCGCAGCTCGTCGCGCTGCACGACTTCGCCACGCGCCTCGTCTGGACGGCGCGGGGCGACGAGATCCCGGACGCGGTGCTCGGCTTCGTGATGGGAGAGCTCGAGGCCGGCTCGGGCGCGCTCTACGTGATCGGGGGAGGGCCGGGCTTCGAGCGCCGGGCGGCGCGGGGGCTGCCCCGGCCCGTGCCCGAGAGCCTGAGCCCGCGCCTCGACGCGGAGGGGGCCTTCGCGCCCGGCCCGCACGAGGCGGCGCTCGCGGAGGCCGGGCTCGCCCTGCTGTGCCCGGTGCGAAAGGCGGGCCGGCTGATCGCGCTGCTCGCGCTGGGGCCCCGCGAAGACAGGCGCCCGTTCGCGGCCGAGGACGTCTCGTTCCTCGAGAGCCTGGCGGCGACGGCGGCGGCTCCGATCGAGGCGGGGCTGGTGGACGAGGAGCTGAGGCGGGTCAACCGGGACCTGTCGGTCAAGGTGTACCAGCTGCAGAACCTGTTCGACATCGGCCGCGAGCTGGCGGCGACGCTCGACGAGGAGGTGATCGAGCGCCTGGTGGTCACCACCGTGATGGGGCACTTTCTCGCGACCCGGGCGGCGCTCTATCACGCGTCTCCTGCGGGCCTCGAGCTCGGCCACGCGCGCGGCGCCCGCGTGGGATCGCTGCCGGCGCGCCTGCCGGGGAACCCCGCGGCGCTCGCCCTCGAGCTGCCAGGGCCCCAGGTCGTGTCTCAGCTGCCGCAGGGAGGCCTGCGAGACGCGATGGCCGCGGCCGACTTCGCGTTCGTCGTCCCGCTGCTCGCGCCGGGCCGGCTCGCCGGCCTGCTGGCGGTGGGCGCCCGCCCCGGCTCGCGGCCGCCGCTGGCCGAGGACCTGGACTTCGCGGCGGCGCTCGTGCGCCAGGCGCAGGCGGCGCTCGAGGGGGCGCGCCTGCACCGGCTGCGGATCGAGAAGCAGCTCCAGGACCGCGACCTCGAGATCGCGCGGGGCATCCAGCAGGGCCTGCTGCCGAAGGCCCCGCCGCGGATCGCGGGCTTCGACGTCGCCGGCGAGAGCCGCTCCTGCCTTCACGTGGGCGGCGACTACTACGACTTCGTGCCGCTGTCCGGCGACCGGCTCGGGCTCGTGATCGCCGACGTGTCGGGCAAGGGCACGCCGGCGAGCCTGATGATGGCGTCGGTGCACGCCTGGCTGCGGGCGCTCGCCGGCAGCGCTCCCGCCGCGCAGGTGCTCGAGCGGCTCAACCGCTTCGTCTACGCGAGCACCGAGACGAGCCGCTACGTCACGCTCTTCTACGCCGAGCTGGACCCGGCGCGCCGGCGCCTGGTGTACGTCAACGCGGGCCACGTGCCGCCCTTCGTGGTGCGGTCGGGCGGCCGCGAGGAGCGCTTGCGCTGCGGAGGGCCGGTGCTCGGCCTGCTCGACGAGGTGACGCTCGAGCCCGGCGAGCTGCTGCTCGAGCCGGGCGACCTGCTGGTGGCGGTCACCGACGGCGTCACGGAGGCGACCGATCCCAATGGCCTCGAGTTCGGCGACGAGCGCGTGCGGCAGACGCTCGCGGCCCACGCCGGCGCGGGAGCGGCCGCGATGCTCTCCGCCCTCACGGAAGCGGTCGATCGCTGGACGGGTCCGGCGGGTTGCAGCGACGACCTGACTGCCCTCATCCTGAAGGCCACATGACGAAGCCGCTTCGCCTGTTCAACACCATGACCGCCGCCGTCGAGCCGCTCGAGCCGCTGGCTCCGCCCGAGGTGGGCTTCTACGCCTGCGGGCCGACGGTCTACAACCGCGCCCACATCGGCAACTTCCGCACCTTCGTCGCGATCGACGTGCTGCGGCGCACGCTGCTGCACCTCGGCTACCGCGTGCGCGAGGTCATGAACGTCACCGACGTCGACGACCGCATCATCCAGCTCGCGCAGGCGGCGGGGCAGGACCTCGCCTCCTTCACGGAGCGCCACATCCGCGGCTTCGAGGAGGACATGGCGACGCTGCGGATCGAGCGGCCGGAGCACATGCCGCGGGCGACCGAGCACATCCCCGAGATGATCGCGCTCGTCGAGCGTCTCGCCTCGCGCGGCCACACCTACACGGCCGACGGGTCGGTCTACTTCCGGATCGCGTCGTTCCCGGAGTACGGCCGGCTGGCCCGGCTCGACGTGGCCGGGATCCAGGCCGGCGCGCGCGTCGACACCGACAAGTACGACAAGGAGAACGCCCGCGACTTCGTGCTGTGGAAGTTCAAGAGCGACGAGCCGCCGTGGGCGCAGTGGGACGCGCCGTTCGGCCGGGGCCGGCCGGGCTGGCACATCGAGTGCTCGGCGATGAGCATGAAGTACCTGGGCGAGACCTTCGACCTGCACGCGGGCGGCGAGGACCTGGTGTTCCCGCACCACGAGAACGAGATCGCGCAGAGCCAGTGCGGCACGGGCAAGCTGTTCGCGCGCCACTGGCTGCACGCCAAGCACCTGCTGATCGACAACGAGACGATGTCGAAGAGCAAGGGCAACTTCCTGACGATCCCCGACCTCGTGGCCGAAGGCCACGCGCCCTCGTCGATCCGCTACCTGCTCGCCGGCGCGCACTACCGCAAGCCGCTCAACTTCGGGCTGGAGAGCCTGCAGCACGCGAAGGCGGCGCTCGAGCGCGTGCACGGGCTCGTGGCCCGGCTCGACGAGGCGACGGGCGAGGGACCCGAGGGCGCCGCGGCCGCGGCCTGCGAGACGGCGCGCGCCGGCTTCGACGCGGGCCTCGCCGACGATCTCAACACGCCCGAGGCGCTCGCGGCGGTGCACGGGCTCGTGACCCGGGCCAACGGCCTGCTGGCGGAAGGCGCGCTCACCCGCGCGGGCGCCGCCCGCGTGAAGGCCGAGCTCGGCGCCATGGACAAGGTCTTCGGCGTGCTGCTGCCGGGCGGCGCGGAGGACCAGCTCTCGGCCGAGGAGCAGGCCCTCTTCGACGAGCGGCAGCAGGCGCGCAAGCAGCGGGAGTTCGCGCGGGCCGACGCGGCGCGCGGAAGGCTCGAGGCGCTGGGCGTCGTGCTCGAGGACACCCCGCAGGGCACGCGCTGGCGGCGACGGCGCTGAGCCCCGAGGAGGCGCTCCGCGGGCCGCACCGGGGCCGGCCCGGCGAGGACCTCGCCTGCGAGCACCTGAAGCACAGGGGCTTTCGCATCCTCGAGCGGAACTACCGCTGCCGCGCCGGGGAGATCGACGTCGTCGCCGACGACCGCGGCACGCTCGTCTTCGTCGAGGTCAAGGAGCGCCGGGGCGACTCCCACGGGACCGCGGTGGAGGCCGTGACCGCGCAGAAGCGGCGGCGGGTCGTGCGCGCCGCGCGCGTCTACGCGGCGAGCCGGCGCGTCTCCGAGCAGCCGCTGCGCTTCGACGTGATCGCGATCGACTGGGGACTCGACGGCCCCCGGCTACGCCACGACGAAGGCGCGTTCGCGGTCGACTGAGGCGAGCCTGCGGCCGCGCCGACGAGAGGGATTGGAGCGGGAAACGGGATTCGAACCCGCGACTTCGACCTTGGCAAGGTCGCACTC
>CAZMRX010000141.1:0-12307 GCA_964568755.1 uncultured Acidobacteriota bacterium | reverse complement strand
GCGACGCGGAGGCGGCAGTGGCGAGCAAGACGCAGGACAGCTACGACGTGCTCGTGGTGGGCTCGGGCGCCTCGGGTGGCTGGGCGGCCAAGCGCCTGGCGGAAGCGGGCGTGAAGGTCGCGCTCGTCGACGCCGGACGGCCGCTGCGCGTCACGGACCTGAACGAGCACGGCTCGCCGCTCGACCTGCCCTACCGCGGCGTCTCGCCCGAGGTGGTGAAGCGCACGCGCCCGACGCAGTCGGAGTGCTACGCCTGCACCGAGCGCAACTACGAGTGGTTCGCGAACGACCTCGAGGAGCCCTACACCACCGCCGAGGGCAAGCCGTTCAGCTGGCAGGGCCGGATGCGCGTCACGGGCGGGCGCACGGTCGTGTGGGGCCGCCAGAGCTACCGGATGGGCGACCTCGACTTCAAGGCCGCCTCCCACGACGGCTTCGGCGAGGACTGGCCGCTCTCCTACGCCGACCTCGCGCCCTACTACGACATCGTCGAGGACTACGTGGGGATCTCGGGCCTGGCCGAGGGCCTCGACGAGCTGCCCGACAGCCGCTTCCACCCGGCGATGCCCTTCAAGTGCGGCGAGCAGCGGCTGCGCGAGCGCGTGAAGCGCAAGCTCGGCTGGACCGTCACGATCGGGCGCGTGGCCAACATCACCCGCTCGCTGAACGGGCGGGCGCCCTGCCACTACTGCGGTCCGTGCTACTGGGGCTGCGTCACCAACTCCTACTTCAACTCGGCGTTCACCACCGTGGCCGACGCGCTCGCGAGCGGCAACTGCACGCACGTGCCGAACGCGATGGTCTACAAGGTGCTGACGGACCCGGGCACGGGCCGCGCGACGGGCGTGCTCTACATCGACCGCGTCACCCGCGAGGCGCGCGAGATCCGCGCCCGCGCGGTGGTGCTCTCGGCCCAGGCGCTCGAGTCGGCGCGCATCCTGCTCAACTCCAGGAACGCGCGGAACCCGGGCGGCCTCGCCAACTCGAGCGGGGCCCTCGGCCACTACCTGATGGACCACCTGTGGGTGGCGGGCGGCGCCAGCGGCGAGTTCCCGGGGCTCGAGGAGAAGCCGTCGCTCGACGGCCCCAACCGGCCGAACGGCATCTACGCCGTCCGCTTCCGCAACCTGCCGAACGGCCCTCGCTCGAAGGACTTCCTGCGCGGCTACGGCTTCCAGGGCGGGCAGGGCACGGGCTTCAGCTTCGACGCGCCGGGCTTCGGCGACGACTACAAGCGCGCCGTCAAGAACCCGCGGTCCTCGGTGCGACTGGTGGGCTTCGGCGAGTGCCTGCCCTACTTCGAGAACTACGTCGAGATCGACCCGTCGGGCCAGGTCGACGCCTACGGCATCCCGATCCTCAAGGTCCACATGGGCTGGGGCGACAACGAGCGCAAGATGATCCCGGACATGGCCGTGTCGGCCGCCGAGATGATGGACGCCGCCGGGGCGAAGAACATCGAGCCCTTCGCGGCGATGGACCGCGTCCCCGGCTTCGGCATCCACGAGCTCGGCGTCGCGCGCATGGGCAAGGACGCGAAGACCTCGGTCCTCAACCAGTTCCAGCAGGCGCACGACGTCAGGAACCTGTTCGTGATGGACGGCGCCGGCTTCACCTCGGGCGCGTGCCAGAACCCGACGCTCACGATCATGGCGCTCACCGTGCGCTCGACCGACTACCTGATGAGCGAGATGAAACGCGGGAGCATCTGAGCGGGGGGCGCGGGGGGCGCTCAGCGCCCCCGCTGGCCGGTCAGCGACGCCTGGCCCCGTCTCGAAGGCCCGCTGCTTCGTTGCTCTTCACGCGCGGTTCCTGAAGGGGCCCAAAAGGGCCTGCGTTCCTTTGAGGCGCGCGTTCCGCCCCGTTACCTGTAACGCTGCGGCGGCTCGCTGGTGGGCAGGACGTCGTTGGCTTCCAGCCAGGCGCGGATCACGGCGGCCATGCGCGTGTTGCGGCAGTTGAGCCAGAGCAGGCGGTCGTCGGGGAAGTAGCCGAGTGCGTCCTCGAAGCGCAGGTCCGCGGCCGGCTGCTCGAGCGCCGACATCAGCATGTCGCGCGTCCAGCCGTCGTCGAGCGACAGCACGAACTGCCGCATCCAATGCTGCTCGGTCTCGGGCGGCACCGGCAGCACCGGGATCAGCCGCTGCGCGGCGAGCCCCTCGTCGAGCTCCTGGTCGGAGAAGGCGTGGTCGTCGCTCCAGCCGCGGGTCACGTAGACGATGTCGCCGGTGCGGGTGTCGAGAAAGGCCTCCGACTCGCGCGAGCGCCGGGTGAGGGCGCGCTCCAGGCCGTCCCAGTCGATCGCGACAGCGCGCGTGGTCTTTTCCTCCCCGGCGAGAGTCACCCTCTAGAAAGCGATCGTCCGCAGCCCGGGCGCCACGCGCAGCGGCGCGCCGGTCGCCTGCTTCACCGCCTCGAGCGTCGTGTCCGGCGCGATCTCGGTGAGCAGCAGGCCGTCCCGGGTCACCTCGATCACCGCCATCTCGGTCACGATCAGGTGGACGCAGCCGCGCCCCGTGAGCGGCAGCGTGCACTGGGTCAGGATCTTCGGGCTGCCGTCCTTCGCCGTGTGCTCCATGGTGACCACCACGCGCCGCGCGCCGGCCACGAGGTCCATGGCGCCGCCCATGCCCTTCACCATCTTGCCCGGGATCATCCAGTTGGCCAGGTTGCCTTCCTGGTCCACCTGGAGCGAGCCGAGGATGGTCAGGTCGACGTGGCCGCCGCGCACCATTCCGAACGAGTCCGCGCTCGAGAAGTAGGACGTTCCCGGCAGCTCGGTCACCGTCTCCTTGCCGGCGTTGATCAGGTCGGGGTCTTCCCGTCCCGGCTCCGGGTACGGGCCGACGCCGAGCATGCCGTTCTCGGAGTGCAGCACGATCGAGACGCCCGCCGGGACGTAGTTGGCGGCGAGCGTGGGCATGCCGATGCCGAGGTTGACGTAGTCGCCGTCCTTCATCTCGAGCGCCGCGCGCTTGACGATGCGAATCCGCTTCGGGTCCGTCTCGGCCTGGCCCGAGCCGCTGGTCGTGCGCTTCTCGATGCGCTTCTCGTAGGCGGCGCCCTGGAACAGCCGCGCCACGAAGATGCCCGGGACGTGCACGGCGTCGGGGTCGATCGAGCCCGCGGGCACGAGCTGCTCGACCTCGGCCACGGTGACGCGCGCGGCCTGGCACATCATCGGCGCGAAGTTGCGGCTGGTGCGGCGGAACACCAAGTTGCCGGCCGTGTCGCCCTTCCAGGCCTTGACGAGCGCGAAGTCGGCGACGAGGCCCGTCTCCATCACGTAGGGCTTGCCCGAGAACCAGCGCACGTCCTTGCCTTCGGCGACCACGGTCCCGTAGCCCGCCGGCGTGAAGAACGCTGGGATCCCGGCGCCGCCCGCGCGGATGCGCTCGGAGAAGGTGCCCTGCGGGTTGAGCTCGACCTCGAGCGAGCCGTCGAGGAACATCGACTCGAAGACCTTGTTCTCGCCGACGTAGGTCGAGATCATCTTCCTGACCTGACCGTTCTGCAGCAGGAACGTGATCCCGAAGTCGTTCACACCCGCGTTGTTCGAGACCACCGTGAGGCCCTTCGCCCCCTGGTCGCGCAGCGCCAGGATCAGGTTCTCCGGGATCCCGCACAGCCCGAAGCCCGAGACCATCACGGTCGCGCCGTCGGGCACGTCGCGCACCGCCTCGGCCGCGCTCTTCACTACCTTGTTCATGCTCTGCTCCCGGGGCAACCCGGCCGCTCGATGATAGCAGGGCGCCGGTCTCCGGCTCGGCAGCGTCAGGGCACCGGACGCGGGACCGGCGTGGGCGCCGCACTGGGCGGGGTCGGCTTCAGGCCCAACCGCCCCGCCAGCGAGGCGGCTCCTGCCGTGACGTCGTGCGCGGCCGCCACGCCCCTCGGGACGTCGCCGCTCTCGTACGTCGTCGTCGCGTCAGCCCACGCCTGGTTCAGGGCCGCGAGCTCGGCTTGCGCGGCCAGCAGCCTCTCGCTCGAGACCGCCTCGGCGGACGAAAGCTGCGCGAGCCGCGCGCCGAGCGCTTCGAGCTGCGCGGGCAGGTCCGCGGACAGCGCGCTCCACGTGGCCGCGGACTGCTGCTTGCGCCTGGCGGCGGCTGCCCTGGCGGCGGCGATCCGGTCCGGCAGCACCTGGGCCGCCCGCAGCGCATCGGTGTAGCGACCCGCGGCGTAGCTCGCACGCACGTCGCGCAGGACCGCCGAGATCGCCGCGAACTCCTCGGGCGCGTAGCGCTCGATCTCGGGGGCGGCCGTGAGCGCCTGCTCCGCGGCCTGGAGCGCTTCCTCGGCCGGCCGCTTGTTGCAGGCGCTGGTCGCGAGCGCGAGCGACAAGCCGGCAACGAGGGTGGTGAGCCCCCTGCTCAGTCGACGCACCGGCGCCTCGGGCACGCTAACCCTGGCGCGACGGCAGGTTGAACGCCATCACGGCGAGCGGGAAGAGGGCCGCCGCCAGCGGCCAGTCGGGCGGGCTGACGATGAGCGCGACCGCGGCGAAGATCACGGCGCTCTCGAGCACCCCGAAGAAGACGATCGTCTTCTGCAGGCGCGCCGTCAGCTCCGCCGGCGTGTCGTCTCGGCCCGGCGGCGGCGCGACGAGGCCCTGCCCGCGCACGATCGTGGCGAGCAGCGGGGCGAGCGCCGCCCAGGCAACAGCCATCCACGACACCACCTCGGGCCCGGATCCGCCCTGGCCCTGGAGGTGCAGCGCCGCCGCCACCGCCAGGATCACCGCGCTGCTGCCGAGCAGCGCCCGCGGCACCGTCACGAGCGCCGACCGCGGGTCGGGCGGGCCGCCCCTGCTCATGGCTTCCTCCTCTCCAGCGAGCGCCCGAGCGCCAGAAGCGCGCGGCGCACCTCGACGCGATTGGCCGCCAGGATATCCTGCCAGAGGGCGCGCGGGCTGCGCGCGAGCCGCGTCATGTCGCGAAAGCCGGGGCCGGCATGGCGCAGCTTCCGGCGCGCGACCGGGTCGCGCCGGGCTGCCTCGAAGAGCGCCCAGGCGGCGAGCTGCGGGACGTGGCTCAGGAACGCCATCACGCGGTCGTGGCTGGCGGCGTCGGTGGCGACGGGGCGCGCGCCCGCGGCGCGCACGAGCGCGCGCACGCTGCGGTTGGCGCGGGCGCTTCGCGAGGGCACCAGCCACCAGGTCGCCGACGCGAACAGGTCCGCGCGGGACGCCGCGAAGCCCCGCTTCTCGGTCCCCGCCATCGGGTGGCCCCCGACGAAGCCGCGCAGCCGCAGCCGCGCGGCCTCGCGCACGATGTCGCTCTTGACGCTCGACACGTCGGTGAGCACCAGCTCGGGGCGCGCGACCCGCGCCAGGCGCCGCAGCAGCCGCAGGTTCGTGGCGGGCGGCGCCGCCAGCACCACGACGTCGCTCAGCGCCGCCGCCTCGGCGCGCGTGGCGCCGCGGCTGATCGCGCGCGTGGCGAGCGCACGCCGCACGACGAGCGGCCAGTCGACGCCGGTCACCAGGTAGCCCTTGCGCGTGAGCGCCCGCGCCAGCGACCCGCCCACGAGCCCGAGCCCGACGATCGCCACCCGCGGGCGCCGCACCTCACTCGTCCCCGCGCAGGCGCGCCAGCAGCTCGGGCTCGCGGCGCAGCAGCAGCCGCGCGGCGCCGCTCGTGGCCATGAAGTAGACCGCGCAGGCCCCCGCGAGCGAGAGCGGCAGCGTGAGCGCGAACAGCCACGTCTCGCCGAGCAGCTGCGGCAGCCACGCCAGGAAGGCGAACGGCGCAACGACCAGGAGCGTCGCGGTCATGGCCACGAGGCTGACGGCCGCGGCGCCCAGGCCGCGCGTGCCCGAGACGGGCGCGCTCGGGTCGCGGCCCGCGGCCGGCATCGGGACCGGGAACAGGATCTGCACGTAGTTGTCGGCAGCGCTCGCGAGCACCTGGGCCAGCAGCACCACGGTCGCGACCGCGGTCGCCACGAGCGGGCCGGCGAGGAACAGCGTGGCGAGCGTCAGCGACACCAGCACCGGGGCGCGCATCACGACCAGCGCGAGGTTCTTGCCCACGAGCAGCGCCAGCCGGTCCACCGGGAAGCCGAACAGCAGGCCCAGCCCCTGCCGCTCGAGCGCCAGCGCGTTGGAGCCGACGGCCCCAAGCCCGGCCATGGCCGCCACCAGGAGGATCTGCGTCGGCCCGATCCCCGCCGGCGACCCCTGCCCGAGCAGGAACAGCAGCAGCAGCGGTCCGATCACGCCGCTCAGGGTGACCGCCTTCACCCGGGGGTCGCGCCACGACACGCGCAGGTCCTTCTCCACGATGGCGCCCACCACGCCCGGCAGCCGGATGCGGGCGCGCGCGCCCGTGAGCCCCGCTTCGCCCGTGTCGAGCTCGCCGCGGTAGAGGCGGTGCGCGATCGCGGTCGACACGCCGACCGCCGCCACCAGCGCGGCGACGCCGAGGCCGCTCCACGCGAGGAAGGGGAGAAGCTCGCCGCGCCCCGCGTGCACCGCCGCGCGCGCGCTCCACGCGAACGGCGACAGCACGAACACGTCGCGCTCCAGCACCCGCCACAGCAGGGCGCGGGCCGCGGCGCCGCCGCGGCTCAGCACCAGGATCGGCGTGAGGCTCACCAGCACTCCGAGAGCGATGCCGGCGAAGAGCACGCGGTCGTGGACGCGCCGGTTGCGCGACAGGGCGTGCAGCGCGACGCCTACCGTCTGCCCCGCGGCGACGACCAACAGCAGGCCGAGGCCGAGCGCCACTAAAGCCAGCGGCCAGCGCGAGCCGGCGAGCGCCAACGCCAGCGCCACGAGCGGCGGAAGCTGCGCGAGCACGGTCGGCTGCAGCAGGTTGGCCGCGAGCGACGACGCGACCAGCGTCCGCAGCGGCACCGGGTACGCAAGCAGCCGTGAAAGGTCGTGGGTCTCGGTGGCCGAGACGCCGGCGAGCAGCGGCGAGAGCGCCCAGCTCAATCCCAGGAGCGTCGCGAGCGCGGACAGCACCGGCAGCAGCAGGCCGGGATCGGCGCGCGAGACGACACCCACCAGCGCGAACGCCCCGAACGCCGACGCGGCCGAGAACAGTGCGAGCGCGGGCAGCGCGAGCAGCAGCCCCAGCTTGCGACCGCGCGACCCCGCGATCGCGCGCGCCTCGAGCCGGAAGCGCAAGCCGACGAGCGCGATCAGCCGATCCACGAGAGGTCCTCGCGCCTCACGTCGGCCGCCACCAGCTTCAGGTACACGTCCTCGAGCGAGGCGGCTCCGCCCATCTCGCGCTGGGCGCGGATCTCGTCGAGCGTCCCCTGCGCGACGATCCGCCCGTGGTCGATCACGGCCACCTCGTCGCACAGCCGCTCGACCACGTCGAGCACGTGCGAGGTGAAGAACAGCGTCACGCCGCGGGCGGTGAGCCGGCGCAGCAGGTCCGTCACCACGCGGCCCGAGACCGGGTCGATGCCGTTGAGCGGCTCGTCCAGGAACAGCACCGCGGGCCCGTGGACCAGCGCGCACGCGAGCGCGAGCTTCTTGCGCATGCCCTGCGAGTAGTCCACCACCAGCTTGCCGCGCTCGTCGGCGAGCGACAGGAACTCGAGCAGCTCCCCGGTGCGGCCGCGCGCCTCGGCCGGAGCCAGGCCGTGCATCCTGGCGGCGAAGAGCAGGTGCTCTTCGCCGGTCAGCCGCTCGTAGAGCGGCAGGTCCTCGGTCAGCACGCCGATGCGGCGCTTGAGCGCGAGCAGGTCGCCGCTCAGGCGCGCGCCCTCCACCTCGGCGTCGCCCGAGCTCGGCCGCAGCAGCCCGGTGAGCATGCGGATGGTGGTGCTCTTGCCCGCCCCGTTCGGGCCGAGGAAGCCGAAGAAGCGGCCGCGCGCGACGCGGAACGTGACGTGGTCCACGGCCGTCTGGCGGCGGAACTTCCGCGTCAGTCCCTCGACCACGATCGCGTCGCCGGTCGAGCCTCGAGCAGCGCTTTCGCTCATCGGCGCAAGGGTATCCGATTTGTGCTACGGTTCCGCGAATCGATGACTGAGGGCTCTGGCGGAGCCGAACGCCGCAAGCAGCGGCGCGTGCCGATGCGGTTCCCGGTGCGAGTGCAGGGCCGCGAGACCGACGGCACCACCTGGGAGGAGATGAGCTCCTGCGAGGACGCCTCCGCCGGAGGCGTGGGCCTGAAGCTCAGCCGCCCGGTGGTGCTGGGCCAGGTGCTGCACCTGTCGATGCCGCTGCCCCAGAAGTTCCGGCAGTACGACCTGACGGATCCGTCGTACCGCGTCTACACGCTGGTGCGCAACGTGCGCCCCGTGCCCGGCGGCGGCGTCCGCGTGGGACTGCTGTTCCTCGGCAAGCAGCCGCCGCGCGGCACCGAGTCGCGCCCCGGCGAGCTGTTCCTGATGCCCGGGGACCCGACGCCCGTGGAGCGGCGCAAGTTCCAGCGGATGATGACGCGGCTGAGCCTGAAGCTCGAGGCGGAGCACGCCCCGGGCGGCGTCGCGATGGAGGAAACCACGATCGCCGAGGACGTGAGCCTGCGCGGCGCCCAGGTCAAGGCCAGCACGCTGCCCGTGGTCAAGGGCGCGATCCTGCAGGTGGCGGAGGTCGGCGGCGAGTGGAAGACGCGCGCCGAGGTCCGCAACATCTCGTTCGGACAGGACGGCCACCCGCGCCTGCACCTGCTGTTCCTCGACGCGTCGGCCCCCGAGCACCTGCTTCCCGCCGTCGGCGCCGAGGAGACGAAGAAGGCCTGAGCGCAGCAGAGGGCTAGAGCATCCCCTTCAGGCGGCCGTAGCCGGATCGGCTCAGCGGCAGCCGGGTCCCGTCGGCGAGCACCACGGCCTTCGGCTCGCCGCCCTCGCTGTCGATCCGCGCGAGGCGGTCGAGGTTCAGCAGGTACGAGCGGTGGATGCGCACGAAGCGCTGCGGGTCGAGCGAGCCCTCCAGGTCCGACAGCGTCTGCTGCTTGAGGTGGGCCTTGCCCTCGGCATGCAGGCTCACGTAGTCGTCCTGCGCCTCGGCGTAGTCGAGCTTCTCGGCCGGGATCACGTGGACCCGCGGTCCCTGGCGCACCACGAGGCGCGTCGCGTGCTGCCCGGCGGGGCGGGCGTCGGCGACGATGCCGGCCACCGGCATGGGCTGCCGCGGCACGATCCGCTGCCGGGCCCGCTCGAGGGCCACCACCACGCGCTCGGGCGAGACGGGCTTCAGCACGTAGTCGACCGCGTGCACGTCGAAGGCCCGGATCGCGTGGTCGTCGAAGGCGGTGACGAAGACGACGGCCACGTCGCGGCCGAGCAGCTCCAGCACCTCGAAGCCGTTGAGCTTCGGCATCTGCACGTCGAGAAACAGCAGGTCCGGCGCGAGGTCGTTCACGGCCTTCACCGCCTCGAAGCCGTTCTTGCACTCGCCGACGATGAGGGCACCGCCGGCCCGCTCCAGGTACTCGCGCAGCAGGGTGCGCGCGGGCTCCTCGTCGTCCACGATCACGACGCGCAGCGGGCCCTGCGGCGCGGGAGCCCTTGCCTCACGGGCGGCCGCCGTGCGCGGCTCCGCGGGCTCGGCCGCGGCGGCCAGGCGCCGGCGCGCTTCCCGCAGGTCGGTGAGCAGGTCGGCCGCGCTCGGGTAGCGGTCGTCGGGGGCTTTCGCCAGGCAGCGGTCGAGCACTCGCTGCAGCACGGGCCCGGCGGCCCCGAGCGCCGCCTCGAGGACTCGCGGAGCCGGCTCCTTGAGCACGGCGTGGAGCGTCTCGACGCCGGTCTCGCGGCGAAACGCCGGCTCCCCCGCGAGCATCTCGTAAAGCAGCGCCCCGAAGGCGAACAGGTCGCTGCGCGCGTCCACCTCGCCGCCCCTCACCTGCTCGGGCGACATGTAGGCGGCAGTGCCCAGGATGCGCCCGGGATCGGTGTCGCCCCACGGAGGCGTGTCGGCCCCGCTCTCGAAGGGCGGGCGCGGGCGCAGCAGCTTCGCGAGGCCGAAGTCGATGATCTTGACGTGCCCCGACTCCGTGAGCATCACGTTCTTGGGCTTCAAGTCGCGGTGGACGACCCCACGCGCGTGCGCCTCGACCAGGCCCTCGGCCACTTCGATCGCGAGGTCGAGCGCACGGCCGGGCTCGAGCGGCGAGCCCCCGATCGAAGCCGACAGCGGCCGTCCGCGCACCAGCTCCATGGCGATGAAGGTCGCCCCGTCGGCCTCGTCGATCTCGTAGATCACGGAGACCGCGGGGTGCGCGAGCGAGGCCGCCGCGCGCGCTTCCTGTTGGAACCTCCGCTCCTGCTCGGGCTCGCGCTCGGCGGCGGGCCCGAGGATCTTGAGCGCCACCTCCCGGCCCAGGGTCGTGTCCAGGGCGCGGTAGACGACCCCCACCCCTCCCCGCCCGATCTCCTCGAGCACTCGATAGTGCGAAAGCGTCTTGCCGATCATTCCTGCTGACCTACGCGATTCTAGGCCGAAAGGCCCCGTGACCCGCCGGTGGCGGCCGGAGGTTGGCCGATTGCCGTCTTCCGGAAGACCCTCTTCTGCCGTAGGTTATGGGCGGAGGCACACGATGGACCCCGCGTTCAAGCCCGATGAGCAGTCCCAGGACCTGAGGGTCACCCCGCGCGTGGTGCTGGGCCTCGCCGTGATGCTCGCGGGCCTCGTGCTCGCGCTCGACAGCCTCGGCTTCGTCGACGGCGGCACGATCTTCCGATTCTGGCCGCTGGCGCTGATGGCGGTGGGCATCGTCAAGTGGCTGTCCCCGGCGCCGCAGCGCATGTCCGCGCTCGTCTGGATCGTGGCCGGCGGCGCGGGCCTCTTGTTGACCCTCGGACACATGTCGTTCGCGGGCGTCTGGGCGATCGTCCTGTTCATGGTGGGCGCCAAGATCGCGTGGAAGGCGCTCCGGCCCGCCGCCGTGCCCACCGACCCGGCAGCGGCGCTCGACATGCTCCAGTTCATGGGCGGCACCAAGACGGTGGTCACCACCACCGACTTCAAGGGCGGCCAGGCCACGGCCATCATGGGCGGCTGCGAGATCGACCTGCGCCACGCCTCGATGCCCGAGGGCCGCGCGGCCGTGCTCGACACGTTCGCGTTCTGGGGCGGGATCGAGATCCGCGTCCCCGACGACTGGGAGGTGGTGAGCCAGGGCAGCGCCGCGCTCGGCGGCTTCGTCAACAACGCGCGCTCGCAGCCCGGAGCCCGGCGACGCATCGTCGTCACCGGCCTCGCGATCATGGGAGGGGTCGAGGTCAAGAACTGACCCATGCACCCGATCCTGTCGGATTGGGGGCGCTTCGGCGCCTACCTCACGGCCTGGGGGCTCGTCGGCACGCTGATCGCCGTTCAGCTCGCCTTCGCCGGGCCGTTCGCCTGGGTCGAAGCGTTCACGCTCGCGGTGCCGCTCGCGCTGCTCTTCGGCTTCGTCGGGCTGGGTGCCTTCTGGGTTTGCCAGGCGGCGCCGCTGCAGCTGTCGCGCCTCGTCCGCTCGCTCGGCACGCAGCTCGTGGCCGCCACGCTCTCGGCCGCGCTCTGGCTGGCTGCCGCGCGCGGCTTCGCCGCGCTGCTCGAGCGGCTCGACGTGTTCCCGGGCCTGGGCGCCCGCCTGCTCCAGGTGGCGCCGCTCCTGCTCGGCCTCGGCTTCGCCCTCTTCCTGCTGACGGCTGCGCTCAACTACCTGCTGATGGCGATGGGAGCGTCGCAGGCTGCTGAGCGCCGGGCGCTCCAGTTCGAGATCGCCTCGCGCGAGGCCGAGCTGCGCGCGCTGCGCGCGCAGATCCACCCGCACATCCTGTTCAACAGCCTGAACACGATCAACGCCCTGATCGGCGCCCGGCCCGAGGAAGCGCGCCAGCTGTGCGTCCGGCTCGCCGACTTCCTCCGCGCGGGACTGACCTTCGGCTCGCGCGAGGCCATCCCCCTCGGCGAGGAGCTGGCGCTCGCGGAGCGGCTGCTCGCGATCGAGAAGGTGCGCTTCGGTGACCGGCTCTCGCACGCGATCGTCGCCGACGACGCCGCGCGGGCCTGCGTCGTCCCGCCGCTGCTGCTGCAGCCGCTCGTCGAGAACGCCGTCACCCACGGCATCGCGCAGCGGCTCGAGGGCGGCCAGGTGCGGATCGAGGCCGAGCGGCGGGGCCCGGAGCTGCGGATCGTGATCACGAACCCGCGCGACGCCGACGCGCCGGGTCGGCGCGGCACCGGCATCGGGCTGCAGAACGTCAGGCGCCGGCTGGCGGCACTGCACGGCGGCGACGCGACGCTCGAGGTGAATTCAACCGACGAGGCCTTTCGCGTCGAGCTGCGCCTACCCGCCTCGCGCGGCGACGCCCCGCCGGCGCCGACTCCGCCAGGCGAGTAGCGCCGTGCGGC
>CAZMRX010000140.1:0-12315 GCA_964568755.1 uncultured Acidobacteriota bacterium | reverse complement strand
TCGCTCGAGCGCCTGCGCGTGCGGACGGCCGGCCACCCGGTTCCCGACGCGCGCGGGCTCGCGGCCGCGAGCGAGGTGGAGTCGCTCGCGCGCGGTCTCGGCCGGCACGACCTGCTGCTGGTGCTGCTCTCGGGAGGCGCCTCGGCGCTGCTGCCCGCGCCGAGCGAAGGCGTCACGCTGGCCGACAAGGCGCTCACCACCTCTCTGCTGCTGCGCTCGGGGGCTTCGATCCACGAGCTGAACGCCGTGCGCAAGCACCTGTCTCGGCTGAAGGGCGGCGGCCTGGCCGGGGCGGCGTGGCCCGCGCGCGTCGTCGCGCTCGTGCTGTCCGACGTCGTGGGCGACGACCTATCCACGATCGGCTCGGGCCCCACCGCGCCCGATCCGACCACGTTCGGCGAGGCCCTCGCAGTGCTCGAGCGGCGCGGCGTGATCTCGGAGGTGCCGCGGGCCGTTCGGGACAGGCTGGCGCGCGGCGCCCGCGGCGAGCTCGACGAGACCCCCAAGCCGGGAGCCGCGACGCTGCGCCGGGTCGCCACGCGCGTGGTGGGGAGCGGCCGCATCAGCGTCCTCGCGGCGGCACGCGAGGCGCGGCGGATCGGCCTGCGCCCCGTCGTTCTCACCACGCGGCTCGAGGGGGAGGCTCGCGAGGCCGCCCGCGTGCTCGTGGCGATCCTGCGCGAGGCCGTCGAGCGGGCGAGGCCGGGCTCCGCTCCGGTCTGCCTCCTGGCAGGCGGCGAGACAACGGTCACGGTTCGGGGATCGGGCCGGGGAGGTCGGAACCAGGAGCTGGCCGTGGCGGCGGCGACTGCCCTCGAGGCCTTCCCCACGGCCGCCGTCGTGGCCAGCCTGGCCACGGACGGTGTCGACGGCGCGAGCGACGGCGCCGGGGGGATCGTCGACGACACCACCACCGCCCGCGCCGACCGGCTGGGCCTCGCGCCGGCGGCCGCCTTCCTGGCCGCGAGCGACACCCGCAACTACCTGGGCCCGCTCGGGGATCTCATCCTGACCGGCCCCACGGGCACGAACGTGGCGGACATAGTGATCCTGCTCGCCACTCCGCCCACCCGTAAAGGCTATAATGCAAGGTCATTGCCCGGGGGGCACATTGAGCCAGGATCCCGTCGACGACCCTGACGGGCAAGAGAACGACAAACCGGGGATCCAGCCAAGCGCCGAAGAGGCCCTCGAACCTCCGCCGGAGGCGGGCGAGGCCGAGCTCTTCGAGCGGCGGGCTCGACTCGCCGAGGACCGCCTGACCGAGGTCCTGACCGCCTACCGCAAGGTCAAGACCGAGAACGAGGGCTTCCGCGACCGCGTGACGCGGGACGTCGAGCGCACGTTCAACAAGCGCCACGAGAAGCTGCTCGTCAAGTTCATCGACATCCTCGACAACCTCGACCGGGCGCTCGAAGCGGCGGAGCAGACCTACGCGGGCAACCCCCTGATCGAGGGGCTGATCCTGGTGCGCACCCAGCTGCTCCAGACCCTGCAGCAGGAGGGGCTCGAGCGCATCCCCGTGCTGGGGCTGCCCTTCGACCCCAACATGAGCGAGGCCGTCGGCACGCAGCCCGTCGAGGACCCCGAGCACGACCACGTCGTGGTGCGCGAGGTGCTCCGGGGCTACCGCCTGCACGGCCGCGTGGCGCGCGCGTCGCGCGTCTTCGTGGGCCAGCACAAGGCCGCGGCGGCCGCCGCCCCGGTCGCCCCGGCCCCGGAGGCCACATCGTCCGACGACACGCGGGCCATCGCGGCGGCGGCGACCGAGGCCCTCGCGGACACGGTGCCGATCGACGAGGCCACCATGCGCGAGCTCTTCGGCATGGGCGAGGAACCCGAGCCGAAGTAGCGGACGCCCGGAGACGAGGGCCCACGGCCCGTCTACAGCCGAAAGCCACGGGTAGCGGCGGAACCGGAAGGTTCCCGGGACGGGTCCCCGGTCGGGCAGCTGGACCCGTCACGGGATCCCGGTCCGCCGCGGAAGACGATGGCCCTCGGCAAGGCAACGGCAACGAGCCGACGGATCGGTCAGAGCTCCCGGGAGAGCTACAAGACGTAGGCCAAGGCGAAGCCGACTTGCGCCACCATCATCATCAGGTACATGTGCGTCCAGGAGGGATGGTTCTCGGTGAAGGCGAGCTCCTCCGGCTTCCTGACCAGCAGGTAGACCGTGTAGATGCCGTAGACGACCAGCAGCAGCGCGAGCAGGTCGAGCAGCAGCGGGTTGCCGGTCAGCAGACCCGTTCGCACCCCGAGCGGGATCAGCGCGAACGGCAGCACGAAGAAGGGCGCGATCATCCACGCGGCCGTCTTGACCCCGTACAGGATCGGCAGCGTCTGGCAGCCGCCTGCCCGGTCGCCTTCGATGTCGGCGAAATCCTTGGTGGTGGAGGCGCCCAGCACGAACAGGCCGAAGATCGCCCCGATGAACCAGGGCTCGGGATCGAAGATCGTCTTCACGGTCGACCAGCCGGCCACCTTCAGCAGCATGCCGCGCGGCACCGCGATCGTGACGTTGGCCCAGATGCCGTGGCGCTTGGTGCGCAGCGGCGGCGCCGAGTAGGCCCACACCAGGACGCTCGTGAACAGCACGATCCAGAAGCACTCGCGGTTCGCCTCGAGCCCGAGCGGCACGGCCAGCCACGCCAGCAGCCACGCCAGCAGGAAGCACGCGAGCGTGAAGGCCCACGCCTCGCCCAGGCCGAGCGTCCCCGCGGGCAGCGGCCGCTTCGGCTTGTTGACGCGGTCGATCTCGAGGTCGTAGATCTGGTTGATCGCGTTGCTCGCCGAGTTGAGCACGGCGGCCATCAGGGCGCCCCACAGCACCGGCAGCAGCAGCTCGCTCGTGAGCGGGCTGCGGGTCCCGTGGGCGCCCCAGGCAGTCACGGCTCCGCTCACGACGCCGAGCGCCGGCGGCAGCAGCGTGAAGGGGCGCGCGAAATCGATGTAGGTCGAGATCTTGCTCATGGCGGTCTGATTCAAAGCGGTTCGAGCATTCTCACAGCAGGCGGAGCATCGCGACGGCGACGAGCGCCCCGATCGCGGTATTCGCGGCGTTCAGCAGGTCGTTGCCCATCCAGCCGCGCCGCTCGGCCACGGTGCCGAGGACGCTCTCGGCCAGGCTGCCGACGAGCCCCGCGCTCGCCACGAGCAGCGCGGACGGCCATCCGAGAAGGCCGGTCGCGACCCCGACGGCGCCGACCGCCAGCGCGCCCAGCAGGCCGCCGAGCGTGCCCTCGAGGCTCACGGCTCCCTCGGTGCCGGGCGGCACGGGACGCAGCGTCGTGATCAGGAACGTGCGCCGCCCGTAGGCCTTGCCGATCTCGGAGGAGCAGGTGTCGGCGGCCGCGGTGGCGACCGACGCGGCGTAGGCGATCGCCAGCACGTCGCGCGGGCCGGGCGGGGCCATCCCGGCCAGGACGGCGAGCGCGGCGGGCACGCCGCCGTTGGCCCAGGCGTTCTGCCAGCCCCGCGCGCCGCCTTTCTCCTGGGCGATCCCGCGCGCGGCCTTGGTGCGGTAGCCGAGCTTCGTGGCCGCGGTGCCGAGGACGAAGAACGCGATCATCAGCGACAGCCCCGCGAGGCCGAGCCCGGCGGTGATCGCGCTGCCGATCGCGACCGCCGAGAGCGCCCCCGGCCCGACGATCGAGCGCGCCAGGTACGCCGGCAGCGCGATCGCGGCGTTCGCGGCGACGCCGATCAGCAGGCGTCCCCCAAAGCCCGGGTCGCCGAACAGCAGCCCTGGCTCGGCGGCGGCGAGCAGCGGCAGCGCGAGCGCCGTCGCGAGCGGGACGGTGACGTTGTCGTCGAGGGTCGTCGGCAACGATTCGACGAGCGCGCACACGATCGCGAGCGCCACGGCCACGCCGAGGGTGCGCGGCCAGTGCGGCGCGTCCGCGGCCAGGGGCAGCGGACGCACCCACGCCGCGAGGAACGCCGCGGCCGCGGCGCCGAGGACGACGAAGGCCGCGAAGCCGGCCCAGCCCTTGCGCGGGTTCCACGGCAGGCGCGGACCGCCCGCGAGCTGGCCGACGAGACCGGCCATGCCGTCGCCCACGGCCAGGATCCCCCAGCCCATCGCCGCCATCCAGAGCCGGTCGTGGAACACCAGCACCAGCGCCAGCACCGCGAGCGGATACGCCAGGATCCCGACCGGGTAGCCGCGCGCGACGTCGGCGCCGCGCCACATGCCGCGGCCGAAGAGGCGCGGCAGCACCTGCCAGTTGAAGACGAACGCCGCGACCGCGACGAGCGCCGCCTGCGGCCAGCTCAGCACGCGCAGCAGCAGCGCGAACGCCACGCACGCGATGTGAACCACCCGCCGCGCCAGCTCGCCTCGCGACAGGCTCACGCAGCGCTCCCGGCGTCGACGCGGCCCGTGGCGCGCAGCCAGCGCTGCGTCTCGCGCAGTCCCTCCGCCAGGGGCCGCCACTCGTAGCCGAGCTCGCGGACCGCCCGCGAGCTGTCGCAGGCCCACTCCTCGCGGAACACGAACACCTCGCCGTGCGTGAGCTGCGGCGGGTGGCCGGTGAGCTCCGCCCACAGCCACTGCGCGCGGCCGACCGCCGTGGCGACCGGGTACGGGATCCGCAGCCGCGGCGGCGCCTTGCCCGCGATCTCGTGGACGAGCTGGAACAGGCGCTCGAGCGTCGCGTTCTCGCCGCCGAGCACGAAGCGGTCGCCCGGCCGGCCCTGCTCGAGCGCGAGCGCGTGCCCTTCCGCCACGTCCTCGACGAACGCGTACGACCAGCGCCGGTCGCCGCGGCCGACCATCCCCGGCAGACGCCCGTTCAGGTGGTCCGCGATCGTGCGTGCGACGATGTTGCCCTCGGTCATGTCGCCCGGGCCGTAGACGACGCCCGGGTACAGGATCACCACGTCGGCGCCGCTCGCCGCGGCCTCGCGCGCGGCTTTGTCGGCGAGCGCCTTGGTCCGCTCGTACGGGTTGCGAAAGCGCCCGCCCGGGTGTGGCCGCGACGCGTCGAGCTCGCCCGCGCCCGAGGGGCCGAGCGCGATGAACGACGAGGTGTAGACGAGCCGCGCGCCGGCCGCGCGCGAGGCGGCGAGCGCGTTCCTGAGCCCGCCTATGTTCGTGGCCTCGAAGCGCTCGGGGTCCGGGACCCAGATCTTGACCAGGGCGGCCATGTGCATGACCGCTGCGCAGCCCTCGGCCGCTCGCGCGAACGAGGCGGCGTCGGTCACGTCGCCGAGCGCCGTCTCGGTCCCCGCGGGCAGGCCGTCGGTGCGGCTCGTGGCACGGACGAGCACGCGCAGCGCGTGCCCGCGCGCGGCGAGGTGGCGCGCCACCGAGCGGCCGAGGAACCCGGTGGCGCCGGTCAGCAGGACCTTCATGGCGTGCGGGGGGCGGCGCCCTTGACCCGCGCCCTCCAGTCGGCGAGCAGGTCGGCGAGCGTCTGCTCGAGCGGGATCTCGGGCTCCCAGCCGGTGGCCGCGCGCAGCCGCGACGGGTCGCCGACCTGCGAGGGCACGTCCGCGGGACGCAGCCGGTCGCGGTCGAGGCGCACCTCGACCCTGGCCGTGGAGCGCGCGAGCAGCAGGTCCAGGATCTCGCGGATGCTGCGGCCGCGGCCGCTGCACACGTTGTAGGCTTGGCCCGGCTCGCCCCGCTCCAGCAGCAGCAGGTACGCGCGCACGACGTCGCGCACGTCGCTGAAGTCGCGCACCGCGTCCAGGTTGCCGACCTCGATCACCGGGGGCCGCAGGCCGGCTTCGATCTCGGCGATCTGCCGGGCGAACGAGCTCTCGGCGAAGGCCTCGCCGCGGCCGGGGCCCGTGTGGTGGAAGGTGCGGGTCAGCACGACGCGCATCCCGCCGGCGGGCCCGTAGAGCAGCGCGAGCGCGCCCTGCGCCACCTTGCTCACGGCGTAGGGCGACGCCGGCCGCAGCGGCGCCGTCTCGCGGATCGGCAGCTCGGCCTCGGCGACCGGCCCGTACTCCTCGGCGCTGCCCACGACCAGCACCGCGGGAGCAAGCCCCGCGCGCCGGGCCGCGTCGAGCAGGTGCACGATGCCCAGCACGTTCGTGCGCAGCGTGCCGCCGGGGTCGAGCCACGACTGGTGGACGCTCGACTGTCCGGCGAGGTGCACGATTGCGTCCGGCCCGACCTCGTCGATCACGGCAGCCGCCGCAGCGGGGTCGTCGAGGTCCGCCTCGACCACGCGCGCGCCCTGCGCGGTGCTCCAGGCCAGGCTGCCGTGGGGCAGCACCACGCCGTGGAGGCTGGTGGCGGGCGCCTCGCGCCGCACCTGCTCGACCAGGTGGCCGCCCACGAAGCCGCCGGCGCCGGTGACGAGCAGCCTCACCGGTACGACCCGGCCCCGCGGCCCGCGCCCAGGAAGCTCCCGATCGAGCCCACGTTCGCGAGCTCGAGGTTGAAGCGCCACTGCTTCTCGTCGCGGCCGTTGTAGTTGTAGCGGATGTACTCGACCAGGAGGCCGCAGCACTGCACCGCGTAGCGCAGCTGGCCGCGCATCTGCCACAAGGTGTCGTTGAGCAGGTCGTAGTCGGCCGAGCCCTCGAGGAACAGCCGCTTGGGGTAGAGCTCGAAGGCCGCGTTGCCGCGCAGCGAGTGCGCGCCCACCGTGCGCTCCTCTGGGTTCTCCGCCAGGCGGTCCGAGCGCGACCAGCCGCCCGTCAGGCTCGCGCGCGGCAGCGCCAGGTTGGCGAACACGCTGCGACGGCGGATCTGCTTGAAGTTGACGTCGTACTCGAGGTGGAAGTCGGCGGAGAACGCCTCGGAGGGCCGCAGCCGGACGCGCGACAAGAGCGGCGAGAGGTGCTCGGGCTTGAAGCCGGGGCCGAAGGCGGAGGACGAGTAGTTCGGGTCGAAGTTGTTCTGGCCGTCGGCGATCTGCACGTAGTAGGTCTGCATCAGCCGCCAGGTCAGGAACTCGTAGGGCTGGGCCTTGCCGGTGGGCCCGCGGCGCTTGGCGAAGAAGCGCTGCACCAGCGAGTAGGAGATCTGGTTGGTGCCGAGGAAGTAGTCGTCGCCGTCGAACTTGGGGATCTCGTTGTAGTCCTCGACGCGCGTCCTGTAGGTCCACGACACCTCGGGGCCGATCGTGTGCTTGAAGCGCTCCGAGTACGCGAAGCCGGGCGTGTCCCACACCTTCGCGAAGGTGGGCCCGCGCATCTCGACCTGCGTCTCGAAGAACGAGCGGTTGACCGGCGGGCCGACGATCGCGCTCTCGTCCTCCTCGTTGACCCCGTAGCTCGAGCCGTAGCGCGTGTAGCGGTAGCCCAGCGACGGCGTGAACTCGAGGAAGCTCAGCGCGAACGGCCGCGACACGTAGGGGGCGACGTCGATCCGCGACCAGTTGTCGACGCGCTCCTCGTTGCCGTACTGGATGCGGTCGGCCTTTGCCTGCAGCCCCACCACCACCTTGCCCCAGCCGATCTGGCGCGGGAAGCGCCTCAGGCTGATGCCGGGCAGCCGGCCGTTCACGCGCGTGTAGTCGGTGCCGAAGTAGGTGCTGGTGGTGTCGGCGTAGGCGGAGAGCACCGCCAGCTTGAGGTCCTTCTCGAGCGACCCCGACCAGCGCTGGGTGCGGCTCGAGGCCCGGTTGAAGTCGTCCTGGTACTGCTGCTGGAACTGGATGTCGCTGTACTGCCGGACGTTGACGGCGGCCTTCACGTTGCCGGGCAGGATCTGCAGCGCGTTCCAGTCGAGGTCGTAGTCCAGCTCCTCGGCGCCCTCCACGTCGAACACGTAGGTCCGAAACGTCCCGCGCGAGGGGGCCCCCCGCACGTAGCGGAGCTCGTGGCCGTAGCCGTAGCCGATCTTCGACCAGTAGTCGGCGTAGAAGGTCTGGTCGGCGCTCCTTCCCATCACCCAGAAGAACCCGGTGCCCGTGTTGAAGCCGCGGTAGGACGAGTAGCCGAAGTGCGGAAACAGGATGCCCGTGGAGCGGCCGTCGTCGCTGATCGGGTAATACATGTACGGCAGGTAGAAGACCGGGACGCCCTTCACCCTGAACACGGCGTTCCTGGCCTTCACCCTCTCGTCGATCTCGATCTCGGCCGAGCTCGCGTGAAAGCCCCAGCGCGGGTTCGGCTGGCTGCAGGAGGTGAAGCGGCCGCCCTCGACCTTGTAGGTCTTGTCGTCGACGCGCTCGACGCGCCGGCCCTCCACCCAGACCCCCGGCTCGACGTAGCCGACGGCGTTCAGCAGGTAGCCGCGACCGGTGTCGTCCATCTCCAGGCGGTCTCCCGACATGCGCTCCTCGCCGCGGATGAAGACGACGTTGCCCTCGGCCACGATGCGGTGGCCGAGCTTGCCGTCGGGCCGGGCCTCCTCGAAGATGTCGGCCCGGTCCGCCTGGATGCGCATGCCGGCCAGGTTCAGGTCGACGAAGCCGCGCGCCTCGATGTGGCCTTTCTTGACCTGCTCGTACGACTCGGCCCGCACCCGCACCTCTCCCGGGTCCTGCGGGGGCTCGGCCGGGAGCGGCGGCGGGGCGTCCCGGTCGTCCGCGGCGGGCGCCTTGGGCGCAGAAGCCTGCGGCGGCCCCTGGGCGGGCGGCGGGGCGGGCGCCTGTGCCCAGCCGGGGACTGCGACCTGCAGCAGCCCGGCCAGGATCACGAGCGAAGGCGTCCGCGCCACTCGCGCTCCCAAGAGCCGTGTCGCCCTAGAGGGCGGCCATGCCCATCACGTGGAAGCCGCCGTCCACGTGGATGACCTCCCCCGTGATGCCTCGCGAAAGCGGCGAGATCAGGAACAGGCCCGCGTCGCCCACCTCGTCCTGGTCCGTGTTGCGACGCAGGGGCGCGTGGGTGCGATGGTACTCGAGCATCTTCGAGAGGCCGTGGACCCCCGACGCCGCCAGCGTCTTGATCGGGCCGGCCGAGATCGCGTTGACGCGGATGCCCTTGGGCCCGAGGTCGGAGGCGAGGTAGCGCACCGACATCTCGAGCGCGGCCTTGGCGACGCCCATCACGTTGTAGTGCGGGACGACGCGCTCGCCGCCGAGGTAGCTGAGCGTCACGATGCTGCCGCCGTTCGGCATGATCGGCGCCACCTCGCGCGCGAGCGCGGTGAGCGAGTAGGAGGAGATGTCCTGCGCGATGCGGTAGCCTTCGCGCGAGGTGTTCAGGAACTCGCCGTCGAGCTCCTCGCGCAGCGCGAACGCCACCGCGTGCACCACGAAGTCGATGCTGCCGAACTCGTTCCGCACCGCCTCGGCGAGCGTCTTCAGGTCGGCGTCCTTGGACACGTCGCACGGCAGGATCAGCGGGTCGCGCAGCTGCTGCGAGAGCTCCTGCACGTTCTCGAGCAGGCGCTCGCCCTGGTACGTCACCGCCAGGCGCGCGCCCTCGCGGTGCGCGGCCTGCGCGATCCCCCACGCGATCGAGCGCTTGTTCGCGATCCCCAGGACGAGGCCGCGCTTGCCGTCCAGCAACATGAGTCCTCCAGGGTGCCGAGGGGCACTATAACCCTGGGCCGCGCGAGCCCGGTAACGCGCGTCTCGCGTCTTTCAGACCCTGTTCTCGCCGTCCGGCAACGCCTACTTGTACGGGTACGCCCGCTCGCCGACTGAGTCAGGCGTCCTTCGAGTCCGTGTCCGCCGGCTCGAAGACACGAAAGACCATCGCCACCGACCCCAGGGCGATCCGGGCTCCGTCGCGGAGCGGTGTCGACTCGTGGATCCGCGCGCCGTCCACGAACGTCCCGTGACGGCTGCCCAGGTCCTCCAGGCACGCGTACCCGTCCCTCACCGTGAGCCGGGCGTGCCGGCGCGAGACGGAGCCGTGGTCGACCCACAGCGCCGCTTCGGGCGTGCGGCCGAGGATGTTCTCGCCGTCGTGGAGCGCGAACTCGCGCTCACCCCAGATCAGGCGGCCGTGGCCGGAGCTTGCGAGTGGCGTCGCAGCGGGCTCCCAGCTCACGGTGTCGCAGAAGGCGTACCCAAAGCCGCGCACGGTGCGGATGTAGCGCGGAGCGTGCGGGTCGTCGCCGATCGCGGTACGGATCTCGAACACGAGCGTCGCGAGGTTGACGTCCGAGACGAAGGTGCCCGGCCAGATCCGGTCGTGGATCTCGGCCTTCGAGACCGCGGCCGGGCGCCGCTCGAGCAGCAGCCGTAGCAGCTCGTAGGCCTTCGGCGTCAGGTGGACCGGCGCGCCGCGGTGGAGCAGCTCCCGGCGAGCCTCGTCGAGCGCGTACTCGCCGAACCAGGCAGTCATCGGCGGTCCAATCCCAATCGAAGCGGGATGCAACCCGACGCCAAAGACCCGCGCGGGCGGTGCGCCGAGCTTGCAGGGACATGGGCCCTGCCGACCTCGCGGTGCGCCTCGTACCGCTGCTGCTGTCGCTGTCCGTGGAGCCGCACGCGCGGGACGAGGCGGGCGAGGCGCCCGCGCTCCAGCTGCGGATCGCATCGGCCATGGCGCGGGAGGCGCTCACCGCGGCGGGGCGCGCCGCGGCCGAGCGGCTGGACGAGCCAGGCTGCGCCGCCGTCTTCGCCGACTTCAAGGACGCGCGCGGCCACACCCTGCAGCAGCGGCTCGACCAGCTCGGGAGGAGCGCACGCGGCCAGCTGCAGGCCGTCTTCTTCTACGACGGCGCCCACCGCCGCAGCTGCCAGCGTCGGCGCACGCTCGCCGTCACGGAGCCCGGCAGCTACGTGGTCCACGTCTGCCCCCAGTTCGCCTGGAGCCAGCGGCGGGACGCGGAGCAGGCGCCCGAGATCGTCATCCACGAGCTGTTGCATACCCTCGGACTCGGCGAGAACCCTCCCTCGAGCGAAGAGATCAGCCGCCACGTCAGGGCCCGCTGCGGTCGGTGAGACGTCGTCGGGCGGAGCTGTAGACCGTTTAGCAGATTGGACGGACCGGCCGCAAGGGGTTCCGGGGCTCCGCAGCCGATCCAAGGAGATTCCAAGCCGTTGCCAACAACGTCCCAAAGCACGCGCGGGGCCCAGAGCGGATCCTTGGAGGCGCGGGGAGGGCGAGATGGCCACGTCAGTCGAGCGGCAAGCGGCGACGCTGAAGGAACGGGTCGAGGCCTACGAGCGGCGGCTGATCATGGCAGCCCTGGAGCGCGCGGGCGGCAACCAGCACCGAGCGGCGCTGGCGCTGGGCGTCCGCCCCACGACGCTGAACGAGAAGCTCAAGCGACTCGGGATCGGCGTGGTGCGCCACGTGGTGGAGCTCCAGCGGCCCGACCGCGAGGAGCGCCGGAGCGCCCTGACCGCGATCGAGCGCGGGGCGCGCTGGCCCGCGTAGCGGGCGGCGTTTCGCTCAGCCCGCGACCAGCGCGCTCGAGCTCAGGCCGCGCAGGCCGAGGATCCGCTCGACGACCTCGCCCACCACGTTGTTGGGCGTCGACGCCCCCGCGGTCAGGCCGACGGTGACGGCTCCCTCGGGGAGCCAGGCGTCGCTCGTCGTCTCGTCGTGCTCGCCCACCTTGCGGTGGCGGATCGCCCCGGGCTCGATGCGGTCGGCGGAGCTGATGTGGTACGTGGGCAGCCGCTCGGCGCAGATCCGGGCGAGCGCCTGGGTGTTGCTGCTGTTGTAGCCGCCGATCACCACCATCAGGTCGAGCCCGCCCTCGGCCAGCATCTTGAGCACGGCGTCCTGGCGGTCCTGCGTCGCCGAGCAGATCGTGTCGAAGGCCCGGAAGCGCGTTTCGAGCTCGGCCTCGCCCCAGCGCTCGCGCATCGCGCCCCGCAGCATCTCCTGGATCTCCAGGCTCTCGGTCATCAGCATCGTCGTCTGGTTGGCGAGCCCGATGCGCTCGAGGTCGCGGGCCGGGTCGAAGCCCGGGCTCGTCGCCTCGCGGAAGCGCTCGACGAGCGCCTGCGCCTCGACCGCGCCGCGGATGAAGCCGCACACGAGCTCGGCCTCCGCGCGGTCCTTGACGCACAGGAAGTGCCCGCCGGGGTGCGTCAGCGCCTGCGAGGCGGTCGCCTTCGTCTCCTCGTGGTAGTGCTTGCCGTGGATCACGGAGGTGAAGCCGTCGCGCGCGTAGCGGTGCACGTTCTTCCACACGTTGAGCACGCTGCCGCAGGTGGTGTCGACCAGCACGCAGCCCTTGGAGCGCAGGTGCTGCAGCTCCGCGACCGAGACGCCGAAGGCCGGCAGGATCACCACGTCGGAGCGGTCCACTCCCGCGTAGCGCTCTTCCGCGACCTTGTGGTCGGGCAGGATCCGGATCCCGAGCGCCTCGATGCGGCCGTTGACCTCGGGGTTGTGGATGATCTCGCCCGACAGGAAGATGCGCCGGTCCGGGAACTGCTCGCGCGCCTCGTAGGCGTACTCAACCGCCCGGTCGACTCCGTAGCAGAAGCCGAA
>CAZMRX010000139.1:0-12351 GCA_964568755.1 uncultured Acidobacteriota bacterium | reverse complement strand
CGGCTACATGAGCCCGGAGCAGGCGCGCGGCAAGCCGGTCGACCGCCGCGCCGACATCTGGGCCTTCGGCTGCGTGCTGTACGAGATGCTCGCCGGCCACCGCGCATTCGACGGCGAGACGGTGACGGACGTGCTGGGCGCGATCGTCCACAAGGAGCCCGACCTCGCGCGGCTGCCCGCGAACGTGCCGCAGCCGCTGCGCACGCTCCTACAGCAGTGCCTGCAGAAGGACGCCTCGCGCCGGCTGCAATCGATCGGCGACGCGCGCGTGGCGCTCCAGGAGTGGCTCGAGCACCCGACGGCGGCCCCCGCCGTCGAGAGCCGGAGGGCCCCGGGCGTGGGGCGCCGCCTGCTCCCTTGGGCCGCGGCGCTCGTCGCGGGAGCCGCGGGCCTCGCGGCCGGCGCCTTCCTCTCGGGCCGGAACGGCGACACGCGCGAGCCGGTCCGGCGCTTCGAGATCCACCTGACCGACAACGCCATGTTCTCGCGCCTCGGGTCGGGCCTGATCACGCCGCCCGACGGCCGCGCGATCGCGTACACCACGGGGCTGGAGGGACAGAAGCAGCGGCTCTTCGTCCGCCCGCTCGACCGCTTCCAGGAGACCTTGCTGGTGGAGGGCGAAGGAACGAGCGGGCCTTACCACCCGTTCTTCTCCCCGGACGGCGAGTGGCTGGGCTTCGTCACGCGCACCGAGCTGAAGAAGGTGCCCGTCGTCGGCGGCTCGCCGATCACGCTCACGTCGGTGGACCGCAGCCGCGGCGCCGCCTGGGGACCCGACGGCACGATCGTCTTCGCGGCGTCCACCTTCTCGGGCCTGACGCTCGTGCCCGCGACGGGCGGCGCGACCAGGGCGCTGACGACGCTCGACGCCTCCGCGAAGGACCTGACGCACCGCTGGCCGCAGTGGCTGCCCGACGGGAAGAGCGTGCTGTTCACCTCGCTGACGGGGGAGTCGAGCAGCAACTTCGACACCGCCGTGCTCGAGGTGGTGCGCGTGGACACCGGCGAGCGCAAGGTCGTCCACCGCGGCGGCTACTACGCCCGCTACGTCGGCACCGGGCACATCCTCTACGTGAACCGCGGCACGCTGTTCGCGCTGCCCTTCGACGCCTCGAGCCTGCAGGCGACCGGGTCGCAGATGCCCGTGCTCGAGGGCCTCGAGGCCAACTCCGGCGAAGGCTCCGCCCAGTACGCCGTCTCCGACACCGGGCTGCTCAGCTACCTCGAGGACACCGTCGACGTCTCGCCCTTCACGATCGTCTCGGTGGATCGGCAGGGCCGCAGCCGCCCGCTGTGGCGCGAGAAGGGGATCTACGGCACGCCGCGTCTTTCGCCCGACGGCCGGCGGCTCGCAGTCTCGCTGCTGCGCGAGGAGAACTGGGACATCTGGGTCCACGACCTCGAGCGCGACGTGGCCACGCGTGTGACGTTCGGACCCCAGTACGACGCCGACCCGGTCTGGTCCCCCGACGGGCAGTGGATCGCCTACGAGTCCGAGATCGACGGAAAGGACGGGATCTTCCGGAAGCGCGCCGACGGGACGGGCGACGCCGAGCAACTGCTCGCCCCCGGCAAGCTCACGTTCCCGGCCCCGCACTCCTGGTCGTCGGACGGCACACAGATCCTGATTCAGTCCGCCGGCGACAAGGGCGGCACCGACGTCTGGCTGCTCGCAATCGACGGCAAGAGCGAGCCTCAGCCGCTGTTCAAGACCCCCTACCAGGAAAGCGGCGCCCACTTCTCCCCCGACGGCCGCTTCATCGCCTACGAGTCCGACGAGACGGGAAAGATGGAGGTGTTCGTCTCGACCTTCCCGGTGGGCGGCGGCAAGTGGCAGATCTCGGACGGCGGCGGCGGGCAGCCGCAGTGGCGCCGCGACGGTCGCGAGCTCTTCTTCCGCACCAACGACGGCGTGATGTCGGTGAGCGTCGCGACGACCGGCACGGGCTTCCGCGCCGGCAAGCCCGAGCCGGTGTTCAGCGGCGCCTTCCTCGGAGGCCTGCGCGGCGTCCTGCTGCCCGGCTTCAACTTCCCCGACTACGACGTGCTGCCCTCGGGCCAGGGCTTCGTGATGTTCGAGGGCAAGACCGAAGCTCGCGAGACCTCGCGCGCCAAGGTCGTGATCGGCTGGTTCCAGGAGCTCGAGCGGCTCACGAAGGGCGGCGGCCGCTAGAACAGCAGCCGCAGCGACGCCCGGAAGTCGCGCCCGGGCAGCGGCGCCACGTCCTTCAGGAACGAGACGTGGTTGCGGCCCTCGGCGTCGGTCAGGTTGCTGCCCTGCGCGCGCAGCTGCAGCACCGTGTGCCCCAGGAAGAACCGGTAGCTGAGGCTCGCGCCGACGAACGCGTAGCCGTCGGTGGGCCGCTCGAGCGCGGACACCCGCTCCTGGGCCAGGGAGCTGCGAAGCTCGACGCGACCGTCGAGCCGGTTGTCGGTGTAGTGGAGCGCCGCGCCGTAGCGGAACGGTGGGATGCGCGGCAGCGGCGACTCCTCGGCGCTACGAAGGCTGGCGCGGACGTAGTCGGCCGACAGCTCCAGGTCCAGGTGGCGCGGCTCCGCGTGCACCAGCTCGATCGCCGCCGCGGCCTCGAAGCCCCAGAAGCTGGCGTCGCCCTGCACGTAGCGGGCGACCGGCAGGCCGTCTTCCTCCTCGCCGGTGAGGCTCTCGTAGATGTAGTCGTCGAATCGGTTGAGGAACGCGCTGAGCTGGCCCGTGACCGGGCCTTCGCGCTGGCTCACCGAGAGATCGAGCCCCAGGCTCTTTTCCCTGGCGAGGTCCGGGTCGCCGATCTCGAAGACTCCCGTCGCGAGGTGCGGCCCGTTCGAGAAGAGCTCCTCGGCATTCGGCACCTTCTGCGACAGCGCGAGCGTGAGGCCCGCCCCGAGGCCGGAGCCGCCGCGGTAGAGCAGGCCCGCCGACCCGCTGAGCGCGTCGAAGCGGCGCTCGAGGCCCACGTCCCCGAGCGCCTCGACGCCCTGGTGCTCGTAGCGGGCGCCGAGCTGGCCGCGCCAGGCGCCCTGCCCGATCTCCTCGAAGGCGAACAGCGCGAAGCCGCGCGTCTCGCTCGGGGGGACGAAGGCCTCGGCCCCGATCGCCTCGAAGTCGCGGCTCGCGACCTGGACACCGAGCGAGCCGCGCAGGGCGCCGAGCGGCTTGTGCAGCAGCTCCAGCCGCCCCTCCCACGCCTGGTTCGTGAACAGCGTCCCGATCTCGTCGCCCTCGATCTCCTGGTGCTCGTAGTCGGTCATCCCGAAGCGCAGCTTCAACCCGCGGAACGCGCCGAACGGTTCGGTGCGCGCCCCGCGCACGTCGAAGCGCCGCTGGCTCATGTCGACGCGGACGGCGGCGTCGCCGTCCTCGTGAGCGTGGCCGCCGGGGATGCCGTAGAGCGTGTCGAACGCGGTCCACGACGCGCCGAAGAAGCCCTTGCTGCCGACGTACGACGCGCCGAGGCTGCCGCTCGTGGCGTCGATGGCGCTGTTCGGCAGGACGCCGAACGCCTGCTCGTGCTCCTCGCCCTCGTCGTCCTCCTCCGCGCGCAGCGCCTCCGACTCGGCGTAGCCCGGGATCCGCAGGTCCTCGGTCTTGCGGCGCGCAAAGCCGCCGTGGAGCACCAGCGGGCCGAAGCCCGCCTTGACCGACGCGCCGCCGCTCCACTCGTCGTTGACCGAAGCCGCCAGCAGGTCGAGCGCGCCCGCGAGCTTGTGGTCGGGAGCCGCGTCCGGGATGCGGTCGTCGATCACGTTCACGACGCCGCCCACGGCGCTGCTGCCGTAGAGCAGCGTCGCGGGCCCGCGCACCACCTCGATCGTGCGGGCCCCCGTCGTCTCGATGCTGACCGCGTGGTCGGGGCTGGTGTTCGAGGCGTCGCCCACGCCGACGCCGTCCTCGAGCACGCGGATGCGGTCGCCGCCGAGGCCGCGGATGACGGGACGGCTCGATCCCGGGCCGAAGTAGGTCGAGCTGACGCCGGGCTGGCTCGCGAGCGTCTCGCCGAGCGTCGGCGCCGTGCGCAGCGACAGCTCGTCGCCCGACAGCACGCTCACCGGCTGGGCGACGTCGCTGAGCGCGCGCGCGTCCGACTGCGCGGTGACCACGACGGCCTCCTGGTGAACCGTGACGTCGAGGCTGATGTCGAGATGCGTCTCGCCGGTGCCGACCGAGACGCGCACGATGCTCGACCCGAAGCGCGCGCTCGTGGCCTGGACCAGGTACTCCCCGACCGGCACGTCGTCGAATCGATAGCCGCCCTGTGGGTCGGTGTGGACGCGGCGACGAAGGTCGACGATCTGGACGACTGCGTGGGCGACCGCGTCGCCGCCCGAGCCCGTCACGGTGCCCAGCAGCGTGCCGTTCGACTGCGCCCGCGCCGCGGGGACGGCAGGGCCGGCACACAGGCCGAGCCCGACGACTAGAAGGCTCACACCGATTCTCATGCTCTCGTTCTCCGGACTGCGAAAAGACGCGTGCCTCGGGTCCGAGCTGGGACTGCGAGGCGACGACGACGGGAGGGGGGAGACCTAGAGAAGGGCGGGTGGGCCGCGGCTCGGGGCCGAGGCGACCGGAACGTCCCGGTGTGTCGCGGGAGCCTCGTGGCTCACGAGGCCGGCCTCGCTCGAGGCCGGAAGCTGTGGGACGTCGGGCGGAGCCGCGCCCGCGGAAGCGAGCGCGACGCGGCAGGCCTTGCAGTGACGCTCGACCGCGCAGCCGTCGTCCGTGTGGACGAAGGTCGAGACGGCCGAGACGCAGAGCGCCAGCAGCAGGAGCGCCGCGACGAGCGGCGACTTCCAGCCCTGGCGGCGCGCGGCATCCATGGAATCGAGACTATTGACAAGCCCGGGGCGCGTCAAGCACGCGCCGAGCCCGCGCGTGAGAGCCGGACCAGCCGGGCGACGGTGGTAGAGTCGGGGCATGCGCAGGATTCGCCGCCGCTCGACGCTCGTCGCGCTCGCCGCCGTGCTGACGTCCGGCCTGGAGGCAAGCGGCCAGCAACAGGCGCCCGGCACGCGCACGGAGGCGGTCCAGCTCGACGTGGTCGTCACGGACGCCGAGGGCAAGCCGGTCCGCGGGCTCACGCAAGCCGACTTCGCGGTGTTCGAGGACAAGAAAGCGCAGCGGATCACCAACTTCCTGTTCGTGGAAGGCCGCCTGCGGGCCGAGGGCCCGGGCGAGCCCGCCGCGCCCGCTCCAGCACCGGCCGCTGCGGAGCCGGCAGACGTCCCGGCGGACAAGCCCGCGAGCCCCGGGCGGCACCTGGTGATCGTCATCGACGACCTGCATATCGCCCCGGGCAACATCGAGTTCGTGAAGGGGGCGCTACGCCGCCTGGTCGAGGAGTTCCTGGGCCCCGACGACTTCGCGGCGCTCGTCACCACCAGCTCGCCCGCCGGCTCGCAGCCGCTCAGCCAGGACGCCGCCTCGATCCAGCAGCAGGTCGCGCAGCTGAGCTTCAAGCAGGCCCCGATGCCGCCGGCGGCGGGCACCGAGATGACGCCGGCCCAGGCGGAGCTGATCCTGCGCGGCGACCGCTCGGCGCGCCGACTCGCCGGGCGCAAGCTGATCGACGAGCCGGGCAGCGTGCTCAACCCGACGAGCCCCCGCGCCGCGACCCAGCAGGGAGAAGCCGCGGCCGCCGGAGCCGGCGCGGGCGCCGCGTCGGCCGAGGCGCTCGAGTCGATCGCCGAGAAGGAGGCCGAGCGCCAGGCGCGCGGGGTGCTGAACGACGCGCTGCGTTACTCGGTCTCGAGCCTGCACGCGATCGAGGACGTGCTGCGCAGCCTCGCGCCGCTGCCCGGCCGCAAGATCTGCCTGCTGGTGTCCGATGGCTTCCTGGTCGGCACCGGCACGAGCGAGGAGCGCACACGAGACCTGCGCGGCATCGTCGACGCGGCCACGCGCTCGGGCGCGGTCGTCTACGCGGTCGACAGCCGCGGGCTGCAGGGCGGGGTGAGCGACGCGGCCGTCGCCGGATCGGGAGGCCCCCCCGGGCTCCAGACGAGCGTCGACCGCCAGTCGAGCCAGCTCTACCACACGACGCTCGAGACGATCTCCGCCGACACGGGTGGCTTCCTGATCTCCGGCACGAACGCCTTCGACGCCGGCTTCAAGCGCGTCCTCGCCGAGAACGACAGCTACTACCTGATGGCGTACGAGCCGGCCAACAAGAAGCGCGACGGCAAGTTCCGCAAGATCGAGGTCAAGCTGCCGCGCCACGCGAGCTACGTCGTGCGCACCCGCGCCGGCTACCTGGCGCCCGAGGACGGCAAGGCCTCGGGGCGCACCGGCGTGCGCGCCGCCTCGGCGACGCCCGAGCCGCGCGGGATCGTGGAGTCGGAGGCGCGCGCGATCATCGACGCGGCGCGGCGCGAGACCGGCCTGCCCGTGCGCCTGGCCGCCGACTACGTCGACGTGGCGCCCGAGGGCTCGCTCGCGATCGTGCGGGCTCACGTGGACGTCTCGGCGCTCGCGGCCGAGGGCGCCTCGCCGTTCGCGATCGACGTGCTGGGCGGCGTCTACGACGCGGCCGGCCAGCCGGTCGGGCCCGCCTTCGGGCGCCGGAACGAGATCGCCGCGGCCGCGCTCGCGCGCGCGCGACAGGACGGCGTGCAGTTCTACCAGCGGCTCGCGCTGCCGCCGGGTCGCTACGAGATCCGGCTCGCCGCGCGCGACGAGGGGCTCACGCAGCTCGGCGGCGCCAGCCAGTGGGTCGAGATCCCCAACCTGAGGGACGGCGCGCTCACGATGAGCGGAGTCTTCCTTTCGACCGCCGCGCCCAAGACGGGCGGGCCGGGCGGCGCCGCCGCCGGGGAGGACCTGAAGGACGTGCAGGCGCTGCGGCGCTTCAAGTCGCGCGACAACCTCTTCTTCCAGGTCTACGTCTACAACCTCCGGCAGGGCACCGACGGCAACAGCGACGCGGTGCTGCAGGCGCAGCTGCGGCAGGGCGAGACGCTCGTGGCGGCCTCGCAACCCCAGCCGATCACGGTTCAGCGCAAGGACGGCCAGCTGCTGCCCCAGACGAACGGCATGCCGCTCGAGGGCCTGGCACGCGGGAAGTACGAGCTGCGCGTGGTCGTGATGGACAAGAAGGCGAACGCCACGATCTCGCGCCAGATCGACTTCACGATCGACTAGGCCCGCTCAGGGCTTCTGGATCTCGAGCACCTGGTTGGCCTTGACGTTCTCGAGGCGGGTGGTGGTCTGGTCCGGCCACAGCACTTCGACCCAGTCGGCCTGCGCCGCCTTGCCGAGGCCGAAGTGCTGGCGCTTGTCGTCCTGCGAGATGTAGCTCGAGCCGCTGCGCACGAGTCGCTGCATCGTGAGCGCACCCGCTTTCAGCTTCACCACGGCCCCCACGGCGCTGGTGTTCTTGCCCTTGCCCTTGAGCTTGACCCACAGCCAGTTGCCGACGGGCTCGAGTACATTGCGCAGCACCTGCGGGTAGCCGTCGAGGTCGTTCAGCACCAGGTCGACGCGCCCGTCGTCGTCGAGGTCGGTCATCGCCAGCCCGCGCCCGACGCGCGGCTCCGTCAGCACCTCGCCGTAGCGCGCCGCCACCTCCTCGAACGTGCCGTCGCCGAGGTTGCGGTAGAGCAGGCGGCGCTGCCGGTATGGCGCCGAGGCGCCGAGCCGGGCCTGGTCGAGCTGCGGGTAGACGTGCCCGTTCACGACCATCACGTCCTGGAAGCCGTCGTTGTCGTAGTCGAAGAACACGGTGCCCCAGCCCACGTACGGCAGGCTGCTCGCCGCCGTCTTCGAGCGGAACGAGCGGTCGGTGAAGAAGGCGCCGCCGTTGTGGTAGAGCGCGTTGTACTCCTCCGAGAAGTTGGTCGTGAACAGGCTGAGCCGGCCGCCGTTGTCGTAGTCGGCGACCGCGAGGCCCATCGAGCCCTGCTCGGCGCCGTCCTCGCTCACCGCGACGCCGGCCGAGAACGCCGTCTCCTTGAAGGTGCCGTCCTTCTGGTTCATGTAGAGGAAGTTCGCGTTCGAGTCGTTCGCCACGTAGAGGTCGAGCCAGCCGTCCTGGTCGGCGTCGAACCAGGCGGCGCCCAGCCCGAAGTGCCCGCGCGGGTCGTGGACTCCCGCCGCGGCGCCCACCTCGGTGAACGTCCCGTTGCCCTCGTTGCGGAACAGCAGGTCGCCCTCGCCCGGCAGGCCGCGCGGGCCGCACTGGACGGCGACGCCGCGGTACTCGCAGGACTTCCCCTTGCCGAACTCCGGCAGGTTCGCGAGGTCGAGCTTGACGTAGCGGCTGACGAAGAGGTCCAGGTCGCCGTCGCGGTCGTAGTCGCCGAACGCGCAGCCCGTCGACCAGGCCGCGGCAGTCACGCCCGCCTCGGGAGCGATGTCCGTGAACGTGCCGTCACGGTTGTTCCGGTAGAGGCGATTCGGCCCCAGGTTCGTGACGTAGATGTCCTCGAAGCCGTCGCCGTCCACGTCCGCGGTGCACAGGCCCATCCCCCAGCCGGGGTGGCCGACTCCGGCCTTGTCGGTCACGTCCTCGAAGCGGTTGCCGCCCAGGTTCCGGTAGAGGGCGCTTCGCGCCGACTTCGGGTCGTTGGCCGTGTCGACCGTGAGCGAGTCGACGAAGTAGAGGTCGATGCGTCCGTCGTTGTCGTAGTCGAAGGCGGCGACGCCCCCGCTCATCGACTCGACGATGAACTTCTTCTCGGGAGCGGAGTGGTGCTGGAACGTGATGCCGGCCTCCACCCGGATGTCGCGGAACAGCGGGCCTTGCGCGGCCGGGCCCTGCGCGAGGGCCGCCGCGGCGGGGAGAACGAGAAGCAGCACACGACACCTCACGGGCTCATTCCGCCTTTCTGCGCGCCAATCCCCCCGCGCAGCTCGTCGAGCCGCGCGGCCACCTCCTGCTGCACCGAGCGGTAGAGCGAAAGGTGCTTCTCCTGTCCGGCCGTGTCGCCGAGCCGGGCGCACGCCAGGCTCAGCTGGTAGTGCGCCTTGCCCGAGAGCGGGTCCGTGGCGATCGCCCGCTCGAGAAAGCCGCGCGCCTCGGCGAAGCGCTCCTGCTTCATGCGCACCAGGCCCATCACGAGGTTGGCGATGGCGTTGCCCTGCTCGCGCGCCAGCACTCGCTGGGCGTGGGTCTCGGAGGCCGCGAGCTCGCCGGTGCCCTCCTCCGACTCGGCGAGCGCCGCGAGCGCCTCGAGGTTGTCGGGCTCGATCTCGAGGCTGCGCAGGAGCGGCGCCCTGGCTTCCGCGTAGAGCTTCTGGCTGTTGAAGGCCAGCCCGAGCGCGACGAGCGTCGTGCTGCGGTTGGGCTCGAGCGCCAGCGCGTCCTGCAGCGCGAACACGGCGCTCGGCATGTCGCCGGCCTGCATCATGGCGACGCCCAGCAGGTAGTGGTGCTCCATCACCGAGGGCAGCATGCGCGTGAGCGGCTCGAGCGTGAGGATCGCGACGACGGGGGCGCGCGCGGCGAGCGCGACGCGCGCGAAGGCCGAGAGCACCTCCTCGGAGTTCGGGGCGAGCGCTCGGGCGCGCTCGAGCGTGCGCAGCGCCTCGCGCGGGTTGCCGCGCCCGGACTGGATCCGCGCCAGGCCGAGCAGGGCGCGCACCGACTCGTGGCGCTCGGCGACCGAGGCGTAGAGGCGCGCCGCCTCGTCCACGCGCCTGGCCGCGAACGCCTCGTCGGCGCGGCCCAGCACGGCCGCGGGCGGCTCGGCGGGCCGCGCCTGCGCGGCGGGCCGCGTCTGCGCCGCGGCAGACCCGGCCGCTCCGGCCAATAGACAAGCGAGGATGAGCGCCCGCATCGTCACGACGGCCCCGGCCGCTGGTCCTTGAGCGCCTGGAACACCTCGAACTCCTTGCGCGCGGCCTCCTCGCGGCCGAGCTTCTGGTAGGCGCGGCCGAGCTGGTAGTGGATGTTGGCGTCCCGGGGGGCCGTGCGCAGCGCCGCTTCGAGCTGCTCCGCGGCCTGCTCGGCCGAGCCCTGGGCGAGCAGGATCTTGCCGAACAGGTAGCGCGCCTGTGCGAAGTCGGGCCGGGCCTTGAGCACCTGGCGAAGCAGCGCCAGCGCTTCGTCCAGCCGGCCCTGGAGCTCCAGGACCGCGGCGAGCCGGTGCTGTGCGGTCGTGTCCGCGGGCCGGGCCTTCAGCTCGCGCCGGAGGGCCTGCTGCGCCTCGTCCAGCCGCCCCTGCTCCAGGTAGATGTAGCCGAGCGCGGAGGAGGCCTCCGCCACGTCGGGCTTGAGCGCGAGCGCCCGCTCGAGCGATTGGATGGCACCCGCGTAGTCGCCCTGCTGCGCGTGCGCCTGGCCCACGAGCACGTGCAGCTCCGCGCTGTCGCCGTGCGCCGCGACCAGCTGCTGGAACACCGGCTCGGCCTCGGCCACGCGACCGCTGCGCACGAGCGCGAGCGCGTAGGCGTACTGCAGCGAGGGATCGCGCGCGCGCCCGGCGTCGCCCGCGAGCAGCTCGGCGGCCTTCGCCGGCTCGTCCGAGTCGAGCGACGCGAGCGCCAGCATCCGGCGCAGGTTCTGGTCCTGCGGCGTCGCCGCCAGCGCGCGAGCGAGCGGCTCCTTCGCCTTTGCCGGCTGCTGCGCGTTGAACCACGACACCCCGAGCGAGTACTGCACCTGCGGGAAGGCCGGCTCGACGGCGGCCGCCCGCTCGAACTCCGCGGCCGCCTGGGCAAACCGGCTGGCCTGCGTCTGGAGCACGCCGAGGTTGAAGCTGGCCCGGGCGATCGCCGTGCGGACCCGGGCGCGCACGGCCGCGCGCTCCTCCGCCGAAAGCGAGGCGAAGGCCGAGGTGTCCAGGATCGGAACACCGAGCGGCGGCGGAGGCCCCGCCACGTCGCGCAGGTACCGGTCGAGGTTCTCGCGGTCGCCCTCCGCGATCCGCGCCGTGAGCCGCTCGGCCTCCGCGAAGTGCACGGCTGCCGCCTCGCCCTCCCCGAGCTGGCGCAGTGCGAGCCCGAGCTGGTAGTGCACGTTGCGCAGCTGCGAGTCCTCGCGGCCCGAGGCGCGCGCGAGCTCGAGCGCGCGCTCGAGGGCCGGCTTGGCCTCGGCGGGCCGGTCGAGCGCCACCAGGCAGCGGCCCAGGAAGTGGAAGGCGCTCGCCTGCGGCGGCTGCCACGCCGCCGCCTTGCGCAGCGCTGGCAGCGCCTCCTCGTAGCGGCGAGCCATGACGAGCGCGAGCCCGAGCGAGAGGTTGGTCGGCGCGTCGTCCGGCGCGATCCGCAGCTCCGCCTGGAACTCCTGGATCGCGACGTCGAGCGCCGCCAGGTCCTCGATCGCGGCCACCATCCCCAGGTAGTAGTGGGCCCGGCGCGCGCGCGGGTCCATCGCGAGCGCCCGGCGCAGCTCGCGCCGCGCGCGCTCGTACTCGCCGTAGTCGCGGTACGTGCGCCCGACCAGCACGTGCGTCGCCGCGAGCGGCCGGCGCCGCAAGAGCTCGTCGAAGAGCTCCGCGGCGCGCTCGACCTTCTTCATCCGCAGGTTCCCCGCGGCCAGCACGTACAGCGTCTCCAGGTCGTCGGGCGCGAGCGCGCGCGCGTCCTCGAGCTCCTGCAGCGCTTCGCCAGGACGGCCCGCGAGCACGAGCGCCTGCGCCAGCAGCCGCCTTATCCCCATGTCGCGGGCGTTGCGTGTCGCGAGGTGCGTCATCAGCGTGACGGCTTCCCTCGCCTCGCCCAGCTCGAGCAGCGCCATCGCCAGGTGCTGGGTGGCCTGCCGCCCGTCCGCGGTGGCCGCGAGCGCGCTGCGGAAAGCGTCGCGCGCGCGGTCGAACCTCGCCTCGGCCGCGTCGAGGCTCCCGAGCACCAGGAATCCCTCGCCCACCGCCGAGCGGTAGCGGCTCTCGGCGATCTGGGTCTCTCCCGCCTGGAGGCTCGTCTCCGCCGCCGCCAGGCGCTGCTCGACGAGCTCGGCCGGACCTGGCGCCGCGGCCCGAGCCGGGGCTGCCAGCAGCCACGCGCACACGCAGCCGCTCGCCCACGCCGATCGCCGCGCCAGCCGGAGCATCCGTTCGATTCTATCTGCGCTGCGGCGATCCCGGCCCGGCCCGGCCCAGCACGGCGCGCACCTGCTCGAGCTCCCGCGCGAAGAGCGCGGGCGGCGCCGACTGGGCGAACAGCTCGAGGTAGAGCCGGGCCTCGGCCATCCGGCCGCGGCCCGCGAGCAGCGACGCGAGCGCCAGCAGCTTGGCGTTCTCCGCGGGATCGGCCGAGACGGCTCGCGCGAAGCGCGCGCGCGCCTCGTCCGCGCGCCCGTCCTCGCCCGCCATGATGGCGAGCGCACTCTCCGCCTGCGCCGCGGCCGGCAGCCGCTCGAGCGCCTGCTCGAACGCCTGGCGCGCCTCGTCGCGTCGGCCCGCCGTGAGCCGCACGCT
>CAZMRX010000138.1:0-12390 GCA_964568755.1 uncultured Acidobacteriota bacterium | reverse complement strand
TCGACTCGTCCACGGCGCTGCGGCCCTCGACCACGACGCCGTCGACGGGCACCTTTTCGCCGGGCCGGACTCGGAGGCGGTCCCCCGGCTGGACGCGGTCGAGCGGGACGTCGGACTCGGTCCCGTCACCGGCAATGAGTCGTGCCGTCTTCGGGGCCAGGCCCAGGAGCGCGCGGATGGCGCCGCTCGTCCGGCTGCGGGCGCGCAGCTCGAGGACCTGGCCGAGAAGCACGAGTGCCGTGATCACGGCGGCAGCTTCGAAATAGCGGCCGACCTCCCCGTCGTGCCCGCGGAGCGACCCTGGAAAGAGGTTGGGGAGCAGCGTCGCGACGACGCTGTAGCCGAAGGCGGTGCCCGTGCCGACGCCGATGAGCGTGAACATGTTCAGGTTGCGGCTGCGGAACGAGGCCCACATCCGCTCGAAGAACGGCCAGCCGCCCCAGAGCACCACGGGTGTCGCCAGCGCCAGCTCGATCCACGCGAGGGTGCGCGGCGAGACCCATGCCGAAGCGTCGTGGCCGGCCAGCATCGTTCCCATCGTGAGCAGGAAGAGCGGCGCCGTGAGAACGGTGCTCACCCACAGCCGGCGGGTCATGTCGCGCAGCTCGGGGTTGTCGGGCTCTTCCGCCGTGACCATGCGCGGCTCGAGGGCCATCCCGCAGATCGGGCAGGAACCCGGCTCGGAGCGAACCACCTCGGGATGCATCGGACACGTATAAGTCGTGCCCGCGGGCGGTGCCTGGGGCTTCACGGCCGTCTTGCCGACGTCATCCAGGTAAGCCGCCGGATCGGCTTTGAACTTCGAGGCACAGCTCGGGCTGCAGAACCAGTAGGTGGACCCCGAGTGCTCGACGGAGCCCGCGGCGCTTTCGGGCCGTACGGACATCCCGCAGACCGGGTCCTTCTGCTCTGGCGCCGCCGCCCGCGCGTGCGGGTCGTGATGCGAATGCCGCTCGCTCATCGCTGACCTCATGGGACCGCCTGCTCCGCGCGGCGGCAGCAGAGATGCTCTTCCGGCTGACGTTCTGCGTCGAAACGCCCCTTGCAGGTGGTCGAACAGAAATAGTACGTCTTCCCGTCGCGGTCGCTGTGGCCGGCGGCGTGGCTCGCATCCACGGTCATGCCGCAGATGGGATCGATCTGGTGCGTTCCGGTCGCTGTCGTGCTCATCGTGCCCTCCTCAGGCTGTCGGCCATATCGCGGCCTTTCGACAATGCTGACGATCCAGCGAGTGCGTCCTTACAGCCGCAGCGCCAGCGCGACGTATCCCGCGTTGTTTCAGCGGCATAGGGCCGCTTCCCCAGGGGTACAATCACCGAGAGTTGAGCCAGACGAGCGAAAACCCGGGCGTCGTCGAGGCGCTGGTGGAGAACCATCGGCGGTTCCTGGCCTTCCTCGAACGCCGCGTGGGGAATCGCGCCCTAGCCGAGGACATCCTCCAGGCGGCCTTCGTCCGAGGCATCGAGAAGGCCGGCACCATCCGAGACACCGAAAGCGCTTTGGCCTGGTTCTATCGATTGCTGCGAAACGCCGTCATCGACCACTATCGCCGATCGGGAACGGAGGCACGCCTGTTCCCGGCCGAGCCGGCCGAGGACACCGCCGCCTACGAACCGGAGATCCGTGGCGAGATCTGCGCGTGCATTCGGAGCCTCTTGCCCGCCCTGAAGCCGGAACACGCGGAGATGATCGAGCGCGTGGACCTGAACGAGGAACCGCTCGCCGCCGTGGCCGGGACTCTCGGCATCACTCCCAACAACGCCGCGGTGCGGCTCCACCGCGCGAGAAGCGGGCTCCGAAAGCAGCTCGAGCGAAGCTGCGGCACGTGCGCAACACACGGGTGCCTGGACTGCCAATGTCGCGATCTACCCCCTCGCCCGGGTGTCTTCGCTTGAGCCGCGCGAGCCGCCGGTCGCTGCTGCTCTTCGACGACGCCACTCAGGATCGCCCTGGCGCTCGCTTGATCGACGTGGAGCGAAGGTGCGCAACGAATCCCTTGACCTTGGACTGCGGTCCAGGGTTTAACTTCTCCATGTAGCGCATGAAGGAAGGTCTCACGATCGGTGGGTTGGCGCAGCGGTCTCGGGTCTCGCGCGACACGCTGCGGTTCTACGAGCGTCGGCGGCTCCTGCCTCCGCCCCGCCGGACCGCTTCGGGCTATCGGCTGTACACCGAGGACGACGCCGACCGGGTGCGCTTCATCAGGCGGGCCCAGGCCATGGGTCTGACGCTCGAGGACATCCAGGAGCTGCTTCGCGCCCAGACGCTCAGGACGGCCGACCAATGTCGGCGCGTGGCCTCTCGGCTGCGCGCCCGAATCCAAGCCGTCGACGAGAAGATCGCCGAACTGCGCGCCTTCCGCGACGAGCTGGCTCACAGCCTCCGGCAGTGCGAGAAGGCGGGCGCGGAACCGAGCTGCTGCCCAGTGATCCTCGACCTGGCCGCCAACGGAATCAAGCCGGGCGGCAAGCGATGAAGGCGAGGACCGCGACGCTCGTCGGGTCGCTGCTCGGCAGCTTCCTTGCATCGCTGTGCTGCATCGTGCCGTTGGTGTTCGTGGCGTTGGGGGTCTCCGGGGCCGCCTTCGCGGTTCGCTTCGAGCCGCTTCGTCCGTACCTCTTGGTGATCACGTACGGCCTGCTCGCGGGCGCCTTCTATCTCACGTACCGGCCGGCGAGCGCCGTGTGCGAGCCCGGCGAGGCCTGCGAGATGCCGACGGCGAGCCGGACCGGCAGGGTCGCGTTGTGGATCGCGACGGTCGTGGTCTTGCTGACGACGGCGTTCCCGCTGTACTCGGCGTATCTGTTCTGAGGAGGATCGGGATGAGCAGGACTCTGTCGTTTCTGGTCGCAGCCTTCGGCGTTGTGACGCTCGCCGCCTCAGCGGAGACCGCAAGGACCACGCTCAAGATCGAAGGGATGACGTGCGGTGGTTGTGTGCCGGCGGTCAACCTCCAACTGAAGAGGACCGACGGTGTCCTGGCCTACGAGGTCAGCTTCGAGAAGGGCGAGGCTCAGGTCAGCTTCGACCCTGCGAAGACGACGCCCGCGAGGATCGCCGAGTCGGTCACCCGGACGGGCTACACCGCGTCGGTGAAGGTCTCGGACGGCGCTCGGCCCGCCGTTGGGGGCCCCGCCAGCGCCCCGACGAAGGACGTCAACAGGCTCAGCGAGCAGGAGGGGCTGGTCTTCACGGAACGAATGGCGAAGCGCGTCGAGTCCCGGACCAAGCTCTCCCTGGCGAGCTCGACCGCGCTGCGTGCCGACCTCCGTAGGTTCTGTATCGAATGGCTGGTCGGCCAGGGTGGCCGTGACACGAAGGTGCTCCTCGGGCTCGCCGCGACGTACATGGATGCGGCTCAGCTCGAGGTGTACGAAGAAGCGCTGAAGGAGGGCTTCCAGGCCTTGCCTGGCGAGTCCCTCTCCTAGCGGTGGTGCAGATGGACAGCTGCTGCGACGCGAGCGGTCCTGACCTCCCGCAGTCCAGGCTGTGTGCAGCCTGTGGGCAAGCCGGGAGAACCGTAGGACTCATCACGCTGAAGGCGCTGCTGCGACCCGCGGCGCTCGAGGGGCTGACGGCCGGCGACCACTACTTCTGCGCGACGGCAGCGTGCCCGGTCGTGTACTTCGGCGGCGGCGACGTGTTCCCCCGCGAAGACGTCCTCGTGCCCGTGTTCCAGAAGGAGCCCGAGGGGCGGCGTACAGTCTGCTACTGCTTCGACGTGGGGGAAGACCAGGTCCGGGCAGAGGTCGAGACGACCGGGGCCTCAGCCTCGGCCGAGCGGATCACCGGCCTCGTCAAGGACGAGCGCTGCGCGTGTGAGCTGCGCAATCCTCAAGGAGGCTGTTGCCTGGGGAACGTACGGGCCATTGTGCGGTCGGCACAGGGCGCCCCGGTCGCGTAGCCACGCAGCCACGAGCCGGCGGTGGACGGCGCGCTTCATCAGGACGCGGCAAGTCCATCCATCAGGCGCTCGCCCCGCGGGGAGAAGGAGCTTGATTCCGGCCACTGAACGGCCTACAGTCTTTTTATCGTGATGACGTCGGCGAACACACGTTGGCCCCGGTCCGTGTGGCGAGCACTCCTGGTGCTTGCGCTGGCGAGCGTCGTGCCTTGCGGTGGCTTGGAAACGGCATCGTGCGGCGCGCCTTGCGGGGACCAGGACGAGCAACACTCCTGCCCGCCTTTCTGCGCGGCCGGACCCTGTCTCAAGCTGTTCGCATCGACCGCGGCGAACGGGGCGGAGGCCTTGGCGCCACCGGTCACCTCGCGGTGGCTGGCTGCCGGCCAGACCTCACACCTGCCCTCACCCGACCTCGACGGAGTGTTCCACCCTCCGCGGAGCTGAGTCCTGCTCTCGCGGGGCGACTGCCGTCGCCGCGCTCCGCATTCCTCTTCATCCCTGAGTCTTCCCCCGTCTCTACCGGGGGTTGACCCGCGTGGCTACGATCCACACAGGAGGTCCGTCATGAGTTGCTTTCGACCCGTCCTCGCCCTGGTCTCCGTGATCGGCCTGGTTTCCGTGACTTCATTCGCAGCGCAGGCGGCGGATGCCAAGCCGGAGGCCGCGACAACGCCCGCGCCTCGATCCGCCACCGAGAAGGCGGCTGTGCAGAAGTGCGAGACCCACGGCGTCAAGAAGTCGATCTGCGCCCGCTGCAAGCCCAAGCTGGCCGCCACGTACAAGTCGAAGGGCGACTGGTGCAGCGAGCACGAGCGTCCGGAATCGCAGTGCGCGATCTGCAATCCCGAGCTCAAGAAGAAAGGCGTCAAGCCGTGACCCTCCGTTCGTGGCGCGCGGCCGCGGTCGTCGTCGCGTTCTCCTTGGGCATCGCGATCGCCTGCGGCCGCAAGGACGACGCGAAGGCGGGGGGCGAGAAACCGGCCGAGCCACCGGCAACGAAGCCGGCGGCGGCGATGGCTTCGACCGACGGCGCTCCGGCGCTCTGCACGCACGGCGTACCCGCCGACGTCTGCACGCAGTGCGACCCCGACCTCATCGAGGTGTTCAAGGAGAAGGGCGACTGGTGCGAGAAGCACGCCGTGCCCGAGTCCCACTGCTTCCAGTGCGACCCCAAGCTCGACTTCTCGAAGCGGGCGGCCGTGCCGAAGGAGCTTTACTGCGCCGAGCACGGAGTACCGGAGGCCAAGTGCACCAAGTGCAAGCCGCAACTGGTGGCGAAGTACATCGAGGCGGGCGACTACTGTCGGGAGCACGGCCTCCCGGAATCGGTCTGCCCGTATTGCCACCCGGAGATCGCCAGGGCGGCAGGCGTGGAGCCGCCGGCGTTCCCGCCGCCCGGCCTGACCGTCAGACTCGCGACTCCCGAGCTCGCGGGCAAGGCCGGCATCACCACCGAGCTCGCCCTCCTGGAGCCGTTCGCGGACGGCATCGAGGTCGTGGGCCAGCTCGAGTTCGACAGCAACCGTCTCGCGCGCCTTTCTGCCCGCGGCGAGGCGCTGGTGTCCGAAGTCAAGGTGGACCTCGGGGACGTGGTGCGCAAGGGGCAGCCCCTCGTCGTCCTCGCATCGGCCGCGGTCGGCGAGTCGCGGGCCAAGCTCGCGGCCACCGAGACGCGGCTCCAGAACGCGCGGGCGGCCCTGGCACGCGAGGAGTCGCTGCTGACGCGGGGCATCAGCTCCAAGCGTGATGTCGAGGACGCGCGCGCCGCTCTCGCCGCCGCCGAACAGGAGAGCGCCTCCGCCCTCGCGGGCTTGAAGGCGGCGGGAGCGTCGGACGGCGCCGGCGGCAGCTACTCTCTGCGTTCGCCGATCGGCGGCGTGGTCGTGGCGCGTCAGGCATCCGCGGGTCAGAGCGCGTCCGCGGGCGACATCCTCGTCGAGGTCGCCGACATATCGGTGCTTTGGGCGATGCTCGACGTGCCCGAAGAGCACGCCGCACGCGTCCGGCCCGGCCAGCGCGTGCTGCTGCGGTTCGATCGCGGCGCACACGGGGACGTGTCGGCGCGCGTGACGCGCGTCGCGGCCAGCGTCGACAAGCACACGCGGGCCGTGCGCGTGCGGGTCGAGGTCCCGAATCCGGATCAGTCGCTGCGCGCCGGCTTGTTCCTGCGCGCGCGTATCGAGGTCGGGGGCGAGCGCCAGACGCTCTTCGTCCCTCGGGACGCGGTCCAGCAGATGGAGGGGCACACGCTCGTGTTCGTGCGTACCGGTGCCGGGGTCTACGTGCCCAGGGCGGTGGACGTGCGTCCCGCCTCGGGCGCGCGCTTCGCCGTGCTCGAGGGCCTGGAGCGCGGCGCCGAGGTCGTGGTCGCGGGAGCCTTCCTCCTGAAGACGGAGATCCTGAAGGACTCGATCGGCGCCGGCTGCGCCGACGATCACTAGGGAGCCGGCCATGCTCGCGCGGATCGTCGACTGGTCGCTCCATCACCGATGGCTCGTCCTCCTGGCCACGCTGGTCGTGATCGTCGTCGGCGCCTTGTCGTTCAAGGCGCTTCCGCTGGACGCGTTCCCCGACACGACGCCGACGCAGGTGACGGTCAATACGACCGCGCCGGCCCTGTCGCCGGTCGAGGTCGAGCGCCAGCTGACGATCCCCCTGGAGCAGGTGCTCGGCGGGCTCCCCAAGCTCGAGGAGATGAGGTCCATCTCCAAGTTCGGCCTGTCCCAGATCACGCTGCGCTTCTCGGACCAGACCGACGTCTGGTTCGCGAGGCAGCAGGTCTCGGAAAGGATCGCCCGGGCCGCGTTGCCGGCGGGGCTGGAGAAGCCGTCGCTCGGACCCGTGGCCACGGGTCTCGGCGAGGTCTTCCACTACCTCCTGAGGAGCGGGAACAGGACCCTCGAGGAGGTGAGGACGGCCCACGACTGGATCGTCGCCCCGCAACTGCGCAGCGTCCCGGGGGTCGCCGAAGTCAACACGTGGGGCGGCAACGAAAAACAGTGGCACGTCGTCGTCGATCCCCGCCGCCTGCAGAAGTTCGAGCTGTCGCTCGGTGACCTGTACGAGGCGCTCGAGCGGAACAACGCGAACGTGGGCGGAGGCGTGCTCGACCGCGGCGGCAGCGCAAGCCTCGTGTTGGGCGTGGGGATGCTGGACGGCGGCCAGGCCATCCAGGACGTGGTGATCGCCGCGCGCGAGGGGGTGCCCGTGCGCGTGCGGGACGTCGCTTCCGTGGAGGTCGGTCACGAGATCCGGCGAGCGGCGGTCACGGCCGACGGCACGGGCGAGGTCGTCCTCGGACTCGGCTTCATGTTGATCGGCGAGAACTCCGGCGAGGTCACCCGCGCGTTGGCCAAGCGGCTCTCCGAGATCAGCTCGGCCCTGCCCGAGGGCATCTCCGTGGAACCGGTGTACCAGCGCACGGAGCTCGTGGGCCACGTGCTCGCGACGGTGAGGAAGAACCTCTTCGAGGGCGCCCTGCTGGTCGTGGCTGTCCTGTTCCTCTTCCTCGGCAACGCACGCGCGGGCCTCATCGTCGCGGCCGCGATCCCGCTGTCGATGCTCTTCGCGTCCAGCGCCATGCTGCGCTTCGGCATCGCCGGAACGCTCATGTCGCTCGGCGCCATCGATTTCGGGCTGATCGTCGACTCTTCGGTGATCCTCATCGAGAACGCCGAGCGGCACCTGGCCGCCGAGTGGTCGAAGCGCCGCAGCGTGCTGGAGGTCGTTCGGGACGCCGCGGTGGAAGTCCGCAAGCCGACGATGTTCGGCGAGCTGATCATCATGATCGTCTACCTGCCGATCCTGGCCCTGGAGGGCGTCGAGGGAAAGCTCTTCCGGCCCATGGCCCTCACCGTGATCTTCGCGCTCGTCGGCAGCATCATCGTCTCCATGACGGTCGTGCCGGTGCTCGCCACTTTCGGGCTGCGAGCCGGACGACACGACAGCCAGGGCGATCCATGGTTGGTGCGGCACGTCAAACGGCGCTATGTCCCCGTCCTGGATTGGAGTCTCGGGCACGCTCGGCTCGTCCTCGGGGGCGCGCTCCTCGTCGTGGTGGCGGCCGGGATCGTGGCCACCCGGCTGGGCAGCGAGTTCGTTCCCCGTCTGTCGGAGGGGACCATCGTCATCAACACGGTGCGGCTGGCCGAGGTGTCGCTCGGAGAGTCCGTCCGCTACGGCACGCAGGTGGAGAAGGCGCTGCTCGCGGCGTTCCCGGACGAGATCGAGCGAGTCTGGACCCGGACCGGCACGCCGGAAGTCGCGACGGACCCCATGGGCGTGGAGCTTTCGGACGTCTTCATCACCCTCCAGCCCCGGGACCGCTGGAAGCGCGGGCGGACCCAGGCAGACCTGGTCCAGCAGATGCAGAGTGAGCTCGAGGGCATGCCCGGCACGAGGATGAGCTACCTCCAGCCCATCGAGATGCGTGTCAACGAGATGATCGCGGGCGTCCGCAGCGACGTGGGGATCAAGCTCTTCGGCGACGACCTGGACATCTTGAAGGCCAAGGCGCAGGAGATCGAGGGACTGGTCCGCGAGCTGCCCGGCGCCGCGGACGTCACTCTCGAGCAGGTCACCGGCCAGCCGCTCCTTGAGATCCGGGTCGATCGAGCCGCGATCTCTCGCCATGGCGTACCGGCGCGTGCGGTCCTGGACGCGATCGAGGCGGCCGGCATCCGCAAGGTCGGCGAGGTCCGGGAAGGGGAGCGGCGCTTCGAGCTGGGCGTCCGGCTGACCGAGGAGTTCAGGGACCCGGAGGCGTTGGGCCAGGTCCTGGTCACGACTCCTTCCGGCGACCGTGTGCCTCTGGCGCGGCTCGTCTCCGTGAAGACGACTCTGGGGCCCTCGACGATCCAACGTGAGTGGGGCAAGCGCCGCGTCGTGATCCAGACCAACGTGCGGGGACGCGACCTCGGCAGCTTCGTCGACGAAGCGCGCCGGGCGATCGGCGAGAAAGTCGAGCTTCCGGACGCCTACTTCGTACGCTTCGGAGGCCAGTTCGAGAACCTCGAGCGAGCCCGCCTTCGCCTGTTGCTCGTGGTCCCGCTCGCCCTGGGCCTGGTCTACTTCCTACTGCACCTGACTTATCGCAGCGTGGCCGAGAGCGTACGGCCACTGGTCACGGGTGTCCCGTTCGCCCTGGTGGGCGGCGTCGCAGCCCTCGTGTTTCGCGGGCTGCCGTTCTCGATCTCGGCCGCCGTCGGCTTCATAGCTCTCTCCGGAATCGCGATGCTCGGCGACATGGTGTTCGTCGCGAGAGTCCGGCAGCTCCTGGCCTCGGGCATGCCGGTGCTGGCGGCGTCGCGCGAAGCCGCCATCACCCGGCTTCGGCCCGTCCTCATGACAGCCGCCGTGGCCTCCCTGGGATTCGTCCCCATGGCGCTCGCGACCGGCATCGGGGCCGAGGTTCAAAGACCCCTCGCCACCGTCGTCATCGGCGGTGTCATCTCTTCGACGCTGGCAACCCTCCTGATCCTGCCCGTCATGTACCCGATCTTCGCGCGGGCGACCGGACGTGACGTCGTCTCGGTCGCGGAGCGACAAGAGGAGGCCAGCGTGGAGCCGGCCCGCCTGCGGCGCGCGGAGAACTAGAGCCCGGCTCGGCACGGAGCGCGACGGCTCGTCCTGACGGCTGTTTCCGGCCGTTGACCCTTTATCGGAATCCGAGTACGGTTATCGATATGCGGGACCTCCGCGACCGTCGTGATCACGAAAGACGACGGGGAGTGATCGGCACGTGAAGGCGGCGACGAAGGACGTGGAGCGCGAGTTCCTGCTGGCCTTCTGGAAGGTGCACATTCTGCACCACGCCGGCGAAGAGCCCGTGGTCGCGCAGTGGATCATGCGCGAGCTGCGGCGGCACGGCTACGAGGTGAGCCCGGGGACGCTGTACCCGCTGCTCGCGCGGATGGAGGAGCGCGGCTGGCTTCGCTCGAAGTCCGATCCCCGCGGCGGGCCGCGCGCGCGCAAGGAATACACGCTGACTCGCGAGGGACGGTCGGTTCTGGGCCTGCTGAGGCGGCAGCTCGAGGAGCTTCACCGCGAGGTCGTGCTGGGCGAGGACGAGGACTCGTCGCGAGGCTCGCATCGCCGCCGCCGGCACTCATTGCACGGCTTGCGGTGACGTGATGGAGATGGCCGGCGCTGGCCTCGAGCTGGCCAGGCTCTTCCTCAAGCTCGGCGCGACCTCGTTCGGCGGGCCGGCGGCGCACATCGCCATGATGGAGGACGAGGTCGTGCGCCGCCGACGCTGGCTCAGCCGCGATGAGTTCCTCGACCTGCTCGGCGCCACGAACCTGATTCCCGGCCCCAACTCCACGGAGATGGCCATCCACGTCGGCCACCGCCGCGCGGGATGGCTCGGTCTCGTTGTGGCGGGGGTGTGCTTCATCCTGCCGGCCACGGCCATCGTGTGGGCGCTCGCCTGGGCCTACGTCCGCTTCGGTCGGCTCCCCGAGGCGGCGGGGCTGCTCTACGGCGTCAAGCCCGTGATCATCGCGGTGGTGCTGCAGGCTCTCTGGAGCCTCGGGCGGTCGGCCCTCAAGACGCGGGGGCTCTTCGTCGCGGCGCTCGCCTGCGCCGCCCTGAGCGCCGCCGGTGTGAACGAGCTGGCGCTCCTCTTCGGCGCAGGGGGGGCTGTCGCCCTCGGCCGCGGCCTGATGCGGCAGGCGCGGGCGTCGGCTGCGCTCCTGTTCACGCCGGTTCCCTCGCTGGGACTCGGCGTCCTGGCGACGGTCCAGCCCTTCGAGCTCGCGACGCTCTTCCTCGTCTTCCTCAAGGTGGGGGCGGTACTCTTCGGCAGCGGCTACGTGCTCCTCGCGTTCCTGCGCTCCGAGGTGGTCGTGCGGCTCGGCTGGCTGAGCGAAGCGCAGCTCATCGACGCGGTCGCGGTCGGGCAGGTGACGCCGGGCCCGGTCTTCACCACCGCGACCTTCGTCGGCTACGTCCTGGGCGGGCACGCGGGGGCCGCCGCGGCCACCGCCGGGATCTTCCTGCCGGCCTTCTTCTTCGTGGCCGTCAGCGGGCCGCTCGTACCGTGGCTTCGCCGCTCCGCGACAGCCGCGGCGTTCCTCGACGGCGTGAACGTCGCGTCGCTCGCTCTCATGGGTGTCGTCGCCTGCCAGCTCGGTTGGAGCGCCGTCAGCGATCTGCCGACGGCCGCGCTCGCCGCTGCGAGCGCTCTCCTCTTGTTCCGGTATCGCGTCAACTCGAGCTGGCTCGTCCTGGGCGGAGCCGGGACGGGGCTCGCCGTCCGCCATCTCGGGCTCGCCTCGTGAGGGAGCCTTTCGCCATTCCAGGGAGGTCGAGAATGGAGCTGAAGCAACGAGTCTGGGCAGGTCTTGTCGTGGGAGCCATCGGCTGGGGCGCCGGGCTCGTCGGTGCCACTCGAGCCCAGTCGCCGCCGCAGAACCCGCCGCCGGCCGGAGCGTCGCCCGCATCGCCTTCGGGAGATTCCGAGCTCGCCACGCTGCGAGATGAGGTGGCGCGGCTTCGGCGGCTGGTGCCGAGCCAATCGCACGCCATGCAGGACGTCAGCTACCACTACACCAACCTGTGGTTCGCCGGCCAGAAGTCGAACTGGGAGCTCGCCCAGTTCTACCTGAACGAGACGCGCTCGCACATCTCGTGGGCGGTTCGCCTCATCCCCAAGCGCAAGGTCAGCACGGGCGAGGTCGACCTCGAGGGGATCCGCCAGGCGTTCGACAGCGGCTACCTGACCGGCGTGCAACAGGCGATCGACGCGAAGAGCGCTGCGCGCTTCGCCGACGCGTACAAGTTCTCGCTCGAGGGCTGCTATTCTTGCCACAAGGCCTCGGAGAAGCCGTTTCTACGGCCGCAGGTGCCGACGCAGCCCGAGACGCAGATCGTGAACTTCGACCCGAACGCCACGTGGCCGTAGCCGAACAGAGGAGGACGGGAATGAAACGCAGGATTGCGACCCTGGCGGTGGCCGGCCTCGCCCTCGGGGCGGCCGCATGGGCGCAGAGGTCACCCACCGCGAAGGAGACGAAGGCCGACGCGCTGAAGGCCAGGCTGGACGCCGGCGAGAAGGTGCTGGTGATCGACGTGCGCAGCGACGAGGAGGTCAAGAGCGGCTCGATCCTGGGCGCCATCCACATCCCGATGGAGCAGCTCGAGGCGCGCATGAAGGACGTCCCGAAGGACGTCCAGCTCGTCTTCACCTGAAACGGCGGTGGCAGGAGCTCCCGTGCGGCGGAGCTCTTCGAGAAGAACGGCTACCAGACCTCGACGTTTTGTCCGCTGAACGACTGGAAGGCGAAGGGGTACAAGACCGACGCGCCGAAGAAGCCCCCCGCGGGGCCGGTGAAGCCGTAGTCGCGAGCTTTGCGGGCTCCGACCCGAGAATCGAGGCTTTTTCGTCTGTGGCGAAGGCTACGACGCCGTGACCCGCGCGCCCGCTACCAGGTGGCGGAGAGCCTGAGCCCGACGCCCTTGCCGTGCGGGTCGCTCGCCGACCGCAG
>CAZMRX010000137.1:0-12439 GCA_964568755.1 uncultured Acidobacteriota bacterium | reverse complement strand
CGAGCGTCGGGCTCACCAGGTTGTAGAGGTAGGCGTAGTTTATGCGGGGCTGGTTGGCGATCAGGTTGGCCTGGTAGGTGCTCTGCAGGGTGTCGCTGATGCGCCAGACGTTGGGCTCGACGATGTTGAGGATGCTCTTGCCGTCGTTGCCGAAGGCGTGCGGGATGCCGGTGTAGTCGGCCTGGAGCTTCCAGCTCTTGCCCTCGAACTTCCCGTAGTAGCGCTGGTCCTTCTGGGTGACGTCCTTGCCGAAGAAGTCGTAGCGGTAGTCGCCCTTCTTGCCCTGGAACGAGAAGTAGGGAGCGGTGCCGCCGTTCGGGATGTCGCGATACTCGAAGAACTTCGAAGACACGGTGTCGACGTCGTACTGCTGCAGGCCGAAGCTGACGGTGCCGGTGTTGAAGTCCGGCACCTCGACGGCGGCCGGGGTGGGCGCGACTGGCGGCGCCGCCTGCTGGGCGAGCGCGGGCACGGCCAGACCGAGCGCGGCGATCGAGAGGATCGTGATTCTCTTCATGGCTTCCTCCCTAGCGCCCGAGGTACGGGCCGGACGGCGCGTTGCCGCCGTGGACGTACTGGTGGCAGTTCTTGCAGGAGTGCTCGGCCGCGCGGTTGCTGGTGGTCGCGAGCGTGCCGCCGGCGACGCGGCCATCGTAGAACGTGCCCGGGTGGCGCGTGTTCATGTGGCAGCGCTGGCACAGGTACGGCTGCTTCGCCACCAGCAGCTTGTCGTGGTTCGAGCCGTGCGGGTTGTGGCAGCTCAGGCAGTTCTCGCGCACCGGGGCGTGCTCCCAGAGGAAGGGGCCGCGCTTCTCGGTGTGGCACTTCAGGCACAGCTCGTTGGTCCAGTCGGCCTTGATCATCTTCGGCCGGCTGCCGTCGTGCGGGTTGTGGCAGCTGGTGCAGGTCATCAGCCCCTCGCGCACCGGGTGATGGGAGGTCCGCAAGCCCTGTGCGCGAACCGCGTTGTGGCAGCTCTCGCACACGGCCGCCTCCGAGGCGGTCTTGAGCTGCGCCTTGCGCGACTCGAAGCTGTGAACGGAGTGGCATTCGGTGCATGCCACCCCGCGCCGCGCGTGGGCGCTGCCCTGCCAGGTGGGGTTGTGGTCGGTCTCGTGGCAGGACTGGCAGACCGCGTTCGCCTCTTTCGCCGCCATCTTGGCGAAGGCAGGGCCGGGTGTCTCCTGACCCTCCATGCGGCCCTTCAGGTGATCTTCAGCGCCCGTGTGGCAGGCCATACATCCGCCGGCCACTCCGGCGTGGTAGGTGCGGTCGAACGTTGTGAGCTTGTCCTCGTGGCAGCCCCTGCAGTCCGCGCTCTCGGGCTTCTTGTCTTGAGCCGAGGCGCTCGCCGCGACCACCCAGAGCAGAGCCAGCAGGCCACCGAGCAGCTCGCGATAAGGCCTTCTCATGCCGAACCTCCAAGAATCCACGACCGGGCTTCGACGCTCCCGAGCCGGGTCTGCAGCCGCCGCCTGCCGGAGTCGCCAGACGCCGAGGTTCCCTTTCAGGAGGGGCGCCAGGGGCGGCCCGGCTGCCGACGGAGTACGCCGATTAACGACGCTTCACGACCGGAGAGTTACGCGGGACGTCCCCCGGCCCGATACAAGCTCCTGCGGAGCTGCTCGACGAGCTCGCGCTCGAACCGGTGGTGCCCGCCCAGAGTCACCTGGCAGGCCAGCCGGCCCTCGCGGGCCCAGCGCGTCACCGTGTTCGGCGACACGCCGAGCAGCTTCGACACGTCCGATCGGGTCAGGAAAGGCGTCGCCACGGCCTCGACGGTGTTGGCGTCAACGATGTGCTTCACGGTCAACAGGGTAAAGGCGGCCCCGGCGAGAAATGAATGGAACAGATGTTCCAACTCGGCAGGGACCACCGAAGCGGGCCTCGCTCGGTGAAGGGGCCGTCCCTGAGGGACTTAGACTGGCGGGGAGCATCCGAGCGCACAAGCGCGCGGTCTACGCGATCCGGATTCTCGCGAGGAAACGGCACGGCCCGCGTCCTCGCGGACGCGGGCCGTGTGGAACGGCTCGGTGGGCCGACTCAGAACGTGTAGGTCACCGAGGCGCGGAAGATGTTGGCGTCGTAGCTCGGGATGTTCGCGCCCAGGAAGAACCAGCGGTTGGAGCCCGGGTCCACGCGGCCCATGTAGGGCTGGGTGATCTCGGTCTGCCAGTCGTCGTTGTCGTACTTCTGCTTCCAGTACATGGCGCTCGCGGTGAACTTCTCGGTGATGTGGTAGGCGAGTCGGATCTTGGCCATGGTGAACTTCTTGACGACCTGCGGGAAGCTGCTGAACGCGAACGGCGTCGTGCCCGGCAGTGGCGGCGCGTTCGCCGGGAAGATGCCGTTCGCCTCGTTCAAGCCGCCGATCGGCGTGCCGGTCGTGTTGAAGTCGTAGACCGAGTCGCTGCGGGGCTTGGTGTAGTCGAAGGTCGCGTTCAGGTCCCACTTGCCCGGCACCAGCACCCAGTCGAGCCCGGCGCGGAAGGTGTCGACCTTGTCGTCGGTCGCGTTCTCCCAGTAGTTCGGGTCGGTCTTGGGGTCGTAGCCGGGCGGGACGGTGGTGCCGCGCGGGATGTAGGCCGCGGCCATGTCGAAGAAGTAGTCCTCGTACACGTAACCGGCGAAGAAGCTGAGCTTCTCGCTCGCGACGTAGGTGAGGTCGATGCCGAACATGTCGAACGACTGGTCGAGCAGACCCGTCGTCGACTCGGCGAACTCGTTCGAGGTCTTGGCGCCGTTCAGGGTGACGGCCAGCTTCTCGCTGGGTGTGAAGGTCAGGAAGCCGCTGAACATGTGCCGTGCGCGCTCGGTGATGTCGGTCTGCGTCGCGCCGGCCCACGTCGGCTGGATCGCCTCGTCGTTCGGATCGCCCGGCTTGCGGTCGAGAATGTCGTACTTGAGGCGCAGGCTGAAGAGCCTGTGGGTGTAGTCGCCGGTCAACGTCCAGACGTCGTCCGTCACGTCGGCGTACTCGCGGATGTCGTAGGTGCGCTCGTCCTGGCCGTAGCTCACGCCGAGCCGCAGGCCGCTCACCGGCTTCACGTAGACCAGGGCGCGCAGGCTCTCCATGCTCCAGCCCTCGTGCTCGCGGCCGAAGCCGTCGACGCTGTACGAGGGACCGACGTCGCCCCGGACGGTGCTGTTGAAGTGGTACTCGCCGGTCTGGTCGTCGAGCTCGAACTTGCGGTAGGACAGGTTGTAGCCGAGCCAGGTCACCGGGTCCCCGGTGAACCTCACCTGCGCCATGAACGTGTCGTACTCGGCCTGGACGCTGGAGTAGGGCGGAATGATGCTGAAGAGCGGGTTCGGCGCGGTGGCGCTCGTGGCCAGGTTGGGGTTGGTCGAGAGGTTGGTGAGCGCCGTGTCCATGCTCATGTTGCCGGTGGAAAGCGAGGCCGTCAGCTTGTGCCGCTTCGGCAGCGTGATGCCGCCGGTGAAGTCGGCCTGCCAGGCCTCGTTGTCCGGGTACATCGCGAGCCGGAAGTACTCGGCGTCGTTGACGACCGCGCGGCCGTTGGTCGGGTTCGCCATCTGGAGCCGCTCGGGGTTGTCGATCTCGACGAAGGGCACCTCGTTCGTGAACTGGCTGAAGTCCACGGACGCACCGAAGAAGAACCGACCCTTGGCGAAGTCGCCGCCGAAGCGGAAGTTGTCGGTGACGTAATCGATCGGGGTGGCGACCTCGTAGTCGGGACCGCCGTAGAAGGTCGTGTTCTTGTTGCCTTCACGGGTCTCGCGGGCGTAGCTGGCGTTCAGCACCAGGCTCTGGCCCACGGGGACCTCGAAGCCGGCCCGTCCGGTCTTGCGCACGTAGCGCAGGTCGAACGCCGGCAGGCCCAGGTTCACGTAGTCCTCGACCGCGTAGAAGCCCGGGACGGTCGGGTTGGCCGGGGCCGTGCCGATGCCGACGGGATTGCTCGCCGTGGGCGTGACCCAGGGCACGTACACGTTCTGGAGCGCGAGCCGCATCGAGTCCGGCACGGTGAAGATGCCCGCGGAGGTCTCGGTGTAGGGCGTGCGCGCCGTGTTGGACTGCCAGTTGGGGTTCTGGTCCCAGCCGAGGTCGAACAGGAAGCCGCCCTTCTTGCCGAACAGCCCGCCGATGAACATGTCGTCGTAGCCGATGTCGATGGCCTTCGCGTCGAAGTAGTACTTCTCGTTGCTCCAGGAGTACGCGGCGCACGGGACGAGGACGCCCTCGGGGATCTCCTCGTACTGCTCGAGCTTCGAGGAGTCACCCTGGGCGTCGTTGATCTGGCCGGAGAGCGTGATCGTGCCCTTCTTGCCGTTCAGGAAGCAGTTCTTCTCCTCCTCGGGCCCCCACTGGGCCGAGGCCGGAAGCGCTGCCGTTGCGAGGATCGCCGCCAGGGCGATCGGGCGGGTGATGTTCTTCATGGTCATGGTCGTTCTCCTCGCCTTACCTGAAGAACCGGTTGCCGGAGGGGTGAACCGACCCGTGGATCGTCGGGTGGCAGTGCATGCAGCCCTGGTTGAAGGCGTACCGCGACTGCGCCGGGTAGGCCGGACCGGGGTGGCTGGAGGTCTGGTGGCACTGCTGGCACAGCAGCGGCTGCTTCACCTTCAGCATCTTCTCGTTGATCGTGCCGTGGGCGTCGTGACAGTTGAGGCAGTTCTCGCGTACCGGCGCGTGCTCCCACAGGAACGGGCCGCGCTTCTCGGCGTGGCAGCTGTAGCAGTTCTGGTTGACCGAGGTCTGCAGCAGCATCTTGTCGTTGGGAGTGCCGTGCGGGTTGTGGCAGCTGGTGCACTCCATCTTGCCCTCGCGCAGCGGCATGTGGCCGGGGCGGATCAGCTGGGCCTTCTTCTGCAGGTGGCAGCTGGTGCACAGCTTCATCTGCGGCTGCTTCAGCAGGGCCTTCTGAACCGGCTCGCCCGCCTTCGGGTGAGGGTTGTGGCACTGCGTGCAGGCCACCTGGCGGCTGTCGTGGCTCGAGCCCATCCAGTGCTTCTGGCCGGCCTTGTTGTGGCAGTCCATGCAGACCGCCGAGGAGTCGACCGAGCCCAGGGTCTTGAAGACCCGGATCTTGGTCTTGTCGCCGGCGTTCTCGGCGTGCTGCTGGCCCGGGCCGTGACAGCCCTCGCAGCCCTGCGCCGAGCTCATGTGCGGTGTCGTCTTGAACGCATTCACGACCTCTTCGTGGCATGTGACACACGTGTCCATGCCCACGAACCCTGCAGGGGCCGCTGCCTGGGCAGCGGGCGCCGGGGGTGTTGCGGTTTGCGCGTCCCCGACACTGGCGAACCCCAGCAGAAGAGCCAGCCCGGCAGCCCCGGCCAGCAATGCCCACCCTCTCTTGCGCATTCGCTCCTCCTGGCACCCAGGCTCGAGCGGACGAGGCTGGCGCCGTGCGGGGAAATATCCCCCCTGATGACTTCGGTGCGACGATGTACTGTGCGTGCTGTACGGGACGCGCGGCCGGGAGCTCAAGCGGACGGGTTCCCGGCCCGGTAGAGGCTCTTCCGGAGCTGCTCGACGAGCTCGCGGTCGAAGCGATGGTGCCCGCCAAGCGTCACCTGGCAGGGCAAGCGGCCCTCGCGGGCCCAGCGCGTCACCGTGTTGGGCGATACGCCCAGGAGCTTTGAAACCTCCGAACGGGTCAGGAACTCGGTTCGAGACCCCTCTTTCCCGCGGTCGTCCACTATCGGTTTCACGCCGTAAGAGTACCCTTCCGTTTTCGCCGCCGGAATGAAACAATCGCACCAAAAGTGTAGTCCGTGAAGCTCAGGAAATCACGCAGACAAAGAAGATAGGCTGTCTCGACAGTTCTGGAGGAGGATCCATGATGCGCCGTTTCCATGTGCTCGCCCTGGCCGTACTGGCTGCTTCTTCCGCGACGTCCGCCCTCGCCGGCGACGCCGCGGCCGGAAAGGCGGTCTTCGACGCCGCCAAGCCGGCTTGCAAGAGCTGCCACACCGACGCCAAGAACCCGCTCGCCAAGGCGGGCGCCGACAACACCGCGGACGAGCTCAAGGCCTGGGTCCGGACGCCCAAGGACATGATCGCCAAGAAGGCCAAGAAGGGCATCATGCCGGCCTACCCCGCCGAGAAGATCTCGGACGCCGACCTCGAGAACCTCGTGGCCTACATGGCCACGATGAAGTAGCCCGCGTCAGGACCGACCCGGCTCCGGGAGGGCACCATGACCGCCTCACAGCACGTGCGTCGCACCCTCCTGGGGTCGGCCCTTTCGCTGCTGCTCGCCCCGCCGCCGGGGGCGGCGCAGGACTGCCTCGACTGCCACGGCCAGGCGGGCACCTCGGTCACGTTCAAGGACGGCTCGAGCAAGGACGTCACCATCGACCCCGAGGCCTGGTCCGCCTCGGTCCACGGCGCCGCGGGCATCGGCTGCGGCGACTGCCACGCGACCCACGCGGAGTACCCCCACCCGGAGCTCGCGAAGGGCTCGGCTCGCGACTACACGATCGCGAACTACACCTCGTGCGAGACCTGCCACGAGGACCAGTTCAAGAAGCAGCTCGACGGCGTCCACCTGAAGGCGATCGCCGCGGGCAACAAGAACGCGGCGGTGTGCTCCGACTGCCACAATCCCCACGCCCAGAAGAAGATCACGGGCGAGGACGGCCGGCTGCTGCCGGAAGGCCGCGTGGGCATCCCGGGCACCTGCGCCCGCTGCCACGCCGAGATCCAGGGCCAGTACCGCGGGAGCGTGCACGGCCAGGCGCTCGTCGACGGCAATCCCGACGTGCCCACCTGCATCGACTGCCACGGAGTACACGACATCGCCGATCCGCGCACCACGGCCTTCCGCCTGGCCTCGCCGCGGATGTGCGCCGACTGCCACACGGACGCGCAGAAGATGGCGAAGTACCAGCTCACGACCCAGGTGCTGCGCACCTACGTGGCCGACTTCCACGGCTCGACGGTGACCCTCTTCCAGCGCCGCCACCCCGACCAGCTGACGAACAAGCCGGTGTGCTACGACTGCCACGGCGTCCACGACATCGCGAGCAAGAAGGACCCGAAGAAGAGCCTGCAGGTGAAGGGCAACCTGCTGGCGACCTGCCGCAAGTGCCATCCCGAGGCCACCACCAACTTCCCCGACGCGTGGCTCAGCCACTACGTGCCGACCCGCGAGCGGGCGCCGCTCGTGTACTGGTCGCGGCTCGCCTACCAGATCCTGATCCCGACCGTCGTCGGAGGAATGGCGCTCTTCGTCCTCTCCGACTTCGCGCGGCGGCGCCTCGACCGCAGGCGGAAGCGGCAGGACGAGGGGGGGCTGGCATGAGCGACCCGCGCTTCGCGCCCGAGGTGCGCTACCCGCGCTTCAGGAAGTCCGACCGCGTCCAGCACGCGCTGATGCTGGTCTCGTTCCTGGTGCTGACCGTCACGGGCCTGCCCCAGAAGTACATCTACCTGAACAACCACTACCTGGACGACTTGATCGACCTGATGGGCGGGCTCGAGACGGTGCGCGTGGTGCACCGCTGGGCGGCCACGGTGCTGATGCTGGTGACCGTCTACCACCTGCTCGCGGTCGTCCACCGCGTGCTGGTGCGGCGCGTCTCGCTCAGCATGCTGCCCCGCTACCGCGACGCGGTCGACGCCTGGCAGACGGTCCGGTACAACCTGGGCTTCGCCAAGGCGCGGCCGCGGCTGGACCGCTTCACCTGGGAGGAGAAGGTCGAGTACTGGTCGCTGATCTGGGGCACGGTCGTCATGATCGTGACCGGCTTCATGCTGTGGAACCCGATCGCGACGGCGCGCTTCCTGCCCGGCCAGTGGATACCCGCGGCCCAGGTGATCCACGGCGGCGAGGCGCTGCTCGCGATCCTGGCTGTGCTGGTCTGGCACTTCTACTCGGTGCACCTGAAGAGCTTCAACCGCAGCATGTTCTCGGGCGACATGAGCGAGGCCGAGATGGAGCACGAGCACCCGCTCGAGCTCGAGCGGATCAAGGCGGGCCGGGCGCACCCTGATCACGACCCCGCGCAGCTCGCGCGCCGCCAGCGGATCTTCCTGCCGTTGGCCGGGGCGCTCGCGGTGCTGCTGCTGCTGGGGATCTACTGGTTCGTGACCTTCGAGCAGACGGCGATCACGACGCTGCCCGCGAAGTAGGGACGCCTCAGCGAATCGAGTACCCCGACACCCGCCAGACACCGTCGGCGCCCGCCATCGGGGTGACCGTCTCGACCGCGGCGTCCTTGTTGGCGAACACCGCGTCGTACTGGATCACCACGTACCTCCCCTGCCCCCAGGTGTACACCCTGCCGCCGATCACGCGGGTCGCAGGCGCCTTCTCCGTGTACTCCCGCGACCGGAGCTTGCGCGAGACGAGCGCGCCGAGCGGGGCCCGGGCCGCCTCGGCCATGGCACCCCACTCCGCCTGCTTGACCGCGCCCTTGAGCGCTCCCGCCGCCTGCTGCCACGACGCCGCGTAGTCCCCGCCGTCCACCAGCCTCAGCCAGGCCTCGGCCGCGGCCTGTGCCGCGTCCTCGGGCGCCTCGGCCCGGAGCGCACCGCCGACGACCAGCAACCCGCCCAGAAACGCCACGACGAAGCCCCTCCGCTGAGTCATCGCTCCCTCCCTTCCTCGCACCTGACCAGCCTCAATGTACCCTGCAACCGCGCGGTCCTACGCGTCTTCGAGGGTCGGTGGCCCTTCCAGCCACGAAAGAGCCGCCGCCTCGTCGCTGCGCTAGCGGTATGCGAACACCATCGCGTAGACGATCCACAGCACCATGAAGCTGCCGACGGCGAGGGCGGTCCAGGCGAAGGCGCGGATGGTGCGGATCACGACCGGCTGGTAGGGCTCGACCAGGTTCTCCTCGAGCTTGCCCGCCGCCACGAGGGCCTCGTACTCGTCCGGCTTGTCGCGCTTGAACTCCGCCACCGGCATGCGCCCCGTGAACACCACGGTGTCCATCGGGAACTTCTCGGGGCGCAGGTGGGTGTTGAAGAAGTGGACCGTGAAGATGAAGCCGGTGGCGAGCAGCGCCTCGTCGGAGTGGATGATCGTCGCGACGTTGATCAGCCAGCCCGGCAGGAAGCGGGTGAAGAAGACCGGGAACCAGAGCATGAGCCCGGTCGCCCCGATCACGAAGATGCCCCAGAAGACGGCGAAGTAGTCGAACTTCTCCCAGTAGGTCCAGCGCCCGTAGCGCGGGCGCGGACCGGCCCCGACGAACCACTTGAGGCTGCCCAGGAACTCCTGCAGGTCGCGCTTGCCGAGCAGCATCGAGTTCGGGCCGAGCAGCATCCTGACGAACGAGCCGCCGTGGTCCCGCTTGCGCTTGCGGTTCAGGTCGAAGAGGTGGGTCACGAACAGCCCGAACATCAGCACCGCCGCCGCGCGGTGGATGAAGCCGGCGGTCTCGAAGCCGCCGAGCCGGCGCGACAGGAAGGCCGCCCAGCTCGTGTAGGAGAACTTGAGGCTCATCCCGGTCACGGCGAGCGCCATGAAGCTCACGATCATGAGCGCGTGCAGCGCGCGGTTGAGCCGGGTGAAGCGCTGGTACTGGAGGGCCTTCGGCCGGACGCTGCCTTCCATGTGGCTATCCCTTTTCCTCGGGCTCGTTCGGGCCCCTGGGCGGCTCGTCGCTTCCAGCAGCGGCCCCCGGGCTCTCGGCAGACGCGGCCTTCGCCCACTGCTGCTGCTCGAGCTCGCGCTCCTCGGCCGCTTCCGCCTCGCGCAGCTCGCGGCGCATCTGCAGCGCGCGCGGCAGCCACAGCAGCGTGTGGGCCCCGCCGATCACGAACGTGCCGACCAGCAGCCCGGTCATGCCCCAGAAGGTCCAGAACAGCCACGGGTACTTCTTCGGGTCGTGGTGGGTGGCATGGCTCAGGTAGCCGGCGAAGCGGCGGCTCGCGCCCGGGTGGCACTTCTGGCAGGTCGCGACGACGTTCTCGCGCGAGAGGTGCGAGCGCGGGTCGGCGACGCGCTGGATGTCGTGGGCGCCGTGGCAGTCGTAGCACTTGGCCGTCTTCGTGTAGCCGAGCTGGCTCACCTTGCCGTGGTAGGTGTCGAAGTAGGTCTTGGTGATCTCGCCGTGGCAGCGGCCGCACTTCTGCATGATGTCGAGCTTGAAGCCCTCGGCGTCGGCGCGCGTGATGGTGTGCGCGCTGTGGCAGTCGTTGCAGACCGGCAGCTCCTTGTCGGTCTTGCCCTCGAGCACGTGGTGGATGCTCTTCTCGAACTGCTCCTGGATCCCGTGGTGGCAGCGGCCGCAGGTCTGCGGCACGTTCTTGCGGTTGACGCTCGAGAGCGGGTCGGTCCGCGGCAGGACGCCGTGCGCGGTGTGGCAGCCGGTGCAGGTGGCGGTCACCGTCAGGCCGCTCTTCAGCAACCCCTTGCCGTGGATGCTCTCGGTGTAGGACTCGATGATCTGGTGCTGCGGCCCCTGGTAGCGCACGGCCGCCTTCTCGCCCTCGCGGTGGCAGCGCGCGCAGAGCTTGGGAACGTTGGTGGCGAAGGTCGGCGACGCGGTCTGCAGGCGGCCGAGCGTGCCGTGGGTGCCGTGGCACTCCTTGCAGGAGGGCGCGTTCGCGTCGCCCTTGATCAGCAGCTTGCCGTGCTGGCTTGCGGCGTACTCCTGCGCGACCGCGGTGTGGCACGCCCCGCAATCCACCTGCTGCGCGATCGCGTCGCACGGGCGGCTGAGCGAGACGTTGACCCCGGAGTGACACTGCGCGCAGGCGACCTTGGCGTGCCGGGAGGCCTGGTGCTCCTGCTCGTCGACGAAGACCGAGCGCCCGTCGCCCGCCTTCAGGTCCTTCCGCTGATGGCACTTCAGGCAGTCGCTGTCCGCCATGCCCTGGCTGTAGAAGACCTTGCGCACCTTGTGCGGCTGGTGGCAGTCGACGCACGCGGGCAGCACTAGCGCCTCCTTCTCCCAGAGCTCGCCCTTGATCACCTTGCGGTGCACGGCCTCGATCTGGGCGTGGCACTTCGTGCAGGTGCGCGCGATGTTGCCGCGCGCGATCGAGGAGCTGGGGTCGGTGTGGGGCCGGATGTTGTGGGCGGTGTGACAGGAGGCGCAGTTGGCGGAGACGACGAGGCCCTTCCGCAGCAGGCCCTCGCCGTGGATCGACTCCGAGTAGTTCTCCAGGATGTGGTCCTGGTGGATGCTGCGCTGCCGCATCACGGCGGTGCCTTCCTGGTGGCACTTGCCGCAGGTGAACGGCACCTTGAGCGGGGAGACGCTGGAGGCCGGGTCCGCGACCGCCCGGATGTCGTGCTTGCCGTGGCAGGACGCGCAGCTGGGCGCGAGCGCGTCGCCCCGCTTCATGGCCTGGCCGTGCAGCGAAGCCGCGTGCTGCTTCGTCTCGGCCTCGTGGCACCCGGCGCAGTCCACCGGCTTCAGCGGAGTGTCGTGCGCGCCCTCCATGCCCTCGACGTCGGCGTGGCAGGAGATGCAGGCGAGGCTGCCGTGAACACCGGCCGCGTAGGCCTTCTCGGAGACGTGCAGCGAGACCGTCCGGCCCTTCCGCTCCGCCTTCAGGTCGGGGTCGGAGTGGCAGGCCAGGCAGTCCGAGGCCTCCTGCGCGCCGGCGAACCGGGCCAGCAGGGCCGCGAGCAGCAACGCCGCGCCGCGTGCGACTACTGCTCGCCGGAAGCCGCTCGCGCCGTACGCGTCCATGGCAAGGCAAGGCTAGTGATTGCGGGCACGGCGCCGCAATAGATCACTCGCCTCATCTGGCCGTTTTGGTGGGATCCGCCCGTCAGCGCGGCCGCGCGGGGCCCAGGATCCGGACCAGCTGGAGCGCGGGGCGCGCGTCGTCGAAGCGCAGGATCGCGCCGATCCGGTTCCGCAGCGTCGCGGAGAGCCCGACGAAGCGTCCGCCGACCTCCTGCCGCCGCAGCGCTCCCGCGCGCCGCGCCTTGCCCACCCACAGGGTCTCGAGCACGAGCCGCGCGGGCCGACGGGCGCCGGGCTGGCTGCCGGCGAGCCGCATCACCAGTCGATCCCCGGAGGCTACCTCGGGCAGGCGGCGCCCCACGAGCTCCAGGCGGGCGCCCGTACGGCTGGCGTTGTGCACCGTCGCGGAGAGCCCGCGCAGCAGCGCCTTCGCCTCGGTCCGCAGCGCGAGCGGCACGCGCGGCTCGCGGCGGGGGCTGCGCGTTCCGCGGCGCAGCTCGGCCATCGCCTCGCCCAGCCGGCGCCGCTGCGGGCCGGGGTCGAAGTCGTAGCGCAGCCGCATCGCCATCTTCCGGCCCTGCGGCCGGCAGTGGGTGACGGTGCCGTGCACCTCGATCGGCGCGCTGAGCGCCGGCGTCGACATCACCAGCACCAGCCGCGTGCCGGCGGGAAGCCCGCTGTCGGCCTTGAGCAGCGTCTGGCCCTGGCTGATCGCGCGCGACAGCTCGCGCAGCAGCGACTCCGCCGTGCGGTAGGCGGCGATCAGCCGGATCGGCCCGGCGGCGGCGGGAACGGCGGGGAGCCGGTCGAGCAT
>CAZMRX010000136.1:0-12530 GCA_964568755.1 uncultured Acidobacteriota bacterium | reverse complement strand
CCGACCTTCGCCCAATTGACCACGTTCCACCACGCGCCGACGTAATCCGGACGGCGGTTCTGGTACTTCAGGTAGTACGCGTGCTCCCAGACGTCGAGCCCGAGGATCGGCGTTCCCTCGCACCCCGCGACCGCCTTGCCCATCAGCGGGATGGTGAACAGCGGCGCCGTCAGGCCCATGATCCACGAGAGGCTCAGCAGCAGCAGGATCCGCATCGCCATCGCGAGGGCGAGGCCGACGCGATAGGCGCCCGCCTGCTGGTGGGCCGGCAGCTTCCCCACCAGGATCGAGATGAAGACGATGTTGTCGATGCCGAGAACGATCTCGAGCGCCGCCAGCGTCAGGAACGCGATCCAGATCTGGGGGTCGGTCAACCATTCCATGCGTGTGCTCTCCGTGGACTGGCGCCAGCCGCCGCCGGCGAGGCGCTCATGTTACACGGAGTGCGGGCGAGGCTGGCGGAGAGAGAGGGATTCGAACCCTCGGTGCCGGGGTTACCGGCACACGTGATTTCCAGTCACGCCGATTCAACCACTCTCGCATCTCTCCGCGGTGGTTGGACGCACGTCGGACCCGTCAGGATACCATCGGAGGGCGCTACGGCTTCTTCGTGTAGCTGATCTTCATGGACGGGACTTCCTTACCGTCCGGGCCGGTCGTGAACATCGACATCACCCGCGTGTTGGCGTCCTTGTACTCCACGACCGCCTTGGTCTTCGTGACCTTGCCGGTGGCGTCCGGCCCCTCCATCCACGAGGTCGCCTTCTTGCTGGCGGGGTCGTAGGTCCCTTCGCTGAGCGCGATTCCTGGCGCCATCGAGTCGGTCCAGGTGCCCACGTACTTCTTCTTGGCCGGGTCCCAGGTGGTGGTGCCGTGGCCGTGGAACGGCATGCCGCCGAAATCGGCCTTGAAGTCGCTGATCAGGCACTTCCCGCCGCAACCCATGGTGTTGGTCTCGGCACCCTTGCCGACGACCGGCGGCGCTCCGGGGGCCATGTACATCTCGACGGCGGCCTCCCACGTTCCCGCGTCCATCTCCAGCACCTTGTGCTCCGGCCCCGGAGCGGGAATGTCCTGCGCGATCGCGGCGCCCGCGAGGACGAGCGCGGCGCAGACCGCGAGCGACAGCCGTCGAATCTCTGCTTTCATCTTGATCCTCCTGTGCGTGGACTGGATTCTTCTCCCGCCTTCGCGCCTCGGCAAGCCGCAGGGCCTCGCGCCACCTTGACAATAACGTTTTAGTTATATAACTTGCTTATTATGGATAGCCTGGATGCGGCCTTCTTCGCGCTCTCGGACCCGACGCGGCGGGCCATCCTGGCGCGGCTGGCCGCCGGTGAGATGGGCGTCATGGAGCTCGCGGAGCCGTTCGCAATGAGCCAGCCGGCGGTCTCCCGGCACCTGAAGATCCTCGAAGGCGCCGGGCTGATCGCACGCCGGGTCGATGGCGCGCGGCGGCCGTGCCGGCTCGAGGAGAGCGGCATGAACGAAATGGAGCGGTGGCTCGGAGCGCTGCACGCGGCCCTGGCACGGAACTACGACCGGCTCGACCGGGTCCTCGAAGAGGTGCGGCCGGGGGCGAAGCCGACCAGGCGAAAAAGGAGTGGCAGATGAGCAAGATGACCCTGACGACAGAAGGCGACCGGCACGTGGTCGTGACGCGGCGCTTCGCCGCATCGCCCGAGCTCGTGTATCGAGCGCACACGGAGCCGGCCCTGCTCCAGAAGTGGTGCCTCGGGCCCGACGGCTGGACGATGCCGGTCTGCATCAGCGAGGCGCGGCCCGGCGGAAAGATCCGCTACGAGTGGTCGAACGACAAGGGGCAGGGGTTCTACCTGACCGGCGAGTACGTGGAGCTTCTGCCCTTCTCGCGGATCGTCCACGTCGAGAGGATGCACCTCCCGGACCCGACGCCCGACAACCACGTCGAGACGCGCTTCGAGCCCGACGGCCAGGGCACGCTCATGACCATGCGCATGACGCTGCCGGACGCCGCCACGCGCGCGGCCATGCTCGCGACGGGCATGGAGCACGGCATGGAAGCGAGCTACGTGCGGCTCGAAGCCGTCGTCTGAGCCGCGGACGCGGTCTTCGCGCAGTTTGGCCGGTACGGGGGCGAGACGCAGGGCACCTTCAGGGCCGACCTGACGCAGGGGTTCGGGAGCGACAGCGGGCGCGTGGTGGTGGCGATTGACCACAACAGCGGACACGCGGTCTCGATTTCCGGTTCTTCGTGGTGGCGGAGAGGGTGGGATTCGAACCCACGGTACCCGTAAGGGCACAACGGTTTTCGAGACCGCCCGATTCAACCACTCTCGCACCTCTCCGCACGTCGTGGTCGAAAGAGTCCTCAATTGTACCGCAACCCCTCGCCCGCTCCACGGCCGGGGTCAGGACCGCCGCGAGCGGAAGAACACCCGCAGCGCCTCGCCGCACTCGTCCGCGAGCACGCCCTCGACCACGCCGAAGCGATGGTTGAGGGGCAGGGCGTTTGGGTCGAGCAGCGAGCGGACGGCGCCGGCCTTGGGATCCGGTGCGCCGAACACGACCGTGGCGACACGCGCGTGCACGATCGCGCCGACGCACATCAGGCACGGCTCGACGGTCACGTAGAGCGTCGCCCCGGTCAGGCGGTAGTTCGACGCGGCGCGCGCGGCCTCGCGAAGGGCCACGATCTCGGCGTGGGCGGTCGGATCGCAGGCCGCGATCGGCTGGTTGTGGCCGCGACCGATCACGTCGCCCCCGTGAACGACGACGGCGCCAATCGGCACCTCGCCCTTCGCCCGCGCGAGCGCCGCCTGCTCGAGAGCGAGGCGCATGAAGGGCTCGTGGGAGGCGTCTCGCGGCCCGGTCATTTCCACTCGAGGCTCAGGTCGCGGCGAATGCGGCCGAGGCTCGCTTCGAGCTTGCGCGTCAGGCCGGGCCGGAAGTTGCCGACGATGCGCTCGCGCCGCAGGCTCTCGTCCCACAGCACCTCCACCCGCACCTCGTGCAGCCCCGGCCGGACCTCGAGCTCCTCGCGGAACGTCCCTTCGTGCATCCGGAACACGAGCGCCTTCTTGCGCCTCTGCCCGGTGAGGCGCTCCTCGAGCGCGAGCTCGTCGTCCACGAAGATGCGCAGCGTTCCCCGCTCCAGCGGGTGCTCGAAATCGATCCGCAGGCGGCCTGCCGGCTCGGGCTGGCTCGCCGTCAGCGCCGCCGTCGAGTCTGGCGCGGGCGAGGTCGGAGTCGGCGTCGAAGCAGTCGGCGACGCGGCGGCCGGAGGCCGCGCGGGGACGGTCGCCGCCGGGCGGGCCGGCCCGGGCAGCGGCTCGGGCGCTCGCCGCGACAGCCAGAGGAACGACGCCAGCAGGCCGATGCCGAGGACGGCGACGAGCACGCGGCCGAGCGGGAAGTCGGGGCGCGACGAGGGCGGCGGCAGGACGACGGTGGCGGTCCGAGCCGCGATCGGCGGCACGCTCGAGTCCGCCGGGCCCGGCGGCGGATCGTCCACGACCACCAGGTCGTCGCCGCCGGCGTGGCGCGGCGGGCGCCCCGCGAGCAGGTCCTCGGCATCCTCTGCGAGGGCCTCGGCCGTGGGATGGCGGTCGGCCGGGTCCTTGGCCAGCGCGCGCGTGAGCACGCGCTCGACGTCCTGTGGCAGGTCGGGGACGAGGCGCGAGGGGGGCTCCGGCTCCTCGTAGACGACGCGGTGCACGATCCCCGGGATCGTCGGAGCGAGGAACGGCGGCCGGCCCGTGAGCAGGGTGTAGGCCACGGAGGCGAGCGAGAAGATGTCGGCGCGGCCGTCCACGTCTTCCACGCGAGCCTGCTCGGGAGCCGTGTAGAGCGGCGTCCCGATGAACTCGCCGGTGGAGGTGAGGCGCTGGCGCGCGCTCTCGAGCCGGGCGATCCCGAAGTCCGTGACCTTGGCCTCGCCCGACGGCAGCACGATCACGTTCGCCGGCTTGATGTCGCGATGAACGACGCCGCTGCGGTGGGCGTGGTCGAGGGCGCGCGCCACCTGGGCGACGATCCGCATCACCACGGGCCACGCCGCGGGGCCGTCGCGCGCGAGGTCGGCGAGCGTCTCGCCGCGCAGCAGCTCGAGCGCGATGAAGAGCGCGCCGCTGCCGGAGTCGCGGCCCACGTCGTGCACCACGACGATCCCGGGGTGGTGGAGCGCGGCGGCGATACGGGCCTCGGCCAGGAAGCGCTCCTCGTAGGCGCGGAGCTCCTCCGCCTCGGCGGCCGGCTGGATCACCTTGAGCGCCACGGTGCGGTCGAGGACGGGGTCGCGGGCCTCGTAGACGATGCCCATCGCCCCGCGACCGATCTCGCGCTGGACCTCGTACCGCCCGATCGTGGATGGCGCGCTCAGCCGAACCCCTCGCCGCTCGATTCTGGCACACGGCGGGCACGCGGCCCGTGGCGCCGCACTACCAGGGGCGCGGAGAGCGCAGCCGGCCCACGCGCCGCTTCTGCAAGACGTCGATCTCGTGGAGCGCGCGGCGGGCGAGCGCCTCGGTCTCGCGACGGGGACCGAGCTCGAGCGCGGTGAGCAGGTGCTGGTACGCGGCCGTGGGCTCGCCGCGGTCCTCCAGCAGCAGCAGGCCGAGGGCTGCGTAGGCCTCGGCGAGGCCCGGTGCTCGCGGCGAGTCGCGCACGAAGCGACGCAGCAGCGCGAGCGCGGCCTCGGAGTGGCCGGCTTGGCGGAGCCAGGAGGCGAGCTCGACGGCCGCGTCGGCGTCGAGCGCGCCCCGCGCGGCGCCCGGCGGGAGCGCGAAGTAGGCCTCGGCGGCGTCTGCCGGGCGGCCCTCCGCGAGAGCCTGGCGGACGGCCCCGGCTCCGCCAGGCGCGCTCTCGAGCGCGGCGAAGTCGGCGGGCCGGGCCTGCAGGCCGCGGCGGTCCATCAGCCAGGCCGCGAGCCCGCCCGCGATGAAGCCGCCGATGTGGGCTCCGTGCGCCACGCCGCCCTCGCCGGCCAGGAAGAAGGGGACGAGGTTGTCGAGCAGGAGGTACATGCCGAGCACGAAGCGCGCGGGGATCTCGAACACCTGCATCAGGAACGGAGGCAGGAACGCCAGCATGCGCACGACGTTCTTCGGGAACCACAGGAAGTAGAAGCCGAGGACGCCCGAGATCGCGCCGGACGCCCCCACCAGCGGCACGTCGGAGGACGAGAACACCAGCGCGTGCGCGAGCGTCGCGGCGACGCCCGTCGCCAGGTACCAGAGCAGGTAGGCGAACGAGCCGAGCCGCCGCTCCACGTTGTCGCCGTAGATCCACAGGAACAGCATGTTGCCGAACAGGTGCATGAAGCCGCCGTGCAGGAACATGCAGCTCAGCAGGTCGGGGATCTCGGGGGCGGCCGGTCGGTAGCCGTGCTGGAAGGTGAACAGGTCGTAGGCGCTCGTCCTCGCGACGAGCTCGCGTACGTCCACCCGGCCCTGCAGCTCGCGCGACATCACCTCGACGTACTCGCGGAACTCGGGTGAGCTCACGTCGGCCTGGCGCGAGCCGAGCGGGACGTTCAGCAGCAGGAACGCGGCCACGTTCGCCGCGATCAGCGCGTAGGTGACGACGGGGATGCCGCGGGGATTCGGCGCGTCGCTGATCGGGAGGAACATCGGTCCCTACCTCCGCGGGCGGCGGCGGGCCGGAGCCCGGCTCGCCGCGCGGCGGTCTTTCCCGTTGCCGCCCGGGAACAGGCGGAAGCCGCCCGCGAACGCATTTTTGTTGTCGCCGCGGCGGCAGCCGATCGGGAGCACGCGGAGCAGCTTGCTGTTGCCTCCCCCGAGCACCACCTCGTCCACCTGGAAGGCCTCCCGCAGCCGCGGCACGATCTCGAACACCAGCCGGCGCCAGCGCTTCTTACCGGCGCGGTCGAGGCCGCGCTTGCCGAGGAAGTCCTCGTAGCTCTTGCCGGCGCGGTACGGCAGGTGCGCGATCTCGAGCGGCTGCGCCAGGCCCTCGAGCACCAGCGCCGCGCCGAGCCCGGTGCCGAGGCCGAGGAAGAGCAGCCGGCCTTTCCGGTAGCTGCCGAGCGCCTGCATCACGGCGTCGTTGACGATCCGGACCGGACGGCCGAAGCCGCGGCGGAAGTCGTAGCGCACCCAGCCGCGGCCGAGGTTCACGGGCTCGGTGACGATGCGTCCCGCGCGGACCTGCCCCGGGAAGCCGATCGCGACGGCCCGGTAGCTCCAGGTCGCGGTCAGCCTCCGGATCGCGGCGACCATGCGGCCGGGAGTCAGCCCCGGGCCTGAGGGCAGCTTGCGGACCTCGGACCGGCCGCTGGCCAGCAGCTTGACGTTGTTTCCGCCGATGTCGACGACGAGGACCTTCACCGCCACGTGACGGAGGAGACGCTAGCCCGAGCGCGGCGCGGGTTCAAGCCGTCAATACGGACCGGTGCGCGGATCGGCGACTGCCGGCTCAGGCCGGCTGCGAGGTCGCGAGGCCGATCGGGCAGGCGACGCCCGTGCCGCCGATGCCGCAGTAGCCGGCCGGATTCTTGGCCAGGTACTGCTGGTGGTACTCCTCGGCGTAGTAGAACTCGGGCGCCGCGGCGATCTCGGTCGTGATCGCGCCGTGGCCGGCTGCCTCGAGCGCCGAGGCGTACGCCTCGCGGGAAGAGGCGGCGGCGCGCGCCTGTTCCTCGCCGTAGGTGTAGATCGCCGAGCGGTACTGCGTGCCCACGTCGTTGCCCTGGCGCATGCCCTGCGTCGGGTCGTGGGCCTCCCAGAACACGCGCAGCAGCTCCGCATAGGAGACGCGGCGCGGGTCGAAGGCGACGCGAACCACCTCGGTGTGGCCCGTGCGGCCGGAGCAGACCTCCTCGTAGGTCGGGTTGGGCGTCGCGCCGCCCGCGTAGCCGACCGAGGTCGACACGACGCCCTCCGTCTTCCAGAACTTCCGCTCGGCGCCCCAGAAGCAGCCGAGGCCGAAGAGCGCGAGCTCGGTCCCCTCCGGGAACGGCGGCTCGAGCGGGGCGCCGTTCACGAAATGGGACTTCGGCACGCGCATCCGCTCCGACCGGCCCGGCAGCGCCTGCTCGGGCGTCGGAATCGTCAGCTTTTGTGAGAAGAACGGCATCGGTGACCTCCGGGGACTCCTGGCACTAGGATCGCACGACGAGGGGCTGGGATTCCCGGGCGACAACCGGAACAGACAACTGCGAACCCCCCCGCTAGTCAGCCTCGCGGAACTCGATCGGCTTTCGGAAGCCCTGGGTCTTCCAGGCGCCGTAGGCGACACCCGTCGCCAGCCACGCGATTCCGGCGAGGCGGGCGGGCCAGCTCAGGCTCCACCACAGATAGCCGCAGATGGCGAAGCCGAGCAGCGGCGGGACGAGGTTGACGAGGGACTTCGTCTTCGCCCGCCACCAGTAGTGAAGCAGCGCGGCGAGGTTCACGCCCATGAAGCCGATCAGCGCCCCGAAGTTCAGGAGCTCCGCGCCGAACCCGTAGCTCATGGTGAAGGCGCCGGCGAGCGCCAGGGCTCCGACCAGGATCACGTTGTAGCTCGGCACGTGGGTGCGCGGGTGCAGGACGCCGAAGAAGCCGCGCGGGATGGCGTTGTCGCGGCCCATGCCGTAGAGCAGCCGGCTCGCCCCGAGCTGCGCCCCCATCCCGGAGCCCATGTTCGCGACCAGCAGCGCGAGGTTCAGGACGCCGAACAGCAGCGGCCCGCCGGCGCGGCCCGCGACGTGCACGAAAGCGGTGTCCACGTCGGGGTAGCTCGTCCAGTCGGGCCAGACGAGCTGGGCCAGGTACACCTGCAGCGCGCCGAAGACGCCGGTGAACAGGCACACGATCACGGTCGCGAGCAGAACGTTGCGGCGCGGGTTTCTGACTTCCTCGCTGAGCGTCGAGATCGCGTCGAAGCCGATGTAGGTGAGCACCGCCAGCGCGGTGGCGCCCGACACCTTCGCGAGCGAGAACGTGGCGGGATCGTAGAAGGGGCGCGTGAGCGCGCCGCCGTCGAGCGACTGGCCGGACAGGTAGCGCACCGCCGCCACCAGGAACAGCAGCAGCACCAGCAGCAGACCGCCCGCGATCACCGCGTTGGTGCGCGCGCTCGCCTTGACTCCCCGCAGGTTGAGGGCCGTGAACAGGAAGGCGAAGAACACGGCCCACACGGCGTAGGGCACCTGCGGCAGGTAGTTGCCCGCGAGCTTGCTGCAGATGATCACGCAGATGAGCGGGTTCATCACGTAGTCGAACAGCATGCTCCAGCCGGTCACGTAACCGAGCGCCGGGTGCAGCTCGCGGCCGACGTAGACGTAGGCGGAGCCGGCGCTCGGGTAGGCCGCCGCCATGCGGCCGTACGAGATCGCCGTGAACAGCATGGCCACCATGGCGACGAGCAGCGTGGTGACGACGTGGCCCTCGGCCTTGACGCTCACCACCCCGAAGGGCGACATCGGCGCCGTCGGCTGCACGATCACGATCCCGTAGATCACGAGCGACCACAGGCCGAGCACGCGCGAAAGGCCGGGCCTGGCCGCGGACGCCTGGGTCTCTGACATCGGGCTCCCGTCGAGTGGGCGCCAGTCTCCGGCCGCCAGCGCCCCGAGTCAACGCTTCGGGGGGCGACGCGGCCTCGGATCCTCGCGAAGGTCGCGCGGGATCGCGATCTATCATTTGACTGAAAAGACAGATTTGAAGTATCCTCGAGCCGTGCAGACGACCCTGCGTATCGACGATGCGACCTACCGGGAGGCGAAGGCGGAAGCGGCCCGGCTCGGGCTGACCCTCACGCGCTTCATCGAGGAGGCGCTGCGCGAGCGAATCGCCTCCAGCCGGCCGGGCGCCGCGGCGCGGCAACGGGAGACAGACGAGCGCAACCGGATCATGGAGTCGCTCTTGCGGCGGACCGCTCGCTTCCGCGTGGGGCGCAAGCCCACGCGGGATGAGATGAATGAGCGGTAGCGTCTTCCTCGACACCAACGTCCTGGTCTACGCCATCGAAACCGGGGGCCCCACCCCGGAGAAGTCGGCGGCTGCCCTGGCGCTGGTCCGCCGCGAGGACGTCTGCCTGTCGACACAGGTGCTGGGAGAGTTCTACCGTGCGGTCACCAGCCGGCGCCGAGCCGAGCCGCTGACACACGACGAGGCGGTCGCCTGGGTGCAGCTCTGGAAGCGCCACGACGTGCACCCCATCACGGCTCCCCACGTCGACCTGGCTCTCGAGATCACCGGGCGCTACCAGGTCAGCTACTACGACGCCCTCGTCGTCGCGGCCGCGCATCTCGCCGGATGCGCGGTGGTGTTCTCCGAGGACCTGAACGCCGGGCAGGAGTACGGCGGGGTGCGCGTGGAGAATCCCTTCCCGACCAGCGTCCGCTAGCCGCACCTCCCGCGTCGGCAACATCAGGCGCGGGGCGGCGTATGATCCCGCGACTCGGATGCCACTCAACCCGGGGACGAGGATCGGCCCGTACGAGATCACGGCCGCGATCGGCGCGGGCGGGATGGGCGAGGTCTACCGCGCCCGGGACACGAAGCTCAACCGCGACGCGGCGATCAAGGTGCTGCCCGCGGCGTTCGCGGCGGACCAGAGCGGCGTCGCCCGGCTCGAGCGCGAGGCGAAGCTGCTCGCCTCGCTCAACCATCCCCACGTCGCGTCGATCTACGGGCTCGAGGAGACGAGCGGCGCCCTGGCGCTGGCACTCGAGCTGGTGGAGGGAGACGACCTCGCCCAGCGCCTGGCGCGTGGCCCGATCCCCGTCGAGGAGGCCATTGGATACGCACGGCAGCTGGTCGACGCGCTCGAGGCCGCGCACGAGAAGGGCATCGTGCACCGCGACCTCAAGCCCGCCAACATCAAGGTCACGGGGGACGGCGTCGTCAAGATCCTCGACTTCGGCCTGGCCAAGGCCTACGCGGGCGACGCCTTGCTGTCCGGCAGCGGGCCCTCGCAGTCGCCGACGATGGCGCCGCACGGGACCGAGGCGGGCGTCATCCTCGGCACGGCGGCGTACATGAGCCCCGAGCAGGCGCGCGGCAGGCCGGTCGACAAGCGCACCGACATCTGGGCCTTTGGTGTCGTGCTGTTCGAGATGCTGAGCGGCCGCAAGCTCTTCCCGGGCGAGACGCTCTCCGACACGCTGGCCGCCGTGCTGACTCGCGAGCCGGACTGGTCCCTGCTGCCATCGTCTACGCCAGCGGGCGTCCGGCGCCTGCTCGCGCATTGCCTGGAGCGCGATGCGAAGAAGCGCCTGCGCGACATCGGCGATGCGCGGCTGGAGCTGGACGACGTGCACGCGGCGACCGGCCGCACCGAGGCTGCCCCGACGAGCGTCGTGTGGCGCGTGCTGCCCTGGGGCCTCGCCGCCGCCGCAGCGCTCGCGGCGGGCTGGGCGCTCTGGGACCGGAACGGGCTCGAGACGCCCGCGCGTGACGTGATCCATCTCGACGTCGCCTTCCCGCCCGACGTGGAACCCCTTGCCCTCACGACCGGGGGGTTCGCGATCTCTCCCGACGGCCGGAGCGTGGCGATGGTCGGCGTGAAAGACGGCGCGCGGCGTCTGTTCGTTCGCCGGCTCGATCGCGGGGAGGCGATCGAGGTGCCCGGCACGAGCGGCGTCAACTCCCCCGCGTTCTCGCCCGACGGCGCCAGCCTGGCGTTCGTTCCCGGCAACGGAGCGGTCACGATCCTGTCCCTGGCCGACCAGCAACGCAAGGTCGTGGCCTCCGGTGCAGACCTCGCCGGTGTCCTCACGTGGAGCCCGGTCGGCCTCATCTTCAGCCGAGACGGCGCGCTTTGGATCGTCTCTCCGGAGGGCGGCACGCCACGCGCGCTGACGAAGCTCGACGCCGCCCGCCACGAAGTGCTCCACGCCCGGCCCACGGTGCTGCCAGGAGGGCGCCTCGTCCTGTTCACGAGCCTGACCACCGAGCCGGGTGCGGAAAGGATCGAGGCGGTCTCGACCGCAGGGGGAGCGCGCTCGGTGGTCGTGGAACGCGCGACGACGCCCCTCTGGTCGCCCACGGGCCACCTGCTCTTCGCGCGAGACGGGGCGATGCTGGCGGCGGCCGTCGACCCGCTGACGGCGGCGCTCCGCGGCACGGCGGTCCCGATCATGCCCACGGGCGCGGCGCATGTGCTCAGCTCGGGCGACCTGGGAGTGGCCCTGTCGGCGAGCGGCACCCTGCTCTACGCGCCGGCCGGGTTCGCGGACAAGCGCGTGGTTTCGGTGGCCCGCGACGGCGCGGCGCTGGCCCTCGACCTGCCCGCGGGAACCTATACGAACCCGCGGGTCTCGCCCGACGGGCGCCGGCTCCTGGTCGAGAGCGGCGGCACTCGAATCGAGGCGCTCGACCTGGCGCGCGGGACGCGCGCCCGGCTCACGTCGGCTGCCCTCGGCACATTCTTCGCCACGTGGACGGCCGACGGGAACCGCGTCGTCTTCCGGCGCTTCAACGTGCCGTTCTGGGCCAGGGCCGACGGCGGCGGCGACGCGCTGGCGCTGCCGAGCGGGGAATTCAACGACTTCCCGACGTCGGCGGGACCGGATCCCGACTCCGTCCTCGTCGTCCGCGTCCGGCCCGAGACGTCGGGGGACGTCTTCCTGATCTCGATCAGCGGTGCTTTCGACCCGAAGCCGCTCGTCGTCACCCCCGCCTACGACGGCGGCGCGCAGCTGTCGCCGGACGGACGCTTCCTGCTCTACCAGTCGAACGCCTCCGGCCAGTCGGAGATCTACGTCCGGCCCTACCCGGCGCTCGACCGGCAGTGGCAGGCGTCGGAAGGCGGCGGCGTGCAGGCACGCTGGAGCCGCAACAGCCGGGAGATCTACTACCGCAGCGAGAACCGCATCGTCGCGGTGCCCATCGGCACTACGGGCGCCGAGCCCGTCTTCGGCAAACCCGTGGCGCTCTTCGCCGACGAGTACGACTTCGGTCAGGGCCTCAGCAACCCGAACTACGACGTCACACCCGACGGCCGCTTCGTCATGCTTCGGCGCGGTCCGAACGGCGGCAAGCTGCGCGTGGTGGTTCACTGGACCGAAGAGCTGAAGCGGATCCTGGCGTCGGGCGGCGTGCGCTGAGCCTCGCCGGACCTCAACCTCCCTTACGACCAGCTTTCCACGATCTCCCGGCTGCCGCGCTCTCCCACACCCTGCTCCAACGCATCCGCCCTTCCGACAGCAGATTTGGTCTTGACAACTTCTCTTGTCGGTCGTACTTTGCTCACATGGACTACCCCCCGGGGACCGGAACGCCGGTCGGCGCGGGAACGCTCGACGTGATCTCCAGCCCCGGGCGAGCGGCGATGATGCTCGACCCGCTGCGGCTGCGGCTGCTCGAGGGGCTGCGACTGCCCGACTCGGCCGCCGGGCTCGCCCGACGGCTGAGACTGCCCCGCCAGCGGGTCAACTACCACCTGCGCGAGCTCGAGAAGCAGCGGCTCGTCGAGCTCGTGGGCCGCCGGCGCCGGGGCAACTGCACCGCGCGAATCCTGCGCGCCACGGCGCGAGCGTACGTCATCAGCCCGGCGGCGCTCGGCGGAATCGGCGCCGACCCCGCCTCGATCAAGGACCGCTT
>CAZMRX010000135.1:10122-12564 GCA_964568755.1 uncultured Acidobacteriota bacterium | reverse complement strand
TCCTCGGCTGGTTCTTCTTCCGACACGTGTTCACGCCCTGGATCGGCCCCGAGCTGGCGAGCGAGTACATCGCGGGCGTCATCATCCTGGCCGCCGCGCCGTGCACGGCGATGGTGTTCGTCTGGTCGTACCTCTCGGAGGGAGACCCCGCCTACACGCTGGTGCAGGTGGCGGTGAACGACCTGATCATGCTGGTGGCCTTCGCCCCCGTCGTGAAGTTCCTCGTCTCGGGGGCCTCCGGCCTCCAGGTGCCTTTCGCGGTCCTCCTCTATTCGGTCCTCATCTTCGTGGTCATCCCGCTGGTGGCAGGCTCGATCAGCCGGAGCGTGCTCATCCGAAGGAGGGGCGCCGAGTGGTTTACGGGGCGCTTCCTCCCTTTCTTCCAGCCCGTGACGGTGATCGCGCTCCTCCTGACGCTCGTGGCCATCTTCGCCTTCCAGGCGGAGAACATCACCACCCGCGCGTTCCACGTGGTGCTGATCGCGATCCCGATCCTGATCCAGGTGTACTTCAACTCCGGCCTCGCCTACGGGCTGATGAAGCTGTTCCGCGTCCCGTACGGCGTCGCCGCTCCCGGCGCCCTGATCGGCGCCTCCAACTTCTTCGAGCTGGCTGTGGCCACGGCCATCGCCCTCTACGGACCCGGCTCCGGCGCCGCGCTCGCCACGGTGGTGGGTGTCCTCGTCGAGGTGCCGGTCATGCTGTCGGTATGTCGCTTCTGTGTCGCGACGCGCGGCTGGTTGGAGCCAACCGCCGCCGCGAGCGTCCTCGGGCCCGTCGCATCGCCCGAGGCCTAGGAGTCATCCATGGCTGTCCACGTCATCGAGGTGCTCGGGCCGGGCTGTGCCCGCTGCTTCGAGACCCATCGCGTCGTCCGCCACGTCGTCGAGGAGGCGAAGCTCGACTGCCGGGTGCAGAAGAGCGAGTCGGTCGACCGCATGGTCGAGCTCGGCGTCCTGCGAACGCCGGCGGTCGCCTTCGACGGCAAGGTGGTCCTGTCGGGTCACATCCCGAAGTCGGAAGAGGTCAAGCAGCTCCTCGGCCTCGCCTGAGCCCCGCTCCGCGGGGCTTCCCGGGCCCGGGAGGGCCCGCCGGATGTCGGAACGTTGGAAGCTCGTTCTCCTGGCAGGGGCCTTCGCCCTCGCTTTCTTCCTGCCGATCGAGAGCCCGCGCATGCAAGGAGCGCTCCTCGAGGGGTTCTGGCTGCTCAAAGACTACGCGCGGCAGCACGTGCTGCTCTGCCTGGTGCCCGCGTTCTTCATCGCAGGAGCGATCGGCCAGTTCGTGAGCCAGGGTGCGGTCCTGCGCTACCTCGGGGCGAGGGCCCCGCGGCCGGTTGCCTACGGCGTCGCCTCCGTCTCCGGCAGCATCCTCGCCGTCTGCTCCTGTACCGTGCTTCCGCTCTTCGCCTCGATCTACCGCCGGGGCGCCGGCCTCGGGCCGGCGACGGCGTTTCTCTACTCGGGCCCCGCGATCAACGTCCTCGCGATGATCCTCACCGCGCGCGTGCTGGGCCTTCGGCTCGGGATCGCACGCGCGGTCGGCGCAGTCCTCTTCGCCGTGGTCGTCGGCGTGCTGATGGCCGTCCTGTTCCGCCGCGAGGAGGCGGAGCGCCAGCGGAGCGGCGCCGACCCCTTCGCGGCGGCGGCGTTGGGCGCGGAAAGCTCGCGACAGCCCTGGCAGGACGCTCTCTTCCTCGGAGCCATGGTGGCGATCCTCGTCTTCGCCAACTGGGGCGCGCCGAACCAGGCCGTGGGCTTGTTCGCCGCCGTCTACGGCGTGCACTGGCCACTCACGGCGGCGCTGCTCGTCGCCCTCCTGTGGATGATGTTCCGCTGGTACTCGCGGGACGAGCTCGGGGAGTGGGTTCGTTCTACCTGGACCTTCGCGAAGCAGATCACGCCCCTGCTCTTCGGCGGGATCCTGGTATCCGGCTGGCTGATGGGCCGCCCGGGAGCGGATGCCGGCCTCGTTCCCTCGTCGTGGGTGGCGGGGGTGGTCGGCGGCAACGCGATCGGCGCCAACCTCCTCGCTTCGTTCGTGGGGGCGCTCATGTACTTTGCCACGCTCACCGAGGTGCCGATCCTGCAGACGCTTCTGGGCTCCGGCATGGGGCAGGGCCCCGCTCTCGCGCTCTTGCTGGCGGGGCCGGCGCTCTCGCTGCCCAGCATGCTCGTCATCCACTCGTATCTCGGCCTCCGCAAGACCGTGGCCTATGTCTCCCTGGTAGTGGTCGTGGCCACGCTGACCGGGTGGCTCTATGGCGCGGTCTTTGGGTGAAGCGCCGGGAGGTGACACGATGACGACCGTCACGGTCTTTCGTCACGCGCCGCCGCCGCTCATCGGCGTCTGCGGCGTCCTGCCCGATCGGGATTTCGAGGCCTTCGAGCAGGAGCTCGATTGGCTGGAAGCCTGCGGGCTGCTCGTGGAGCGGTTCGACCC
>CAZMRX010000135.1:0-10022 GCA_964568755.1 uncultured Acidobacteriota bacterium | reverse complement strand
AGCAGGAGCTCGATTGGCTGGAAGCCTGCGGGCTGCTCGTGGAGCGGTTCGACCCCATCCTCGTCGATGGCGTCGTCGTGTCGTCCGGTGTCCACCCGACCCGCTCACAGCTGGCGCGGCTCGTCGGGCAGCACCGGTTCGATCTTGCCGCGGCGCGCTGACTCGCGCGCCCGGCCTATGACAGGAGAGAGGCTCATGCATTCCCACACGGTCGGTTTCGTCGGCGGCGGGCGGATCACCGCCATCTTCCTCGAGGCCCTGGGCGGGCGCGGCGTGGCGCTCGAGCGGGTGACGGCCAGCGACACGAGCGCGGAGGTGCTGGCCCGCCTGAAGGCGCGCTTCCCGGCGATCGCCACGACCGCCGACAACGCCGAGGCCGCGAGCCGTGAGTTGGTCTTCCTCGCGCTTCACCCGCCGGCCCTGAAGGCCGTGCTTCCGGAGCTCGCGCCACGGCTTCGGAAGGACGCCGTCGTCGTCTCGCTCGCGCCGGTGCTGACGCTCGCGCGGCTATCGCAGTCGCTGGGCGGCTTCACCCGCCTCGCGCGCGTCCTGCCGAACGCGCCTTCGGTCGTGCGGGCGGGCTTCAACCCGGTGGCCTTCGCGGACGGCCTTCCCGCGAGCGCGCGCGCCGAGATCGAGACGCTGCTCGACGGGCTCGGGCAGCACCCGCGGGTGCCGGAGGAGACGCTGGAGGCGTACGCGATCCTGGCCGCGATGGGCCCGACCTACTTCTGGTTCCAGTGGCAGGGGCTGCGCGAGCTCGCGGCCGCCTTCGGGCTGGAGAAAGGCGACGCCGACCGGGCGCTGCGCGCCATGCTCGACGGGTCGGTCCGGACCTTCTTCGACTCCGGCCTCGGCGCCGCGCAGGTCCTGGACCTCGTGCCGGTCAAGCCTCTCGCCGAGGCCGAGCCGCAGATCCTCCAGGCCTACCGGGATGCGCTGCCGCGCCTCTACGCGAAGCTCAAGGGCGCTGCGCCGGAGCTCACCAGCGCCGCGGCGCGTTCTTGACGCAGCGCACGGTGTCGCGGGCGATCAGCAGCTCCTCGTTGGTCGGGATCACGAAGGCCCGGACCCGGGCGCCTTCGGCGGAGACGTCGCCTTCCTTGCCGCCCACGGCCGCGGCGTTCTTCTCCGGGTCGAGCGCTATGCCGAGGAAGCCGAGCTCAGCGCAGATGCGGCTCCGGATCTCGGCAGAGTTCTCGCCGATGCCGCCCGTGAACACGATCGCGTCGGCCCCGTTCATCTGCGCCAGGTAAGCCCCCAGGTAGTGCCGCACGCGGTGGACGAAGAGCTGCACCGCGAGGCGCGCGCGGCGGTCCTGGTGGGCGCTTTCCTCCGCGAGCAGCTCGCGCATGTCGTTGGTGAGCCCCGAGATCCCGAGCAGCCCGGACTGCTTGTTCAGCAGCGTGTCGATCTCCTGGAACGACAGGCCTTCCTTGTGGTGCAGGAACTCGAGCACCGACGGGTCGATGTCGCCGGAGCGCGTCCCCATCACGAGCCCCTCGAGCGGGGTGAGACCCATCGACGTGTTGATCGACTCGCCCCTCTTGATCGCGCAGGCCGAGCAGCCGTTGCCGAGATGGAGCGTGATGATGTTCGTGTCCTCGTGGGTCCGGCCCGTGAGCGCCCGGTAACGGAAGCCCACGTAGCGGTGCGAAGTGCCGTGGAAGCCGTAGCGGCGGATCTTGTGCCGCACGTAGAGCGGGTACGGGATCGCGTACAGGTACGCGACCTCGGGCATCGTCGAGTGGAACGAGGTGTCGAACACCGCCACCTGCGGCACGCCGGGGCCGAGCAGCTCGCGCGCGGCATAGATGCCCTTGAGGTTGGCCGGGTTGTGCAGCGGCGCCAGGTCGATGCAGTCCTCGATCTGGTCCACCACCTCGTCCGTGATCAACGTCGAGCGCGTGAACTTCTCGCCGCCGTGGACGATGCGGTGTCCGACCGCGTGAAGGTCGCCGAGCGCGCTGATCCCGGGCACCCCGGACTCGGCAGACACCAGCCAGCGCAGCACGTAATCGAGCGCCGCGCGATGGTCGCGCAGCGGCGCGGTCCTGCGGAGCGTCGCGCGCCCCTCGACCTTCAGCGAGACCAGCGACTCGCTGCCGATCCGCTCGAGCACCCCCCGCGCCAGCTGGCGGTCGGCGTTCTTCTCGATCGCGTCGAGGTCGGTGTCGACCACCTGGAACTTCAAGGATGAGCTGCCGGTATTGAGCACGAGCACGTTCATGCGTCAATCGTAATGGCTCTACGGCCGGCGCGGGTGAGCCAAACGGCCCGGTCTACGCGGCTCCGTCGCGGGGCTCATCCTCCCGATTCCTCCCGCGCATGGGCGGATGGCCCGCGTAGTAGACTCGCCGCGGAGGACACATGTTCAAGGGATTTCGCGATTTCCTCATGCGCGGCAACGTGGTCGAGCTGGCCACGGCCGTGATCATCGGCGCGGCCTTCGGCGGGGTCGTGGACGGGCTGATCAAGGGCGTGATCGACCCGCTGATCGCCGTGCTGGCCCCCGGCGAGGTGAAGCAGCTCGAGAACGCGCTCCTCGTCGGGCCGTTCAAGATCGGCCTCGTGCTCTCGGCCATCATCAACTTCGTGCTGAAGGCCGGCGTCGTCTACTTCTTCATCCTGAAGCCGTTCGCCAACTTCGCCGCGAGGCTCGCCGCGGCGCCGGCCCCGCCCGCGCCGCCGCCCGCGGAGGTGGTGCTGCTCACCGAGATCCGCGACCTGCTGAAGGACCGCAAGTAGGAGCGCCGGCGCGGCGCGGACGTCCCGCGCCCGGCGAGGTGCCTGTTGCCCGCGCGTACACCGCTCCACTCGACCGCCCTGGCGCTGCTGGCGGCCCCGGCTCTGGCGTGCGCCCAGGCCAGCGCTCCGGCCACGGCCACGCCCGCCTCGGCGGTGCCAGCTCCCGCGGGCTGGACGCTCGCTTTCTCCGACGAGTTCGAGACGGCGGGCAGCCTCGACCCCGCGAAGTGGGGTTACGACCTCGGCTACATCGCCAACGACGAGAAGCAGTACTACACCTCCAGGTCCGAGAACGTCCGCGCCGAAGCCGGCAGCCTCGTGATCGAGGCCCGCAAGGAGGCCTACCAGGGTTACGCCTACACCTCGGCTCGCGTGATCACGCGCGGCCGCTTCGAGTTCCAGTACGGGCGTGTCGAGGTGCGGGCGAAGCTCCCGGCCGGCCGCGGCAGCTGGCCGGCGATCTGGATGCTCGGGACGAGCATCCAGCAGACGGGCTGGCCGGCCTGCGGCGAGATCGACGTCATGGAGAACGTGGGCTTCGACCCGCTGCGCATCCACGCGAGCGTCCACACCGCCGCCTACAACCACACGATCGGCACGCAGAAGACGGCGAGCGTCAGCATCGCGAGCCCCTCCGACGACTTCCACGTCTACGCGATGGAGTGGTACCCGGATCACATCGACGTCTTCGTCGACGGCCAGAACTACTTCACCTTCCGCAACGAGGGCACGGGCTCGCGCACCTGGCCCTTCGACAAGCCGCAGTACCTGCTCTTGAACCTCGCGATCGGCGGCTCCTGGGGCGGCCAGCAGGGCATCGACGACGCGCTCTTCCCGAAGCGCTTCCTGGTCGACTACGTGAGGGTGTACCGGCAGAGGTGAACGGCCTTTCGCGGGCCCCCCGGTCGCGATCCGGATCGTGTCGCCGCGCGGCTTCTGGCAGCTGGTGAAGGGGGCCTCGGAGGAGTAAGGCCGTCCCGCCGGGATAGAATGGACGCCTCGTAGCCGGAGAGCGAATGCCCATCTACCACCAGCTGGGGCGCGTGCCCCCGAAGCGCCACGTCGCGTTCCGCAAGGAAGGCGGCGGGATCCACTACGAGGAGCTGGTGGGCAACCAGGGCTTCACGGGGCCGTCCTCGCTGCTCTATCACCTGCGGCTGCCCACCGCCGTCAAGAGCGTGCGGCCGCTGGCGGCGCTCGACTGGGTGGCGGAGCCCGAGCGGGTGGTGCGGCACCGGCACTTCCGCACCGCGGACCTCTCGACCGGGCCGAGCGCGGTGCGCGACCGCGTGCCGCTGCTGTTCAACTCCGACGTGGCGCTGTCGCTCGTGAGGCCGCGCAAGGAAGACGCCGTCTTCTACCGCAACGCGCAGGGCGACGAGGTCGTCTTCGTCGTGGAGGGCGACGGGGTGCTCGAGTCCTCGTTCGGCGAGCTCGGCTACCGCGCCGGCGACTACGTGGTGATCCCGCGCGGCGTCCTGCACCGCTGGGGGCTCGCAAGGGGGCCGCACCGCTTCCTGGTGATCGAGAGCCAGGGCTACGTGCGCACGCCGAAGCGCTACCGCAACGAGCACGGCCAGCTCACCGAGATGGCGCCCTTCAGCGAGCGCGACATCCGCCGGCCGGAGCGGCTGCTGCCGCGCGACGAGACGGGCGAGTTCACGGTCCTCGTCAAGAGCGGCAACCGGCTGGTCGAGATGGTGATGCCGCACCACCCCTTCGACGTCGTGGGCTGGGACGGCTACTACTATCCCTGGGCCTTCAGCATCCACGACTTCGAGCCGCGCGTCGGTCGCGTGCACCTGCCGCCCCCGGTGCACCAGACCTTCGAGGGCGACGGCTTCGTGATCTGCTCCTTCTGCCCGCGGCCCTTCGACTTCGAGAAGGACGCGGTCTCGGCCCCCTACAGCCACCAGAACGTGATGTCCGACGAGGTGCTGTTCTACGCCAACGCCGAGTTCATGAGCCGCAAGGGCATCGAGCTCGGCTCGATCACGCTCCACCCCGACGGGCTGCCGCACGGGCCCCAGCCGGGCAAGACCGAGGAGTCGATCGGCGCCTCGGGCACGAAGGAGCTCGCGGTGATGCTGGACACCTTCCGGCCGCTGCTGGTGAGCCGCGAGGCGCTCGCCCTCGAGGATGCCGGCTACCAGCGCTCGTGGCTCGCGCCTTCGTCGTGACCACGGCATCGGCGCGCGCGCTGCTCGCCGGCCTCGTCGACTACGCGGGCCTGTTCCCGCCCGCGGCGCTCTCGATGGACGCGGCCGTGGCGGAGTACGCGCGCTGGCGCCGCTCGCCGGAGGCCTTCATGCTGGGCCGTTTCGTGGTACCGGCCGCGCGGCTCGTCGAGCTGGGCGCGGCCGCCGAGGCGCAGCTCCCCGCGGCGGGCACCGGCGATCCCTGGCGGCTGAGCGCGCTCCTCGGCGGCGACGCGTACGGCGACGCGGCGCGCGTCGATGCGTGGAACGCCTCGCACGCCGGGCGGGCGGTGGTGGACGCGGTCGAGCTGAAGGCGGCGACTCCGATGGAAGCCGAGGCGGCGCTCGCGGCGCTCGCGCCTGGACTCGTGGCTTTCGTGGAGGTCCCGCTCGACGAGAACCTCGACGGCCTGCTGGCCACGCTCGAGCAGCGAGGGGCGCGGGCCAAGATCCGCACCGGGGGCGTCGTTCCCGAGGCGATCCCGGACCCGGGCGACGTCGCCCGCTTCATCGCCGCCTGCGCCGCGGCCCGGCTGCCGTGGAAGGCCACGGCGGGCCTGCACCACCCCGTGCGTGGCGAGCGCGACCTGACTTACGAGCCGGCGAGCCCACGGGCTGTGATGCACGGCTTCCTGAACGTGTTCGCGGCGGCCGCCTTCGCGCGCGGCGGCGCCTCCCTCGCGGACCTGGAAGGCGTGCTGCGCGAGCAGGACCCGAAGGCGTTCCACTTCGACGACGAGGGGCTCGCCTGGCGACAACTGCGCCTCGCCACCCGCGAGCTCGAGACCGCGCGTCGGGACTTCGCGAGCTCGTTCGGCTCCTGCTCGTTCGCCGAGCCAGTGGCCGACCTGCAGTCGCTCGGAGTGCTTGCGCTCGAAAGCCAAGAGGCGCATCGGGGGGTCCGGTGATCCCGAAGACCGACGGCACCCACGACCCGGCGCTCCGGAGCTTCGTCGAGTCGGCCAACGACCCGGCGGGCGACTTCCCCGTCCAGAACCTGCCGCTCGGTGTCTTTCGGCGCAGCGGCGAGGGGAGCGCGCGCGTCGGCTGCGCGATCGGCAACCGCGTGCTCGACCTGCACGCGTGCGGCGAGCGGGGCCTGCTGCGCGGCCTGCCGTCCGACGTCGAGGCGGCCTGCGGCGGAGAGAGCCTGAACGCGCTGATGGCGCTCGAGGCGCGCGTGCGCGGCACGCTGCGCCACCGGCTGTCGCACCTGCTGCGCGCCGAGGGCGGCTTCGTCACGGCGCGCGCCGATGCCGAGCTCGTGCTCCTGCCGATGGCCGACGCCGAGATGCGGCTGCCCGCGCTGGTGGGCGACTACACCGACTTCTACGCCTCGGTGTTCCACGCCACGAACGTCGGCCAGATGCTGCGCCCCGACAACCCGCTGCTGCCCAACTACAAGTGGGTGCCGATCGGATACCACGGCCGCGCCTCGTCGATCGTGGTGAGCGGCACCGGGATCGCGCGCCCGCAGGGGCAGACCGAGCCCGCCGAGGGCGGCGAGCCGCGCTTCGGCCCGACCCGCTCGCTCGACTACGAGCTCGAGGTCGCGGCGTTCCTCGGCCCGGGCAACCGGCAGGGTGCGCCGATCCCGATCGCCGAGGCCGAGTCGCACCTCTTCGGGCTGTGCCTGCTCAACGACTGGTCGGCCCGGGACATCCAGAAGTGGGAGTACCAGCCGCTCGGCCCGTTCCTGGCGAAGAGCTTCGCGACCTCGATCAGCCCCTGGGTGGTGACGCTCGAGGCGCTCGCGCCGTATCGAACCGCGGCCTTCGCGCGACCCGCGGGCGACCCGCAGCCGCTGCCCTACCTCTCCCATCCCGAAGACCGCGCGCACGGAGGCGTCGACCTCCGGCTCGAGGTCCTGCTCTCCACGAGGGCGATGCGCGAGCGCGGCCTCGGGCCGTTCCGGGTCAGCCACAGCAACCTGCGCGACGTCTACTGGACGCTCGCGCAGATGCTGGCGCACCACAGCTCGAACGGCTGCAACCTGCGCCCCGGGGACCTGATCGCGAGCGGCACCGTCTCGGGCCCCGAGCCCGAGAATCGCGGCTGCCTGATCGAGCGCACCTGGCGCGGTAAGGAGCCGCTGGCGCTGCCGAGCGGCGAGGAGCGCCGCTTCCTGGAGCCGGGCGACGAGGTGATCCTGCGCGGCCACTGCGAGCGGGAAGGCTTCGCGCGCATCGGCTTCGGCGAGTGTCGCGGCGTGGTAGCGTAAGCTCGAGGCCTTCGCGGGGACGCGACGCAGCGTCCCTCTAGGGGAGTCCAAATGCCCAAAGCTGAGTCCCTCGGCATCAAGCGGCTCGAATCCGTTCACTACTACGTGCACGACCTCGAGCGCAGCCGGCGCTTCTACACGCAGGTCATGGACTTTGCGGAGATCGGCGAAAGCTCCGACGAGCTGACGAAGTCCGGCCGGCAGAAAGCGGTCGCGTTCCTGGCGGGCAACTGCGCCGTGGTGTGCATCACGCCCCAGGGCGAGGACGGGCGCGCCGCTCGTTGGCTGCGCAAGTACCCCGACGGCGTCGGCACGCTCAACTTCGAGGTGGAGGACGCCCTGAAGACGTTCCGCCTGCTCGAGGGCCGTGGCGGGACGCCGATCGACGACGTCAAGCGCGCCAGGGACGAGCGCGGCGGCGAGATCGCCTGGTTCTCGATCACGACGCCGTTCGGGGACACCACCTTCCGCTTCGTCGAGCGCCGCGGCTACCGCGCGCTCTACCCGGGCTTCGTGATGCACGACCAGCCGCGGGGCGGGTCCAACCGGCTCGGCTTCATCGGCTTCGACCACACCACCTCGAACTTCGCGACGCTCGGCCACGTGTCGCTCTGGCTCGAGCACGTGATGGGCTTCGAGCGCTTCTGGGAGATCCAGTTCCACACCACCGACGTCGACCCGGCCCAGCAGCACGGCTCGGGCCTGCGCTCGCTCGTCTACTGGGACCCGCACTCGGGCGTGAAGTTCGCCAACAACGAGCCGTGGCGCCCGAACTTCCGCGCCTCGCAGATCAACATCTTCTGCGAGGAGCTGCGCGGACCGGGCGTCCAGCACCTCGCGATCGCGGTCAAGGACATCGTCCCGTGCGTGCGGATGCTGCGCGAGCGGGGCCTCAAGTTCATGCCGACGCCCGGGAAGTACTACGACATGCTGCCGGAGCGGCTCCAGAAGCTGGGCATCGGCACGATCGACGAGGACCTCGCGGTGCTGCGCGAGCTCGAGATCCTGGTGGACGGGGACGGACCCGGCAAGTACCTGCTGCAGATCTTCCTGAAGGAGTCGTCGGGCCTCTATAAAGAGGAGGCGGCCGGCCCCTTCTTCTTCGAGATCATCCAGCGCAAGGGCGACCAGGGCTTCGGGGCGGGCAACTTCCGCGCGCTGTTCGAGTCGATCGAGCGGGCCCAGGAAGGCCAGCTGCAGGGATCGAAGTAGGCGCTCGGCGTTCGTGAAGCCGCAGCCGACCCCGGGGCGACCGCTCCGGCTAACACCTTGCCCAGTGGCGGCGTCCCAGAAGGCGTGGGGCACGTGTCGGTCGGCAGGAGGGCGGTTGGGGCTTGAGTACACTCCGGCGATGGACGAGCTCGCGAGGCTGAGCCCGGCGGCCGACGCGGCCCGGTCGCTCGAGGCCGAGCTCGTGGAGGCCGCCCGGGCGGGCGACCGGTCCGCCTACGGACGGCTCTACGATCGCTTCGCGCCCATGGTCCACGGCCTCCTGCTCGCGCGCGTGCCTCGCGCGGACGTGGACGACCTGGTGCAGGACGTGTTCCTGCAGGCGATGCGGCGGCTGGCGGCCCTGCGCAGCCCCGAGGCCTTCGGCGGCTGGCTCGCCGCCATCGCGCGCAACCGGGCGCGCGATCACTGGCGGCGCGGCGAGAACACGGTGGAGCTGCCGGCAGACGTCGCGGGCGCGCCGCACCCCGAGGGCGAGGCGCTCGCGGTGCTCGTGGCGATCCGTCGCCTGCCCGAGGCCTACCGCGAGACGCTGGTGCTGCGGCTCGTGGAGGGCATGACGGGCCCCGAGATCGCCGAGCGCACGGGGCTGACGCCGGGCTCCGTGCGTGTGAACCTGCACCGCGGCATGCAGCTGCTTCGCGAGGCGCTCGGCCGGAAGGAGCTGCGGTGAGCGGCGGCGACTATCTCTGGGACAAGACCGGCGAGCCCGACGCCGAGCTGCGCGAGCTCGAAGAACGGCTGAGGCCGCTGCGGCGGCTCCCGCCGGCTCCCGAGTGGCGCGGAGGCGGAAGCCGGCGATCACCCTGGCGCTGGTCCGGGCTAGGGGCCGCGGCCGCGCTGCTGCTGGGCCTCGGCGCGAGCGTGCTGCGAAGCCCCGGCCCGGGGCGCGGAGGCTGGGAGCTGCGCTGGCTGGAAGGCGCTTCCTGGACCGACTCGCGCGTGGTGAGGCAGGACGAGCTCGGTGTCGGCGAGTGGGTGGAAACCCGCGGCGCGCGCGCGCGCCTCTCGGTCGGAACCACCGGCGACGAGATCGGCGAGGTGCAGCTCGAGCCGAAGACGCGCGTGGGCCTGGTCGACCCGGGCGAGCGCCGGCACCGCCTGTCGCTCGAGCGGGGCGTGATGCACGCCACGATCTGGGCGCCGCCCGGCGACTTCGTCGTCGACACGCCCTCGGCCGTCGCGGTCGACATGGGCTGCCGCTACACGCTGGAGGTCGACGAGGCGGGCGCGGGCCTGCTGCGCGTCGAGGCCGGCTGGGTGGGCTTCGAGCACCGCGGGCTGCAGTCGCTGGTGCCGGCCGGCGCCCTGTGCGCGACACGCACCGGCATCGGACCCGGGACCCCCAGCTTCGAGACGGCCTCGCCGGAGCTCGCGCAGGCGCTGGAGGCGATCGACTTCGGTCCGCCGGGCGAGCCACGACGCGCCGCGCTCGCGCGCGTGCTGGCGCACTCCCGCCCGCGCGACGCGCTTTCGCTCTGGCACCTGCTCGCACGCGTCGACGGCGAGGACCGCGCCCGTGTCTTCGACCGCCTGAACGAGCTCGTCCCGCACCCCGCGGGCGTCACCCGCGACGGCATCCTGCGCGGCGAGCGCGCGATGCGCGAGCTGTGGTGGGACGAGCT
>CAZMRX010000134.1:3594-12604 GCA_964568755.1 uncultured Acidobacteriota bacterium | reverse complement strand
CTTCCGCCACTTCGTCGAGGAGGCCCAGCGGCAGGCGGGCAGCGTCTACGGTCGCCGAATGTACGAGGTCATGCGTTACTGGGACGACGATCATCCGGAATGGGATGCAGCGGAACAGGCCTTCGCCGCGGCGTGGCGGAAGCAGCCGAAATGGGTCGTCTCGCGCTCGTTGAAGTCGGTCGGCCCCAACGCCAGGCTTGTCGAGGGTGACCTCGAGCGCGCGATCCGCGAGCTGAAGGCCGAGCGCGACGGCGAGATCGAAGTGGCCGGACCGGACGTCGCGCGAAGCCTGACCGAGCTTGGCCTGATCGACGAGTACCGAATCTACCTGCACCCCGTCGTGTTGGGGCAAGGCAAGCCCTACTTCGCAGGGCCCCGGCCGCCACTCCGCCTGATGGGTAGTGATCGGATTGGCGAGGATGTGATCCGGTTGTCCTACGTTCCTGCTTGATTTCGCGGTGCCCCTTGAGCGGGTTCGGCTCAAGTCGGGGCGCCCCGGGTGGGAGGTTGCGGTCGCGAACTATCGTGCCGTTGGCGCGTATATACTCCGACCGCGCAATTAGGATGACTCTCCTCGAATACCATGTCCTGCTGGCGCTCGCGAGCGGAGCCCTGCACGGCTACGCGATCGCCGAGCGCGTGGCCGCCGAGTCGGGGGGTACACTGCAGCCGCGCGCCGGCTCGCTCTACCGGGTCATTGCCCGGCTCGTCGCCTCCCGCCTCGTCGCCGAGAGCGAGGGCCACGAACCCGCCGTGGCGCACCCCGGCCTCGCGCGCCGGTACTACACGCTGACCGCCCACGGCCGGCGCGTGCTCGCGGACGACACCGAGCGCCTGAAGCGCACCGCGGCCGTCGCCGAGAAGCGGCTCGGACTCGCCGCCCGGGGCCGCTCGTGAAGGCGCTGCTCGGCGCGCTCCTGCGCCTCTTCCCCGTGCCCTTCCGCGACCGCTTCGGCGACGCCGTCGTCGAGCACGCGCTCCTCGACTGGGAGCGCGACCGGCAGCGTGGCCCCGTCGCGGCCGCGCGCTCCCTCGCCGCGACCGTCTTCGACCTCGGCCGCAGCGCGGTCGCCGAACGCCTGCGCCCCTCCTGGCCCGACGTTCCCGCCCAGAAGAAAGGACCCACCATGAGCCTCGACCTGAACGGCTTCGCGGGAGCGCTGCGCCACGCGTTCCGCACGCTGCGACGCACGCCCGGCTTCGCCGCCACCGTCGTCGGCACGCTGGGACTGGCGATCGGCACGCTCACGGCCGTCTTCGCCGTGCTCGACCGCGTGCTGCTCTCGCCGCTCCCCTACAAGAACGCCGAGCGGCTCGTGGCCATCCTCGGCACCGCGCCGGGGTCCGACATGACGGGCGAGTTCGGTCCAGCCGCGGAGTTCCTGATCCAGTACAAGGACCGCGCCAAGCTGGTCGAGGACGTCGGCGTCTTCGGCACCTTCACCAACTCGCTGCGGGTTGGCGACCGGGTCGAGCGGGTCCGCATGGGTGCCGTCAGCCGCTCGGTGTTCTCGACGCTCGGCGAGCGCGCGGCCCTCGGCCGCCTGCCGCTGCCGGAGGACCAGGAACGGGCAGTCGTCATCAGCGACGCGCTCTGGCGCACGTGGTTCGGCTCGGACCCGAGCGTCGTCGGCCGCTCCTACGAGATGGCCGGCGAGAGCCGGACCATCGTCGGCGTGATGCGCCCCGAGTTCCGCTTCCCGAACAGCGGCCCGCTCCTGTGGCTAATCGGCGACATCCGCGCCGAGGGTCTGACGCCGGGCGGCTTCGGCTACGACATGATCGGCCGCCTCGCGCCGGGCGTGTCGCTCGCGGCCGCCGAAGCGGAGCTGACGGCGCTCGCACGCCAGTTGCCCGAGCGCTTCGGCGGCTCGCCCGGCTATGCCCGGCTCATCGAGCGCCATCGCGCCGTCGTGCGGCCCATGCTCGACCAGATGCTCGGCCCCGCCGCGCGTTCGTTGTGGATCCTCTTCGCCGCCGCCGCGATCGTCCTGGTCATCGCCTGCGTCAACGTGGCGAACCTCTTCATGGTGCGCGCCGAGGGCCGCCAGCGCGACCTGGCCGTGCGCCGCGCGATCGGCGCGTCGCGCGGGCAGCTGCTGCGGCTGCAGATGGCCGAGGCGCTCGTTGCGGCGCTCTTCGGCGGCGCCCTGGCCGTCGCCCTCGCCTGGCTCGCTCTCCCGCTGCTCCTGAGCGCGGCGCCGCCCGGCGTTCCGCGCCTCGACGAGGTCGCGCTCGGCCCCCGCACGCTGCTCTTCACGCTGCTGGCCGCCGTGGTCGCGGGCGTGGCGTGCGGCCTCGTCGCGGCGCTCCGCGGTGCGTCGCCCGACCTCGCGCGGCTGCGCGAGGGGGGCCGCGGCTCGACGGCGCGCCGCCGCCTCGTGCGCGACGGCCTGGTGGCCCTCCAGACCGCGATGGCGCTCGTGCTGCTGATCGGCGCCGGTTTGCTGATGCGCAGCTTCGTCGCGCTCAAGGCTGTCGATCCCGGCTACGACACGCGCGACGTCTTCACCTTCCAGTTCGCGCCGGAGCAGCCCGCGCTCGTGGACGGCGCGAGCTGGGCCCGCTTCCACCTCGCCTTCCTCGAGCGCCTCCAGAACCTCCCCGGCGTCACCTCGGTCGGCATCGTCGAGAACGTGCCCCTCGACGAGGGGACCCGCGAGGACCGGTTCCGCAACGAGGAGATGCCCGAAGGCCCCGACGTCGGCCCGACCCTCAATTGGACGTTCGCCGCCGGCGACTACTTCCCCACGATGTCGATCGGCGTCCTCGACGGCCGCGCCTTCGAGACCGCCGACCACCTCTCCCAGCACGGGAACGTCGTGGTGAGCCGCTCCGCCGCGAATCTCCTCTGGCCGGGCCAGGCCCCCATCGGCCGCCGCCTGCAGCGCCGCGGCCAGAAGGACTGGCACACCGTCGTCGGCGTCGTCGAGGACGTCGTCCAGTACAACTACCGCAACAAGGCCGAGGCCCTCGTCTACTTCCCACTGGCGGGCCCCACCCCGAAGTCCTGGGCCCTCTCCAACCCGGGCTACGTCATCAAGACCTCGCGCGCCGAAACCATCGCCCCCGAAGTCCGCGCCTTGATCCGCGAGGTCGCCCCCGAAGCCCCGATGTACCGCGCCTACAGTATGAACGCCCTGGCCGCCCGCTCGATGATCCAGCTCTCCTTCGCCGTCCTCACCCTCGGCATCGTCTCGGCCCTGGCCCTCTTCCTCGGCGCGGTGGGCCTCTACGGCGTCCTCTCCTGCACGGTCGCCGAGCGCACCCGCGAGATCGGCGTCCGCATGGCCCTCGGCGCCACGGCCGCAACCGTCCGCCGCATGGTCGTCGCCCAGGGCGCCAGGGTCGTCGCCGTCGGCGTCGCCATCGGCCTCCTCGCCGCCCTGGCCGCGACGCGCCCCCTGGCCGCCCACCTCTTCGGCGTCACCCCGCTGGACGCCCCCACCTTCACCACCATGGCCGTCCTGATGCTCCTGATCGGCGCCGTGGCGGCGTACGTCCCGGCCAGACGAGCCTCGCGCGTCGACCCCTGCCAGTCGCTAAGGAACGACTGAGCGCGGGCCCGGCCGTTCGCGGCGAGCCGATCAGCGCAGCCCGGGGTCGGAGGCCCCTGCCACCTGGCCGCGTTCACGCCTTTCACGGTCAGCCACACGGCAAACGATAGCTCATCGGCGTCCATGGCCCTCGGCGCCCCCCCGGCTAGGACGAGCCGGTCGGTCGCAGCGCCGCCTCCAGCCGCTCGCGAAACCTCTCGGGGGCGAGGGCCGGATACCTGTACAGGAGCGGCTCGATGGCCTCGAACAGTCTCCGGAGCTGCTGTCGATCGACGATGCCGCGCGCCAGGAGCTGTGCCACGTCGTCGCGATCGTGGCCGTGGCCGCGCTCGATCTTCGCGAGCGCCTGCGCATAGGGATCGTAGTGGTAGAACGAGACGCTGCCCATGCGATCGATGAAGAGACTCCGCTCGCGCCAGCCCGGCAGCTCCGGGATGAAGTGGGCGGGGCTCACGATCTCCACATTGAGGCGCAGCTCCTCCTTGAGCCTCGGAATCGCTCGGTAGAGCGAGTCGAGCTCCGGAACGATCAGAATGTCGGCGTCGACAGTGCTCGCGCGCCACCCGAGCAGCACGGCAGTCGCGCCGCCGGTGAGATAGATGGCTGCCTCTGCGTCCGCCTCGCGGGCGATCCGGTCGAGAAACTGGCGAAGCCTGGCGGCGTCGGCTAGCCCACGCATTCGAGCGCGCTCTCGAAGCTCGTGAGCCGTCGCAGCAGCGCGTTGTAGCGCGAGTGGGCGGAGTCCTCGTCTTCAGCCGCCAGCCGGAGATAGAGCCGGTGCGACGCATTGGACAGGGCCTTGGCCACGGGAAGACCTGCACTCCGCAGCCGGTCGGCGGCGATGGAGACGAGCAGTGCCTCCTCCGATTCGCTCCCACGCGCGAGATCGTCGAGCCCCTTGGCGACCAGGTCGCCGCCCGGCAGGTGCGTGAGAGTCATCCATGTCGATTGTAGATCGCCCGAGAGTCAGCGGGGCAACCCTGCCTCAGGCGCTCCGACCGGGCCCGCGGCGAGTGCGACGGCGGCGAAGCGGCCGTCGGGCGAAACAGCACCTCCGCCGTCCAATGCCAAGGCGCTTCAAGACTACTATCGCGTCAGGTCAGCTGGGCGGCGATCGGGGGGCCGCGCCTTGTCAGCGTCTACCGTCGGCCTGCACCCGCTGCACGCGCTTGCGGTGCTCGCGGGAGTTGTCGCCCGTGATGCGCGTCTGCCGCGTGCCCTTCACCTCGCCGACCTTCCGCTCGGAGCCGGTCACTGGCTCGGCGTCGACGTCCGTCTCGTACTCGAAGGCGTGCGACTTGTCGGTGTTGCGGTAGTAGCGGTACAGCGCCCAGTAGAGCGCGGCCGCGCCGGCGGGACCGATGAGGAGCAGCCCGAGGCCGCCGTCGTCGCTCATTGGCTTGCAATGACCCAGAGTGCGATGCCTTCGAGGAAGCTGCCGACGGTGAACGCGGCCAGGAGCATCTTCCACTGCTGAACGGGGATGCTGCCCATCGTCTCGCCGGTGCGGCCGTTCACCGCGATGTAGTGCAACATTCCGCCGTTCGTTCCAGGCTGGTGGTACGAGTACAGCCAGACCGGCAGGTACATCGCTACCCAGCGCGTTCCGTGGACGTCGAGGCTTTCCTGCTCCCAGCGCACGCCGCGATCGAAGCGATTCACCGACGACGCGACCTGGGCGCGCGCGATCGAGAGCAGCTGGTCCTCGAGGCGCGGTCGCAGCTGCTCCACGTCGAGGTCGCGCCTCTCGGAGCTGCATCCCGCCAGGTAGGACGCGTTCCACTTCACGGCGTTCTTCGTGTCGAACGGCAGGATCGTGTTGATGATGTTGTTGGTGTTGGCCTTCGTGTCCAGGTTGCCGCGCCTGCGGGAGGATTCGAGCGGCAGGTCGTCCACGGTGAAGTCCACGTGCCGTTCCACCTCGTACACGTCGGCGTCGTAGTACGTTTTCTTGTCCTTGCCGCTGCCACGCGTGTAGCGGGCCGTCTGGATCTCGCCGTGGCCGGCGACGTCGGCGCTCGCCTTGCCGTCGACGATCATGTACGGCAGGTAGACGGCGCTGACGTTCTCGGGCGTGAACTGCTCCTTGAATGCCTTCAGCGCAAACAGCCTGCGCTTGTCCACGAACTGGCGGATGCGCGCGACCGCGTCGCTCTTCTTGATGTGGAAGGGCAAGACGGCGTCGGGCACCGCGCCGTTCGGCACCTGCTCGTTGAGGCCGAAGACGTGGCGACACCAGTGGCAGCGCGCCGTCATCGCCTTTGCGGTGTTGACCGTCACCTCGGCACCGCAGCCGGTGCACTTGAAGCTCCGCAGGCCGGCTTCGTCCGCTGCGATGTCGCGCGCGCCAGACGCGACGACCGTGCCCTCGAGCTGGTCGAGGCCTTCGCCGAAGCCGAACTGCTCCTCGACGCGCTCGCCGTGCCATTCGTTGCGGCAGAAGGCGCAGATCAGGAGGTCGGTGCCGGCCTTGTGCCGGATGTCGGTCGCGCCGCATTTCGGGCAGCGGTTGAGGCCGTCCTTGAGCTCGGCGGCAGACGTGTCGATCGCGACCGGGTCGGGTGCTGTCAGCTCGTCGCGGATCGGCTTCGGCAGCGCCTTTGGATCGACGCCCAGGTCGCCCGGCGCCGGCGGCATGTCCTGCGGCGACCCGGGGCCGGTGAGCTTCGGCGGTCGTGGTGGCGGGCCGGTCTTCGACAAGCTCGTCTCGCGCGCCTCAGAGGCCCAGCGCCTTGGCCTTCAGCGCATCGTAGTCGGCCTGCGTGATCAGGCCCAGGTCGAGCATCTCCTTGGCCTTTTTCAGCTTGGCAACGGGGTCTTCGGCGGCCGGCGCTGCGGGTGCCACCGGTTGCTGCAGGCCGGCGACACCCATCATGCCCGACGCCATGCCGACACCCACCAGGCCCGCCGCCCCGCCGGTTTCGCCCGCGGACTGGATGCCCTGCGCGACGCTCGCCTGCAGGTTGACGTTGCCGCGCGAGCCGGTGAGCGCATCGGCGCGCTGCACGGTCTTGAGCAGCTCCTTCGTGTTCGCGTCGTACTCGATCGAGACGATCGCGACCTTGACGATCGCCAGGCCGCGATCGGAGCGCCACTGGTAGCCCTTCTCGACCGCATCGGACAGGCTCTTCGCGAAGCCGACAGAATCCTGTTGCAGCTTGGTGATGCGATTGCCCTTGCTCGGGTCGTTCGTATAGAGGCTGAAGGCCGGTGCGAGCGAAGCCACCACCTCGTTGAAGAGTTGGCCGGCGGCTGCGTTGTCCATGTCGGTGAAATCGAACACGGTGCCGGTCTGCAGAAAGACGGCCGGCACGAAGTTCTTCACGAACAGGATCGGGTCGACGATCTTCATCGTGTACGAGCCGCGCGTCACCGCACCCACCTGCGTCTTGAGGAAGCCGTCGTCCCAGTAGATCTCGGACTGCGTGCCGAAGCGGTTGTCCGGCAGCTCTTTCAGCGAGACGAAGAACGCCGCCTGCTGCGAGCCCGGCTGGCCGCCGAACTTGAAGCGCTCCCAGCTCTGCTTGACCAGCGAGCCGACGAGATCATCGCCGGCGAAGACCGACTTCGACTGGACGTCGTCCGATCGCCATTCGTAGCCGCCCGCCTCGGCGGCGAAGCCGGTGACCTTGCCGTCCTGGAACAGCAGCAGCCCGTAGCCTTCCGGCACGACGATCTTCGAACCGTTGGAGATGATGTTCGAGGAGCCCTTGGTGTTCGAGCCGCGTCCGGCATTGGTTCCCCGCGGTACCGCGGCGAACAGCGCCGCGGTCGCCGGCAGGCCGTCCGGTACCGTGTAGAAGTCCTTCCACTGGTCGGCGAGCGTGCCGCCGATCGAACCCGTCACCGCCTGGATCAGACCCATGTCGTTCCTCGCGACTCCTGGCCGGGCACCGTGCCCGGCATGGTGAGACTATAACGCGTCGCTCGCGTCAACTCAGCTTGGCGGAGGTAGCAATGCGGTTCTCGATCTCGCGTGGCGCGCCCTTGGTCGTCCTGTTGGCTTCGTTGTCCGCGCGCGCGGCCCTGGCGCAGGCCGCGGCTGGCGAGCCGGCGTGCACGGAGCTGCGGCAGCTCCAGCTGCCGGGCATGGCACTCACGGAGGTGACGGCCGAGTGGTTCGCCGCGGGCTCGCCGCCGCCGACGGAGCCGCCCTGGGTGCCCCCGCTCGCCGTGTCGCTGCCCGCCTACTGCAAGCTGAGCGCGACGATCGACCGCCGCACGGGTGCCGACGGCAGGACGTACGGCATCGGGTTCGCGATAGCACTTCCCGCCGAATGGAACGGACGCTTGCTGTTCCAGGGCGGCGGCGGCCTGAACGGCAGAGTCGCGCCCCCGCTCGGAAGAACGGGACAAGGCGACGCGGCGCTCGCCCGCGGCTTCGCGGTCGTCACCACCGACACCGGCCATCGCGGCGAGGTGTTCGACGCCTCCTTCATGGCCGACCAGCAGGCGAGCCTCGACTTCGCCTACCAGGCGGTCGGGCGCGTCGCGGTGCTGGCGAAGCAGATCCTCGCGCGGCACTACGGCCGTCCCGCCGCCCACGCGTACTTCATGGGCTGCTCGACCGGCGGGCGCGAGGGCATGCTGATGGCGCAGCGCTATCCAACCGCCTTCGACGGCATCGTGGTCGGCGCGCCGGCCATGCGCACGCACTTCTCCGGCATTGGGGACGAGTGGGTGGCGACGATGATCAACCAGGTGGCGCCCCTCGACGCCGCCGGGAAGCCGGACACCCGCCGGGCGTTCTCCGACGCCGACCGCAAGCTGGTGATCGACGGCCTGCTCGCGGCGTGCGACGGCGCCGACGGCCTGCAGGACGGCATCGTCGCCGACCCGACGGGGTGCCGCTTCGACCCCGCCACGCTGGCGTGCAGCGGTCCGAAGGCCGAGGGCTGCCTGTCGCGGCCGCAGGCGGATGCTCTCGTCAGGGCCTTCGGCGGTCCGAAGGACTCGAGGGGGCGGCAGGTGTATCCCGGCTTCCTGTTCGACACCGGGATCGCCGCGACGCAGGGCATCCCGGGCCTGCTCGCCGGCGGCCTGAACCCCGTCGGTCCGCCCTTCACCGCGACGGAGATGGACGTGGACGAGCGGGCCGCGCAGGCGGCCGCCCACCCGCAGATGCCGCTCACCGCCACCGCGAGCTGGACCAACCTCAACACGTTCTCGAGCCGCGGCGGGAAGCTCGTCTTCTACCACGGCGTCAGCGACCCCTGGTTCTCGGCCCTCGACACGGTCGACTACTACGAGCGGATGGCTCGCGCGAACGGCGGTGCGTCCGTCGTCGGCGGCTGGAGCCGCCTGTTCCTCGTGCCGGGGATGGGCCACTGCGGCGGCGGCCCGGCGACGCTCGACACCTTCGACATGCTGACCGCCGTCGTCGATTGGGTCGAGAGCGCGAAGCCGCCGCAGGCGATCCGGGCCACCGGCCGCAGCTGGCCCGGCCGCAGCCG
>CAZMRX010000134.1:0-3494 GCA_964568755.1 uncultured Acidobacteriota bacterium | reverse complement strand
GCCGCCGATCAGGCCTTCGCCTTGAGCATTCCGTGCATGGTGAGCCAGCGGACGAAGGCGTCGAACCAGCCGGTGCTCGTCGTTTCCTTGGGGTACATGCCGAAGCCGTGACCACCCTGCTCGTACAGGTGGAGCTCGACCGGCTTCTTGGCCGCGCGCCAGCTGTCGATCAGCCCGAAGCCAGCATTGCCGAAGAGGGGATCGTCGGCGGCGAGCGCGACGAACAGCGGCGGAGCGTCGGCGGGAACGGTCACCGCGGCCAGCCCGCCGTAGATGTTGCCGATGAAGGCCGGCTTCGCGTCCTCTCCGACGAGCGCCGTCGCCATCGTCAGCATGGCGCCGGCGGAGAAGCCGACCATGCCGATGCGGTCCGGATCGATCTTCCACTCGGCGGCGCGGCGCCTGATGAGAGCGAACGCGGCGCGCGAATCCGCGATCTGCGGCGCGAGCCGGGTCATCATCTCCTGCGGATCGGGGCGCGGAGGCCGGCGCGCGGCGCCCGAGAACATCTCGGCCATCGAGCGTTCGAAGCCGGCCATGTCGGCCGGGGTCTGGTTCAGCCGGTACTTGAGGACGAATGCCGCGACGCCACGCTCCGCCAGCGCCCGCGCCACGTTCCAGCCTTCGTTCTCCATCGACAGCGTTCGGAAACCGCCGCCCGGAGCGACGACGACTGCGGCGCCGCTCGCCTTCGCCGGATCCGGCAGGAACGGCGTGATCGTCGCTACCGTGACGTTGCGGGCGAACTGGCTGCCGTACTGCGAGTGCCACGACTCCTGAGCCGTCGCGTCGGGAAGCGGACCGGTGCCGATCTCGATCGCGTTCGGCTGATCGGGTGTGGCGATCGGGGTCATCTTGTTGTCGAGCTGGGCGAAGGCCGGCGCCGCGCACGCAAGGACCACCGCAAGGACGGCAGCCCGAGACGCGCCCCGGCCCGCCGAAATGAGTGTCGGATGGAAGATCATGGCTGTTTGGCCTCCTCAGGAGTCGCCGGCTCGTTGGCCGCGCACCGCAAATTGTCACACAAGGGGACAATCAGCGCACGACCGGTCGGGGCAAGCTGCGCGGGACGGTCGAGCGCCCCGTGCGCCGGAAAGCGCTGGGTGTCGTGCCGAAGGCGCGGCGGAAGGCGCGCGTGAACGTCGCCATGGTTCACATCGAGTTGATCGACTGCTCGGCACGCGCCAGCCGATCCAGGACCTGTTCGAACGGCGGCGGCTCGTTCAGGAACATGGGGCGCATGACCGCGTAGTCGGAAGTCAGCGCTTCGACTCGGTGAGCCGGCGGCGCAAGTCGAAAGCTCCCATGCCGCGCGAGATCGTAGCGCGCCCAGGCGCGTGCGAACACCCGGCTCTTCCAGTCCGCGACGCGGCTGCAGAGCGGCTTGTCCGCCAGAAAGGTAGCGGCTGTCTGATGGTCGAGCAGTCGGGCGACATCGGAATAGTGACGCGAGTAGTGGTCGGGCGTGGGCTGATCCACCGGACGGTGGTACTCCGCGTGCAGCAGCGTCGCCTTTTCCCAGAAGCTACGCCCGAGGTCGAGCGCCACAACCTCGCACCACCAGTCCGCAAACAGCGACGGAAAGACGTCGGCAAGCCAGGGTCTGACCGCATGCCGATCGACAGGCTGTTGGTCCGTGAGCGATCCCAGCTCGAGCTTGACGCTGCGCCGAATGTAGTTCAGCCCCGCCGTCTCCGCGGCTGGATAGCCAAAATACAGGTTGGGCGATTGAGCCTGAGGGTCCACCTCGAACGTCACCCACGATCCGCCGCTTGGGGGCGAGCCCAGGGCACTGTGAAGCGCCGCCCCGAGCCGAGGGGCGATGACCTGCTCCGCTCTCGCACTGCAGAGCCTCTGCATCTCGGCAACGGCCGCGTCGCGCCGTGTGCGGCTGGTGAGCGCCTCGAACCCCGCCGTGTCCGCACCGACGAATGCAGGCGAAACAGACACGTCCACGTCCTCCGAGAAACGATCGATGACGCGAAACACCTTCGAGAGCGAAGTGCCGCCCTTGAACACGAGATGGGGCGCGACATCGGAGTCGGAGAAGAGGACGCCTAGCAACCAGCACACCCAGAAGTCCTTCTCCATCAGCACAACGCTCACGCCGCGCTGCGCGGCCGCCTCTCCGAATGCGAGCGCGCGGCGATTCTCTGCGAGAGCGAGGAACTGCGCGGCCGGCGTCAACGCCGGCCCTTCCTGTGCGAGGCGGAGACGCCTGGGATCATGGTGTCGTCCACCAGTTGCCGTATCAGGGGCCGCATCCAACCCGGGGCGAGGTCCAGGTCGCGAACCAGCTTGGCCCGTTCTGCCGCTGGGAGCGTCTTGCGCAGGTGCTCGAGGCGCGCGGCCGTGATGTGCTCGCGTCTCAGGCTCTTGAACGCCTGGATCACCAGGCCTGCCAACCGGTTCGCCGCCGACATGTTCCTGGGCGACGTGCGCTTGAATGCGATCCGCATCGGTCCTGCGCGGATCGTCCGACTGACACCGTCGGTGAGCAGGACAATCTTGGCCGGCACCTGTTCCGAAAGGCCGAGGAGGTTCGCCGCGTAAGCGCCACCGGGCTGCACGCGCAGCCTGTGCTTCCCCGCCACGGCCTTGACGACCGCCTCCACCGAAGGCCACAACGTACCCAGAAGCGCGTCTTGCCTGGGCTTGTCGTAAAGACCGCGCGACAAGCGCCGCAGCTCACCCCTGGAGACGAGCCGCTGTAACGACTTGTCGATCGCAGCCCGGCTGCCGAGCGCCCCGAACGAGGCCGCTGTGAAAACGCTCCCCCGAGGGCTCCGCTGGATGGTCCGGACGATTCGCGCGTCGGTGCTATTCCTGGATCTAGCTCTTGGCACGCGAGTTAAGCCGAAGTCTCAGTTCCATATTTGACCGAAATATAGCACGTTTTTCGGACAACCGCCTGCTGAGGGCCATGCGCGCCTCTTGAGAGTACAGGCCCTCTCGTCAGCTCAGCTTGGCGGCGATCGCGCCCATCACTCGTGCCAGCTTCGCCTGGCGGCTGCCCGCCGCGGCTCCGGCCAGGCGACCGGCCTGGCTTCGCAGCTCGGCGGCGACACCCGCGTCCTTCTTTCCCCCGTCGAAGAGCACCTCCGCCTTGTCGAGCACGGCTGCGAGCGACGCGGCGGCGTCCTTGCCGACGCTGCCGTCGCGCAGCAGCTGGTCGAGATAGGCGCGGGCCACCACGGGCGCATCCGGCCAGCTGACCGGATACTGGTCCTGCGGGTTGAAGGTGCCGCGCTGCTGGGCGAGCCGCGCGGCGGCGATCTCGTTGGCGGTGAGGTTCGGGCCGGGCGAGAGCTCCAGCACGTCCAGGCCGCGCGCGATCTCGGTGCCGTAGATTCGGCCGTTGTACCAGTACGTGGACCAGTACCCCCCCAGGACCTCGGCCTTGTCGCTGATCGGGCCACGGTCGAAGTAGGCGATCTCGACAGGCTTCGTGCTGTCGGTGAAGTCGATCACCGAGAGGCCGCCCTGATACCAGG
>CAZMRX010000133.1:0-12654 GCA_964568755.1 uncultured Acidobacteriota bacterium | reverse complement strand
CATTAGGAAGGCGGTGCCGTGCTCCTTGGGCGTGATCGGGTAGTCGTGGACGCTCTGCAGCAGCTTCACGCCCGTGACGTCGATCTCGAAGCCGCCGGGAGCGCGCGCATCGGCCCGCACGCTGCCCTCCACTTCGAGCGAGGACTCCTGGCCGGCCGCATCGAGAGCGTCCCAGGCCTCGGCCGCGATCGCACCCTTCGAGACCACGGCCTGCGCGTAGCCCGAGCCGTCGCGCAGGATCACGAACTGCAGCTTGCCGCTCGAGCGCTTGTTGTGGATCCAGCCGCACACCCGCACCGCCTCGCCGACGTGCGCGCCGAACTCCTCGATCCTCACCGTCTTCATTCCGGGCGTCTCCGTTAGCCGAGCTCGGGCACGTGGCGCACGAGCGTGCGCCAGAGCCGCTCGAGCTCGGGGTAGCGCGTCAGGTTGTGCCGCACGTGCTCGAGCGTGCGCGGGATGTACTGCAGGTACACCGGGTTGTGCCGCACCGTCGCCATGAAGCCGAAGGTGCCGAGCGTCTTGAGGTTGCGCTGCACGCACATCAGGTCGTAGCGGCGGCGGAACACCTCGCGCGGCTCGTCGGGCGCCGCCTGCTGCCGCAGCCGCTCCTTGAGCTCCTCCTGCAGCGGCTCGGGCACGTCCACATATGCGTCGCGCAGCAGCGACGCGAGGTCGTAGCTGGCCGGCCCCATGCGGGCATCCTGGAAGTCGATCCAGTAGAGCCGCTCCTCGTGGAGCATCAGGTTTCGGGAGTGGTAGTCGCGGTGGCACAGCACCCGCGGCCACGACGCGATCTCCTGGCACAGCTGGTGAAACGCCTCGGAGAGCACGGCGCGGTCCTCGACGCTCAGGTCGGCGCCCCGATGCCCCTCGAGGAAGTGCTTCTGGAAGTAGTGCAGCTCCCAGGTGAGCTTCTCGATGTCGAAGGCGATCCGGAAGCAGTCGGCTTTCTGCGGGCCCTGGGCCGCGCGCAGCTGAAGCCGCGCCAGCTGGTCGACCGCCTCGCGGTAGAGCGCCTCCATGCCGCTCTCGCCGGCGGGCGTCTTCAGCACCTCCTGCAGCGTGAGGTCGCCGAGGTCCTGCTGCAGCACCACGCCACGCGAGCCGTCGACGTCGATCGTCGCCGGCACCGGCAGTGCGTAGGACTCGAACAGTCCGCGCACCGTCAGGTAGCTGAGCTCCTCGGGCGCGAACGGCTCCGGGTAGAGCGCCAGCACGTAGCTCGCGCCCGGCGCCACCAGCCGGTAGTAGCGCCGCGTCGAAGCGTCGCCCGACAGCGACACGATCTCGCCCCTGGCCGCGAGCTGCGGCTGTCGCTCCTCGAGGTATCGCCGGATCAGCTCCCCCGCCGCCTCGGCCGCGAGCGCCCCGTCCGTCGCCTGTGCCGTCACTCGATCCCCACCCAGGCCATCTCGCCGTGTCTCTCCACGCCCTCGCGCTCACCCGGCCCGAGCGCCGCGAGCGGCAGCACGATCACGCCACGGGCGCGCTCGCCCGCTCGAACCACACTCGCCGTCGTCACGATCGACCCTAGCACGCGGGCCCCCGCCTCGACGACCGCGCCCTGCCACAGCACGCTGCGCTCGACGCGAGCGTACTTCCCCACCCGCGACCGTGCGCCCAGCACCGAGCGCCGCACGGCTGCCGCTGGTGCCACGCGAGCGCCGCTCCCGACGAGGACCTGGCCGCGGCCGCGCAGCATCCGGAGCTGCGCATCGCGGTAGAGCGCGGGACGGCCGAAATCGTACCACGCGCCCGCGCAGCGGACGCCCGCGAGGTGCGCTCCCTCCGCGAGCAGCGGCATGTACAGGTCGCGCACGCTGTCGGAGGGGCCGGGCGGCAGCCGCTCCAGCAGGCGCGGCTCGAGCACGTGGACGCTCGCGAACATCGAGACGGTTCCGCGGGCCGGCCGGGGACGGCCGGCGATCGACAGGATCCGGCCGCGCCTGTCGGTCACGACCGACGAGTAGGCCCGCGGGTCGGGCAGCGGGCGCAGCGCGAGCGTGGCGAGGGCGCCCGACGCGCGGTGTCGAGCCACGAGCGCGCGCAGGTCGAAATCGAAGAAGACGTCGCCGTTGACCAGCAGGCAGGGCTCGCGGCCGAAGAACTCGCGCACCTTGCGCGGCCCGCCGCCGGTCCCCAGGATCTCGCGCTCCCGCGAGTAGCGGACGCGCAGCCCGTGCCGCCGCCCGGGCCCGCTCGCCTCGATCACGCTCTCGGGAAGGTGGTGCAGGTTGACGACGACGTCGCGCACCCCGGCTCGAGCCAGCCGCTCGAGCGTGAGCTGCAGCAGCGGCCGGTCGAGCACCGGCAGCGCCGGCTTCGCCCGGAGCAGCGTCAGCGGGCGCATCCGCAGGCCGAGGCCCGCGGCGAGCACCATGGCCTTCATTGCGGGAAGACCATGTCCCCTTTGCCACCTCCCGCCAGGAACAGTCCGACGTAGGACTCGGCCAGGTAGTCGGAAGGCGAGAAGCCCAGCTCGCGCGCCACCCCGGCGATGCCAGGGGCGTCGCCCTCGATCTCGAGGAATGCCCCGATCGGCGTCTCGTCGACATCGATCTCCTGGCCGCGGTAGGACCAGCTTTCGCGGTACTTCTGGTAGCGGAAAACCGGCCGGTAGCCGAGGTTGCGGAGGATCGCGCGGACCTGCTCGGGGGCCTCGACCGCGGTCTCGCGCTCCTCGCGCGACTTGATCCCGTCCTCGACCTCGCGCGGGCCCTTGAAGGTCAGCACGCCGCCGTAGGACGTCTGCCGCAGCCGCAGCACGGTGCCGCCCTCGCGCAGCGAGCCGCCCGCGTCGTCGAACAGCACGTTCTCCTCGAAGTGCCGTTCGCGCACCAGCACCGCGCCGAGGGCCCGCAGGCGCTCTCGCACGGGGTCGGGCGACGCGAGCCGGAGCTTGACCTCGGTCTCCCTCGGCTCTGACATGCCAGCCTGCCTAGGCGGTCTTCGCGACCACCCGGACCTTCATCTCGACCCGCTCGTTCGGGTTGTCGCGGCCGTCGCGCGGCGAGGCAACTACCTTGTCCGCGACCTCGAGGCCGCGCACGACGCGGCCGAAAGCGGTGTACTGGCGGTCGAGGAAGCCCGAGTCGGCGACGCAGATGAAGAACTGCGAGCCGGCGCTGTTCGGGTCCTGCGCGCGCGCCATCGACACCACGCCGCGCTTGTGCGGCGTGGCGTTGAACTCCGCCTTGATCGTGTAGCCGGGGCCGCCGGTGCCGTGAGAGCCCTTGCCGCCCTTGGCGTCCTTGGTGTTCGGGCAGCCGCCCTGGATCATGAAGCCCGGGATCACGCGGTGAAACGTGGTTCCGTCGTAGAAGCCCTTGCGCGCGAGATCCAGGAAGTTCTTGACGTGGCCCGGCGCCAGGTCGTCGAAGAACTCGATCTCGATCTCGCCGAACTTCGTCTCGATCACCGCTGTCTCGGCCATGGGCTCACCCTCCGGCTTGCGACTCTACCCTACTTCCCCGCCTGCGCGACCACCTCCAGCAGGCGGTCGATGTCCTCTTCGAAGCGGCTGTCGCCGGTGCGCAGCAGGATCCGCCGCGCCGCGTCGCGCTGCCCCGACCGGGCGAGACACAGGGCGCGGTTGAGCCGCGCCTCCGGCGGCAGCAGCCACCCGTCGCCGCGCGCCTCGAGCGCGTCGAAGAGCTTCAGCGCTTCGGCGGCGCGCCCCGCGCGGAACGCCGCGACCGCCGCGTCGAACTCGGCCGGCAGCGGCTCGTCCTCGCCCGGGGCCAGACCCTCCGGCAGCAGCGCCGGCGGCTTCCTTGGCGGGGTGCGGTCGACCGGGCGGCGATTCCAGTTCGGGCGCGGCACGCTCTCCTGCACGTCCTTGCGCGCAACCGCCGCGAGGGCCGTGGCGAGCGGCTGCCCAAACGGCGCGGAGAGCACCGCTTGCGTCCAGCCGCCGCGGGCCACGATCAGCAGCGTCCGCGGCTGAAGCGCGAGCCGCGTCGCGAGGTCGTGCCCGAGCAGCAGCGGCCAGGGCCGGCGGTAGAGCTCCAGCACCTGCCGCAGAGCCTGGTCCTGGTCGTCTCCCGGCGGGAGGGTCAGCACGCGAACGGACTTCGGAACCTGGCGGGCCAGCTCTTCCAGGTCGGCGGAGCAGTGGCGGCAGGAGGCCTCGGCGGCGTAGACCACCGTGATCTCGGCCTCCTCGAGGCGGAAGCCCGGGCTCGTCGAGAGGCGCACGCCGGGAGGCAGGTCGAGCGGCCCTTCACGCAGCTTGATCTCGGCGCCGAGGATCGCCGCCAGGCGCCCACGGTCGATCTCGGCCTGCGCGCTCGGCAGCCCGGCGACGTCGGCCGCCCGCACGATCACCTCCGCAGCCTCGGGCAGCAGGCCCACGAGGCCGGCGATCGCCCGCTGCACCGTGTCCAGCGCCTCGCGCCCCCGGCCCAGCTCGTTGAGCGAGCGCGCGAGCGCGAGGCCGCGCGCGGGCGAAGGGTCGAGCACGAACGCCTTGCGCTGGTAGCGGCTCGCGGGGAGCGGCTGGGCCTGCACGGCCAGCGCGCTGCCGACGGCCTCGTAGAGCAGCGCCCGGTGGCGCCGGTACTCGTCGCGCGCCGCCTTGAACTCGTCTTCGACGACCTCGCCCTTGCGCCCCGCTCTCACGAAGTCGGTCGGCACGAACTCCGCCGTGAGCGCGAGCGCGCGTCGGCCCTTCTGCAGCGCGCCCGCCGCGTCGCGCGGCGCGAGCGCGAGGGTCTCCCGCGCCAGGGCTTCCGCCTCGTCCGTCGTGGAGCGCTTCGCGCCTGAGGCCTGCCCGGCCGCGAGCGCGACGGCGAGTGTCAGTGCAGCGAGCAAGCGAGCCTCCTAGGGCGGCGCCGTCGCCGAAGGCGAAGGCGAGGGCGCGGGCGGGTCGATCGCCACCAGCGTCATGTCGGGCGGCAGAGCCCGGGACAGGTCGACGTGCCCTCCCAGCGAGCTCGAGGGCTGATCGTCGATCACCAGCTGCACGCGGCTCACCGCGGGGAAGTTGGCCACGATCGTGTTGACGATCGAGTACACCGTCAGCAGCTCGGCGCGCGAGCCGCCGGGCAGCCCCGCGGCCACTTCGCCCGACAGGCTGACGCAAGCGACGCCGTGCGCCTGCACGAACACCTCGTGCACGCGGGTGCCCGCCGGCAGCGTGGCGACGAGGTCGCCCGTCGGCCCCTTCGCGAGCTCCTCCACCACGGTGCGGATCTGGCGTCCGAGGTCGGGCGAGAGCGCGATGTCGCGCTCCTCGGGCAGCAAGCCGTCCCGATCCCTGGCCTCGAAGTAGAGCCGCACGCTGATGCGCCGGGCGGGATCCTCGGCCGCGCCCTGCGCCGGCTCGCCGGGCGGCGTGGGCTCGACGAGCGCGGCTTCCTCGGCCTCGCTCGCCCCCGCCGGAGAGCGCAGCAGCGCCGACCAGCGCGGCGAGGTCAGGCCGACGGTCGCCACGAGCCCGGCCAGCCCGAGCACCGTCAACACGTCCGCCTGGCGCGGCGTCACGGCCGGCCCGGCGACGCCGGGCTGCGCAGGCCGGAGAGGCGCGCCGTCCGCTCGCGCCGGTAGCGCTCGATGCCTCGGGCGAGCGAGGCCGCCACCTTGGCCTGGTACGCTTCCGACGCCAGCAGCTTCTCCTCGTCGGGGTTGGAGATGAAGGCCACCTCGACCAGCACGGCGGGCATCGCCGCGCCGACCAGCACGCGGAACGGCGCCTGCTTCACTCCCCGGCCCTCGCTGCCCGTCACCACCGCCAGCTCCTCCTGGATCCGCGAGGCGAGCGCCGAGGACTCCTCGAGGTGCTCGGCCTGGGCCATGTCCCACAGGATGAGAGCGAGGTCCGTCCCGGCCCCCGCCTCGGGCAGCGGCTCGGCGGCGCCCTCGAGCTGCGCCGTGCGGCGGGAGTCGTCGTCGCTCGCCTGGTACGAGAGGAAGTAGACCTCGCTGCCCTTGGCTCCGCGCGCGCGGCTGGCGTTGGCGTGGATCGACACGAACAGGTCCGCCTTGTAGTTGTTCGCGATCGCGGTGCGCTCGTCGAGGTCGACGTCGACGTCCTTGTCGCGCGTGAGGAATACCGAAAGCCCGCGCGCGTTCACGAGCTCGGCGCGCAGGCGGCGGGCGATCGAGAGCGCAATGTCCTTCTCCACGCTGCCGCCCGGGCCGCGCGCGCCCGGGTTCTCGCCGCCGTGCCCCGGGTCGATCACGACCGTGCGCACCTGCGGCTCGGCGTCGGTCGGGCGCTCGGCGCGCGGCGCCGCCGCGCTCGCCGCGGCAGCCGCGGCGCGCTCGCCGAGCGCGAGCGGCGGCCCCAGCAGCTCGAGCACAAGGCGCACGGGGGCCTGCTGCTCGGTCGCCTTCAGCGTCTGGAAGCGCGGGCCGAGCTCGACCGCGAAGACGTTCTCGCGTCCACCCAGGAACTGGACCCCGCTCACGATGCCGCCCGCCAGCCGCGACGGCTGCAGCGTCACGTCCACCAGGTCGCGCGGCACCGCGACCGTCACGCGACCCGGCTCCTGCTGCACCCGGAACGGCAGGCTCTCGCTCGCCTCGAACACCACGCGCACCAGCTCGCCCGAGGCGAAAGCGCTCACCGTGAGCTTCGGAATCACCACGTCGCCGATCACCAGCACGCGCTGCGCCGAGCGCCAGTCCACGGACCGCTCGACGAGCGGCGACAGCACCCGCGCCAACCCCTCGATCGGCACCAGCCAGCGCCCGGCGTCGAAGAGCGCCGGCGACGGCAGCAGCTTCAGGTCGCCGTCGACCGAGGCCAGGCTCTTCTTGTGGTGGAGCACCAGCTCGTGCGATCCGCGCTGCACGGTGACCGCCAGACCCTTCGGGTCGGCGGTGAGCCGCGCGCCGAACCCGGCGAGCACCTCGTCGATCGGCACGAGCTCGACGTCGCCGCGAACCACCGACGAGACCTCGCGCCTCTGCGTGGCCGTGAGGATCGTCACCTTACCGTCGGCCGCGGAGAGCCACACGGCGAGCTGGAGGCAGGCGAGGGCCGCGGGGAGCGCGCGCGCGATCGTGCGACGGCCTATGCCCTTCAACGCTAGCAGTTTAAGGGCACTGACCTGCACGCCGCAAGGAGCGGGGCGGGCGCGTCGCCGCGTTCGTCCCGATCGGACGACTCCGAGAGAACGCACCGATTCGCGGGTGAGCAGCAGACGGAGGCGCGACGAATCTTCCAGCGAGTGGACGGCGCGGGCGTAGAATCGCGAGAGGAGGCAAAGCGGGTCATGGCCACCGACAAGCAGCAGCCGCACGTCACCGAGAAGGAATCCCTCCAGGTCGCCGAGGCTGCACGTCAGACCGAGTGGGAGCAGCCGAGCTTCATGCGCGAGCTGTTTCTCGGCCGTTTCCGCAAGGACCTCGTCTATCCCTTCCCACTGCCGGGCGCCGAGCGGCCCGAGTTCACCACCTTCTACAACCGGCTCCGCGACTTCCTGCGCGAGGAGGTCGACCCCGCCGAGATCGACCGCACCGGCGAGTACCCGCAAGCCGTGCTCGAGGGGCTGCGGCGCCTCGGCGCCTTCGGCATCAAGATCCCGAAGGAGTACGGCGGGCTCGGCCTGAACCACGTGGAGTACGGCCGCGTGATGACGCTGCTCGGCAGCCACTGCGGCAACGTGGCCTCGCTGCTGTCGGCGCACCAGTCGATCGGCGTGCCAGCGCCGCTGCTGGTCTTCGGCACCGAGGAGCTCAAGCGCAAGTACCTGCCGCGCTGCGCGAAGGGCGACATCTCGGCCTTCGCGCTCACCGAGCCGGAGGTCGGCTCCGACCCGGCACGCGTCGCGACCACCGCGGTCAAGACGCCGGACGGCCAGGGCTACGTGCTGAACGGCACCAAGCTCTGGACCACGAACGGGACGATCGCGAAGCTGCTGGTGGTGATGGCGATCGACCCGCAGACGCGCAAGATCAGCGCGTTCGTGGTCGAGACCGACTGGCCCGGCGTCGTCGTCGAGCACCGCTGCCACTTCATGGGGCTGCGCGCGCTCGCGAACGCGGTGATCCGCTTCAGCGACGTGAAGGTGCCGGCCGGCAACCTGATCGGCAAGGAGGGCAAGGGGCTCAAGATCGCGCTCACCACGCTCAACGACGGCCGGCTCTCGATCCCCAACATCTCGGTCGGCACGGTCAAGGCGTGCCTCGGGATCGTGCGCCGCTGGGCCGGCGAGCGCGTGCAGTGGGGCAAGCCGGTGGGCCGCCACGAGGCGATCACGCACAAGATCTCCGACATCGCGGCCAAGACGTTCGCGATGGAGTCGGTCGCCAGCCTGGCGACGGAGATGTCCGAGCGCGGCGGCTACGACATCCGGCTCGAGGCGGCGGTGGCCAAGGAGTGGAACACGGCGCGCGCGTGGGAGGTCGTCGACGAGACGCTGCAGATCCGCGGCGGGCGCGGCTACGAGACCGAGCAGTCGCTCCTGGCGCGCGGCGAGGACCCGGTGCCGGTCGAGCGCATCATGCGCGACTACCGCATCAACAAGATCTTCGAGGGCTCGACCGAGATCATGCACCTGTTCATGGCGCGCGAGATGGTCGATCGCCACCTGCAGGTCGCGGGGGCGCTGATCGACCCCGACAAGCCGCTGTCCGCCAAGCTGGCCGTGCTGCCGAAGATGGCCGCGTTCTACGCCTGGTGGTACCCGACGCGCTTCCTGGGCTGGGGCTTCTGGCCGCGCTACGCCGGGTTCGGGCCGCTCGCGCGCCACCTGCGCTTCGTCGAGCGCAGCTCGCGCCGGCTCGCGCGCGCGAGCTTCCACGGCATGCTGGTCTACCAGGCGAAGCTGCAGAACAAGCAGGCCTTCCTGTTCCGGCTGGTCGACATCGCGAACGAGACCTTCGCGATGGCCGCGTCGGTGAGCCGCGCGCAGACCCTCGCCGACACGCGCGCCGCCGAGGCGGCGGAGGCCGTGCGCCTCGCGGACGTCTTCTGCCGCCAGGCGCGGCGCCGCGTGCGGGCGCTGTTCCGGGACCTCTGGAGCAACGACGACGCCGTCCGCTACCGGCACGGGGTCGGCGTGCTGCAGGGCGAGCAGGCGTGGCTCGAGGCGGGCATCCTCGAGCACCAGGCGCATCGGGGCCCGCGCGCCGGCCACGAGCCGAGCCGCACGCAGGAGGTCGCGGTCGAGGCCTGAGCGCGAGCTTGCGGCGGGCGGCGAGCCCCAGCTAGACTCCCGGCCAACCGCGACTGCGATGGCGAGCCCGGACCCCACGACGGCATCGCCACCCGCCCCGCCCGGGCGGCCGCTCGCGGCGCGTGCGTGGCGCGGCCTCAAGCGCTTGCTCTTCTTCGCCGTGCTCGCCGCCTGCGGCGCGAGCGCCCTCTACATGTGGGTCGCGGCGAAGTTCACGTATTCGCGCGGCGAGCGCGCGGGCTACGTGCAGAAGTTCTCGAAGAAGGGCTGGGTCTGCAAGACCTGGGAAGGCGAGCTGGCGATGGCGACCATGCCCGGGGCGCTACCCGAGGTGTTCGCCTTCAGCCTGCACGACGACGGGGTGGCGGCGGAGATCAACAAGAACCTCGGAGCGCGGGTGACGCTGAGCTACGAGCAGCACCTCGGGCTGCCGTCGTGCTTTGGCGAGACGAGCTACTGGGTGACCGCCGTCCGCGCTGTCGTCGCGCCCCCGGCTGCGGCGCCCCCGACTCCGCCACCCCCAGCTGCTCCGCCCCCCGCAGCGGCAGACCCTGGAGCAACGCCCGAGCGCTAGCTTTCCAGCACGCGCCAGGGCGACGATCCGAGCCAGGCGACGAAATCCGCAGAGGGCATCGGCCGCGCGATGTGATAGCCCTGGGCCTGGTCGCAGCCGAAGCTCGACAAGAGGTCGAGCGTCCACTGGTCCTCGACCCCTTCTGCGACCACCGTCAGGCCCAGGTTGTGGGCCAGGTCGGCCGTCGAGCGCACGATCGCGGTGTCCTCCGCGCCGTCGCCGGCCATCCCGATCACGAACGACTTGTCGATCTTGAGCTCGTGCACCGGCAGCCGGCGCAGCAGCCCGAGCGACGAGTAGCCGGTGCCGAAGTCGTCGATCGACACGGCGACGCCGCGCCCGGTGAGGCTCGCGAGCACCTCCGCCGCGCGTCCCGCGTCGCGCATCACGGCGCTCTCGGTGACCTCGATCTGCAGCCGGTCGCCGCGCACGTCGTGCGTCAGCAGCGCCTCCTCCACGTCGTCCACGATGCGCTCGTCCTGCAGGCTGCGCGCCGAGACGTTGATTGCGACCGGCAGCCGCCGGCCCGCGCGCGCCCAGGCGCACGACTCGCCGGTCGCCCGGTCGAGCACCCAGCGCGTGAGCGGGCGGATCAATCCCGTCTGCTCCGCCAGCGGGACGAAGTCGGCCGGCGACACGAAGCCGCGCTTGGCGTGCGGCCAGCGCAGCAGGGCCTCGGCGCCCACGATGGTGCGGGTCTTGAGGTCGACCTTGGGCTGGTAGTGCAGCCGCAGCTCGTTGGCCTCGAGCGCCCGCCGCAGCTCGCCGAGCAGCGCGAGCCGCGCCGGGTCGTGGGGCTCGCACTCGGGCGAGTAGAGGACGCTCGCTCCCCCGCCCACCTTGCGCGCCGCCTGCACCGCCGCGTCGGCGCGTCGCAGCAGCCCCTCGGCCTCGGTCGCGTGCTCCGGAGCCACCGCGATCCCGACGCTGGCCGACACCTCGATCGGCAGCCGCTGCACCATGAACGGCTTCTCGAGCGAGGCCAGGATGCGCTCGCCGACCTGGCGCGCGAAGGTCCCGTCGGCGTCGGGCAGCAGCACCCCGAACTCGTCGCCGCGCAGGCGCGCCACCCGGTCGCCGTCGCCGAGCGCGTCGCCGAGGCGCGCGGCCAGCTCGCGCACGATCAGGTCGCCGTTGTGGTGGCCCAGCGTGTTGGTGACGTCCTTGAAGCGGTCGAGCGCGAGGATCAGCAGCGCGAGCGGCCGCGTGGTGCGCGCCGACTCGACGAGCGCCCGCCCGAGCCGGTTGAGCAGCATCATCCGGTTCGGCAGGCCCGTGAGCTGGTCGTACAGCCGCAGCCGCCGCAGCGACTCCTCGGCCATGCGTTGCTCGGTGATGTCGAGCACGAAGCCGCGCACGAAGCGCGCCTTTCCGCCCGGGTCGGGCAGCACGCGCCCCTCGTCGCGCCACCACACGACGCGCCCGTCGCGGTCCAGGATGCGGTACTCGCAGGCGAAGCGCCCGCCGGTCGCGCACGCGTCGCGGAACTGGCGCAGCACGCGCTCGCGGTCCTCCGGGTGCAGCCGCCTGACCCACATGTCGGGCTCGGCCAGCCACTCGCCGGGGCTGAAGCCGGTCATGGCGGTGAGCTGTGGGCTTATGTAGGCGCGGCTGCCGGCCTCGTCGGCCCACGCCACGTAGGTGAGCGCCGGGATCTCCTCGATCAGCGCCCGGTAGCTCTCGACCGGCTCGCCCTCGAGGCGCACCGGCGCCGCCGGCGGCGACGGCCGGATCGCCACTCGCTCGCGCTCGACCGCGGCCTCCAGCCTCGCCAGATCGCCGCGGCGAACGCAGTCGCGCGCGCCGGCGCGCACGTGGCCTACGACCTCGTCCTCGCTGAAGGCCTCGCCGACCACGACGACCGGCGGGTAGCCGCGCTCCACCGCGAGCGCCAGCACCTGCGGCGGTGGCAGCGAGGTCGCGTCGGCCCAGGCGATCACGATCTCGGCGCCAGGCGCCAGCCTCTCGAACTCCGCCTCGCCCGGGGCCAGGAAGACCGAGGGCTCGTAACCCGCCCGCTCGAGATCCGCGGCCGTCTTGAGGGCGGCGCCGTGCGCGTCGCCAACGACCACCACCCTCAGCGGCTTGCCCATTGATGCCCCCGCTCGCCCGATTCCGGGCGTATCCGTGGCCGGCCGATCATTGGTTCCGGATTATACGGCCACCTCAAGCACTTGCGATTTCCAGGAAGTGGCCCCGCGACAGGTTGAGGGCCTGCCCGAAGCCTAGAACCATCCGTCCGCCGTGCAGCTCGAGGCGGTACAGGCCGAAGTCCCCCAATTGGAGCGTCTGCGCGGCCTGCGGAAACCTCCGTACGAAGGCAAGCGCCGCTGCCCGGAACTCGGGGTGCTGCCCGCTGAGCGGCTCCACTGTGCCTTCGAGCTGGAGCCGCGGGACACGCAGCGGATCCATCTCGGGCGCGTCGGGCTCGTGAATCAACCCGCTCCACGGCCCACCGGTGACCAGACCCCGCGAGTGCCGCGCGAGCGCCGATGCCTGGACGTAGAGCGCCCCGCGATCCTCCGCAACCGCGTAGGGCAGCAGTCCCACGACTGGGGCGCCCTCGACCACAACGCCGAGGGCGATCAGTCGCTGCCCTAGTAGCAGCTGCCCGAGCCGGGCGGCATCCTCCGGAGTCACAGACCTCGACCACTCCTTCCCGGAGGGAGCGGGCGGCAAAGGACTTGTACCAGCACCCCTCCACCCCGGTCAAGAAAGAACTCCCGGTCCGCCCCGACGAGCGTGAGCGAGGAGGCGGCGGAGCGGGAATTGGACCCCGATCCCGAAGGGATCGGCGAGGCGTGCCGGCTGCCACCAACGCTTGAGGCACCCGTCGACAGCCCAGTCCGCCCCGACGAGCGTGAGCGAGGAGGCGGCGGAGCGGGAATTGGACCCCGCCCGAAGGGATCGGCGAGGCGTGCCGGCTGCCACCAACGCTTGAGGCACCCGTCG
>CAZMRX010000132.1:0-12715 GCA_964568755.1 uncultured Acidobacteriota bacterium | reverse complement strand
CGGCACGCCGGTCACCATCCGCACCCTGGACCCGCCTCTCCACGAGTTCCTCCCCAAGCGCGAGGAGCTGATGGTCAAGGTGGCCACCCTCTCCGCGAAGGGCGGGGCCAGGAACAAGAAGGCCATCGCGGAGGCGGAGAAGCTGCTGCGCGCGGTGGAGGAGCTCCACGAGTTCAACCCCATGCTCGGCCATCGGGGCTGCCGCCTGGGTATCACCTACCCCGAGATCACCCGCATGCAGGCGCGGGCCATCTTCGAGGCCGCGCTCCAGGTGGCGAAGGGGGGACAGGCGGTCAAGCCGGAGGTCATGATCCCCCTGGTGGGCCACGTCGAGGAGCTCCGGCGCCAGAAGAAGATCGTGGTCGAAGAGGCGGAGCGCGTGCTCGGCAAGGACGGCTCCGGCGTCGAGTACCTCGTGGGCACCATGATCGAGGTCCCGCGCGGCGCTTTGACCGCGGACGAGATCGCGAAGGAGGCGCAGTTCTTCTCCTTCGGCACCAACGACCTCACGCAGATGGGCTTCGGCCTCTCCCGCGACGACGCCTCGAAGTTCCTGCTCTACTACCAGGAGCACGGGCTGCTGGAGCGTGACCCGTTCGTCACGATCGACGCCGCCGGCGTCGGCCTGCTGGTCAAGACCGGCGTCCAGAAGGGCCGCTCCGTCAAGAAGGACCTCAAGATCGGCGTCTGCGGCGAGCACGGCGGCGACCCGGCCTCGATCCAGTTCTTCCACGGGGTCGGCCTCGACTACGTCTCCTGCTCGCCCTACCGCGTGCCGATCGCCCGTCTGGCCGCCGCGCAAGCCCAGCTCGAGCAGAAGGCGAGTGACTAACCCCTGAGGGATTCCGCTCCGTTTCGTCGAGCGGAATCCCGAAGGATCTGGCCGTTCCTCGGCGCGCCCACGAGGCTGAAATGGAGGTCCCGAATGGCCGATGAACCCGAGTCCCGCCGCAGGGCATTCATCAGGACCTCCGCCCTCGCGGCGGGAGCCCTGACACTGCCGCGATCTGTGCTCGCTCAGCCTGCTCCCTCGTCCCACCGGAAGATCGGCATCGCCGTGGTCGGCGCGGGCGGCATGGGCAGCTACGCGGTCGAGCAGGCGGCCAAAGAGAGATTCGTGGCCATCTGCGACGTGGACGACCAGCGGGCGTGGCCGGCCTACGAGAAGCACCCGGGGGTGCCGCGCTTCAAGGACTTCCGGGTGATGCTGGACAAGCTGCACAAGGAGATCGACGCCGTCGCGATCTCGACCCCCGACCACACCCACTTCCCGATCGCGATGGCGGCGATGGAGCTGGGCAAGCACGTCTTCGTGCAGAAGCCCCTGGCGCACAACATCTGGCAGGTGCGGACGCTGCGCAAGGCGGCCAGGCGCTACGGCGTGATCACGCAGATGGGCAACCAGGGGCACACCTTCGAGGGCATGCGGCGCATCAAGGAGTGGGTGGCTGCCGGGGTGATCGGCGACGTTCGGGATGTGGTCACCTGGACCAATCGGCCGAACCCGCCGTGGTTCGTGCCGCCCGCGAGCTTTCCTCCGTCGACGAGCCGCGCGCCCAGCGACCTGGATTGGGACCTGTGGCAGGGCCCCGTGGCCGCGCGCGAGTACTCCCGGGCCTACGTGCCGATCCAGTGGCGCGGGTGGTGGGACTACGGCTGCGGCTCGCTCGGTGACATCGGCTGCCACACCTTCGACGCCCCGTTCTGGGCGCTCGACCTGGGCGCACCCACCAAGGTCCAGGCGTTCTCTGACCCGCCGCCCGGGGACGGCTTCATCTCGATGAAGTCGGTGGTCACCTACCAGTTCCCGGCGCGCGGCGAGAAGCCGCCCGTCACGCTGACCTGGTACGAGAAGGGCTTCGACGTGCCGAAGCCGAAGCGCTGGGATCCGGACAAGCCCCTGGCTGAAGAGGGCGGGATGTACATGGAGGGGACGAAGGAGACGCTCTATCACGCCGGCATGCGGCCGGAGAGTCCCATGATCACCCCGGACGCGCGCTTCATGGAGATCAAGGGAGATCTGCGCAAGATCGAGAAGCTGCCGCCGGTCGGGGACGGCCCGATCGAGGAGTGGCTGCGCGCGATCAAGGGCGAGGGCCCGATTCCGGGCTCGAGCTTCGACTACGCCGCCCCGCTCACCGAGATGGTGCTGCTCGGCGCCCTGGCGCAACGCACGGGCCGCACCATCGAGTGGGACGCCGAGGCGATGCGGGTCGAGGGGCAGCCGGAGCTCGACGCGCTCATCAAGGAGCCGGCGAGGGAAGGTTGGCGGTACGGCGAGACTCTCGGCTGAGCCGGGTCTTTGGGCGTCTGGGGCCCGCCGTGATGCGTGGGCTGATCGCCTGCTGCCCGCCCGAGCAACCCGCCGACTTGGTGACTTCAGCGCGGTCCACGTGCTGTAAGAACATCCATAGGAGTCGTCGCCCATGACGTTCGACCGAATCACCGTCGAGCCCGCATGGATGAGCGGGAGTTGAAGCGACTGAAGCGCGACACGAGCTCCGTCGCGTCCGTCGCCCTGTAGACCGCCCGCGCGGCCGATCACGACGCTTCGACGGCCCGGTCGGCACCCGGCGGTACCCGTCGCTCGCTTGGAGTGCCGCGGGTCCTTCGAGACTAGAATGCCCGCGGTGTCACCGCTGAACCAGGTCCAGCGCCTTCCCGACGACCTCGTCAACAAGATCGCCGCCGGCGAAGTGGTGGAGCGGCCGGCGTCCGTCGTGAAGGAGCTCTGCGAGAACGCGCTCGACGCGGGGGCGCGCTCCGTGCACGTCGAGATCGAGGACGGCGGCACGACGCTCGTGCGCGTGCGCGACGACGGGCAGGGCATGAGCCGCGCGGACGCCGAGCTGGCGCTCGAGCGGCACGCCACCTCGAAGCTGCGGGAGCTCGACGACCTGCAGCGGATCTCGACCCACGGCTTCCGCGGCGAGGCGTTGCCGTCGATCGCGGCGGTGTCCGAGCTCGTCCTGCGGACGCGGGCCGAGGGCGAGTCGGCCGGCACCGAGGTGGAGGTCGCCCACGGCCGCCGCCGGCACTTGCGCGACGTGGGGCACCCCCGCGGGACGACCGTCGAGGTGCGCGACCTCTTCGGCACGCTGCCGGCGCGGCGCAAGTTCCTGCGCTCGGCTTCGACCGAGGCCTCGCACGTCGCGGAGGCCGTGACGCTGCTGGCGCTGGCGCGGCCCGAGACGGGCTTCTCGCTGCGCTCTGGCGGTCGCACGGTGCTCGAGACGCCGCCAGTGGACGGGCTCGCCGCGCGGCTCGTCCAGATCTTCGGCGCGAAGATGCTCGAAGACCTGGTCCCGGTCGAAGGGGGGTCGGAGTGGGCCACGGTGCGCGGCTTCGTGTCGCGGCCCGACCGCCCCCGTCCGCCCCGGCCCAGCCTGCGGCTCTTCGTCAACCGTCGCGCGGTGCGCGACCGGGCGTTGTCGAAGGCGGTCCTCGAGGCCTACCGGGGAGCGGGGGCGGGGGACCGTGGCTTCGAGGCGTTCGTGTTCGTCGAGGTCCCGTCCCACCTCGTGGACGTCAACGTGCACCCGGCGAAGACGGAGGTGCGCTTCGCGGACGCACGCACGGTGTTCGCGGCGGTCGAGCGCGCGGTGCGCGCCGGGCTCTCGGCGGGCGTGGAGGAGACGCCGACGGTCGCGATCGGCGGCGCCACGCCGGAGACTCTGGCCGCGCGGGCGGCACAGGCGACGGCCGCGTTCCTGGCGCGCGGAACCGAGCCGCAGTCGCGTTCGCTCTGGCCGTCGTCGGGCAGCGGCGCGTCGCTGGCGGCGGAGGGGGGGGCGGGGTCAGCCGTAGAGGCGGCGGTCCCCGTCGTGCTCGGGCAGCACCGGCTGATCTACATCGTCGCGAGCGACGGCGAGGAGCTGGTGCTAGTCGACCAGCACACGGCCCACGAGCGGGTGCGCTTCGAGCAGCTGCTCGAGCGGGCCGGGCGGCGGCTCGTGGAGTCGCAGGGGCTGCTGGCGCCCGCCGTCGTCGAGCTCGCGCCGGCGCTTCGCCCAGTGCTCGAGGCGCACCTCGAGCCGCTGCGGGAGCTGGGCTACGACGTCGAGCCCTTCGGCGGCGGGGCGACGCGGCTGCGGGCTGTCCCGGCCGTGCTCGGGACGCGCGACCCGGGGCCGGCGCTCGCCGCGATCCTCAAGGACCTCGCCGAGCGCGACGCCTCGGAGTGGGCGGTCGCGGACACGCGCGACCGGCTGGCCGCGACGCTCGCCTGCCACTCGGCGGTGCGGGCCGGGCAGCCGCTCGGCGCCGAGTCGATGAGCGCGATCGTGCGCGATCTCTTCCGCACCGCGCACCGCACGCTGTGCCCGCACGGCCGCCCGACGATGGTGCGCGTGCCGCGCGAGGAGCTCAGCCGCTGGTTCGGGCGGACGGGATGGCGGCGGCAGTGAGCGCCGCCTGGCCGCAATGGACGGGTGCGTAGGCGTGGAAGGCGTCCATCAGCCGGCACGTGTAGGGGCCCGGGCGGCCGTCGCCGATCGGCGAGTCGTCGACCTGCCGCACCGGCACCACCTCGCGCGTGGTGCTCGTCATGAACGCCTCGTCGGCCGCCAGCAGGGCGTCGAGGTGCAGCGGCTTCTCGTGGCACGGCAGGCCGAGGCCGGCCAGGAGCTCGATCACGACGGCGCGCGTGATTCCCGGCAGGATGCCCGCGGACAGCGGGGGCGTCAGGAACGTCCCCTCCGTCACGACGAACAGGTTGGTGCTCGCGCCCTCGGCGAGGTAGCCCTCCTGGTTGAGCAGCAGGGGCTCGTCGCAGCCCTTGGCCTGCGCCTCGCGCACCGCCAGGATGTTGTTGAGCAGGTTGCTCGACTTGATCGCCGGGTCGAGTGCCTTCGGGTGGTTGCGTCTCACGCCAACGGCGGCCACGCGGATGCCCTCCTCGTAGTGACGGGCGGGCGGGGACGGGAGCGGCTTCTGGATCATCACGACGGTCGGGCCCGTGATGCGCGTGAAGTCGTAGGAGCAGTCCCCGACCCCGCGCGAGACGATGATCCGCACGTAGGACTCGCCGTCGCCGGCGCGGGCGAGCAGCGCCTCCACCTGGCTCAGCAGCTCGGCGTCCGTGGCCCTGACCTCGATCGCGAGACGCGCGGCCGAGCCGCGCAGCCGGCGGAAGTGCCGGCCAGGCTCGAAGACGCTGCCGCCGTACGTGCGCATCACCTCGTAGACGCTGTCGCCGAACGCGAAGCCGTTGTCGAGCACCGAGACGCGTGCCTCCTCGGCGGGCACGATGGTTCCGTTCACGGAGGCGAAGTTCATATGTATGGAGCTCCCGGGCGAGGGCAGGACGAAGACGAGGCGAGGCTAGCACCGGGGCTCGCGCGGCGTCAACGCGGCGAGGGCGCATGAACGCGCTGCGCGCCGCCGTGCTCGGATGTCTGCAGGGCGCGGGCGAGTTCCTGCCCATCAGCAGCTCGGGCCACCTGATCGTGCTGCCGTTCCTGATGGGCTGGCCGGACAGCGGCCTGGCCTTCGACGTCGCGCTGCATCTCGGCACGCTCGCGGCGGTCGCCTTCGCCTTCTGGCGCGACTGGCTGCGGCTGCTGAAGGGCGGCCTGCGCGGCATCGCGTCGGGCCGTCCGCTCGCCGACCCGGACGCGCGGCTGCTCCTGTACCTCGCGCTCGCCACGCTCCCGGGGGCCGTGGCCGGGCTGCTGCTCGACGACTGGGCCGAGACCGTGTTCCGCTCGCCCGCGCTCGTCTCGTCGATGATGGCGCTGATGGGCGCCGTGCTGTGGCTGGCCGACCGCCGCGCGGGATCGGTGGCCGAAGGCGAAGTGGTGTCCCTGCGCGACGCGCTGCTGATCGGGTTCGCCCAGGCGCTCGCGATCGTGCCGGGCACCTCGCGCTCGGGGGCCACGATCAGCATGGCGCTGTTCCTGGGCCACAAGCGCGAGGCCGCGGCGCGCTTCAGCTTCCTGCTGGCGCTGCCGATCACCGCCGGCGCCGCCCTCGTCAAGGTGCCCGACCTGGTGGCGAGCGGCGCGGAGCTGACGCCGGTACTCGTCGGCATGCTGACGGCGGCCGTCTCGGGCCTGCTGGCGATCCGCTTCCTGCTGCGCTACGTGCGGACCCGCAGCTACGCCCCCTTCGTGTGGTACCGCTTCGCCTTCGCGGCAATCGTGCTGAGCGTGCTGTTTCTCCGGTGAGCGCAATCTGGGTTAGATTGCTGTCGTGATTCCGGTTCTCACCGCCGAGGAGATGCGGCGGGCCGATCGGCACACGATCGAGCACGTCGGGCTTCCCGGGATGGTCCTGATGGAGAACGCGGGCGCGGCCGTGGCGCGGCTCGTCGCCGAGCGTTTCCCCGCGGCGCGGGACGTCGTGGTGCTCTGCGGCCGCGGAATGAACGGCGGCGACGGATTCGTGGTCACGCGGCGCCTCGGGGCGCGCGCGGAGGCCCTGCTGCTCGGGCGGCGCGAGGATGTGGCGGGCGATGCGCACACGCACCTGGTCGCCTGCGAGCGCTCGTCCGGGCGCGTGACGGAGGTGCTCGACGAGGCGGCCTGGCCGGCCGCGTCGCGCCGGGTGGAGCAAGCCGACCTGGTGGTCGACGCGGTGCTCGGAACGGGGCTGCGGGCGGCGCCCAGCGGCCTCGCGTCGCTCGCGATCGCGGCTCTCCGTGCCCGCTTCGCCGCGGGCCACCCGGTGGTGGCGGTCGACCTGCCCTCGGGGCTCCCGGCTGACGCAGGAGCCTGCGACTGGCCGGCGGCGCGCGCCAGCATCACCGTGACGTTCGCGGCGCCCAAGCGCTGCCACGTCCTGCCCCCGGCCTGCGACGCCGTCGGCGAGGTGGTGATCGCCGATATCGGCATCCCCAAGGCGAGCGTTGCGGCGGCCACGCCCACGCTGTTCCTGCTCGAGGACGGCGACGCGGTCGAGGCGTTCCCGCGACGCGGCCGGGGCGCGCACAAGGGCGACTTCGGGCACGTGCTGGTGGTGGCGGGATCGCTCGGCAAGACGGGCGCCGCGGTGCTGGCCGCGCTCGGGGCGCTGCGCTCCGGGGCGGGGCTCGTGACCGTCGCGACCCCGTCGCCGTGCCTGCCGCTCGTGGCGGCGGCGCGGCCCGAGATCATGACCGAGCCCCTGGCGGTGACCGGGAGCGGAGGGCTCGACCCGGAGGGGCGGACGCACCTCGTCGCCCTCGCCGCGGAGCGGGACGCGGTCGTGCTCGGGCCGGGCCTGGGGCAGGACGCCGCGACGCGCGAGCTCGTGCGCGCGTTCGCGCGCGCGTGCCCGGTGCCGCTCGTGATCGACGCGGACGGGCTCAACGCCCTGGCGCCGCTCGGCGCGGAGCGGCAGGATCTCCGGCGCGAGGCGCCCACGATCCTCACGCCGCACCCGGGCGAGATGGCGCGGCTTCTCGGGAGCACGACGGCCGAAGTGCAGCGGGACCGTCCGGGAGCCGCCACCGGCCTCGCGGCCCGGACGGGAGCGATCGTCGTGCTCAAGGGCGAGCGCACGCTGGTCGCCGAGCCGAACGGCCGCGCCGCCGTCGTACCGTGGGGGAACCCGGGCATGGCCACCGGGGGGACGGGCGACGTGCTGGCCGGCATCGCCGGGTCTCTGGTCGCGCGCCACGGCGTGCTGCTCGCGGCCACCGCCGCGGCCCTCGTCCACGGCCGCGCCGGCGACCTCGCGGCGGAGCGCCGGGGCGAGGAGGGCATGACGGCGGGCGACCTGGCCGACGCGCTGCCCGCGGCGATCCAGCGGCTGCGCGGGGAAGGGGGCGGGCCATCCGCGAGCTCGTGAGCCACGGCGAGGCTGAGACGGCGGAGCTCGCCCGCGAGATCGCGGCGGCCTTTCGCGGGGGCGAGGTGGTGCTGCTCACCGGGGAGCTCGGCGCCGGGAAGACCGCGTTCGTGCGCGGGCTCGCGCGCGGGCTCGGAGCCGACCCCGACGAGGTCGCGAGCCCCACCTTCGTGCTGCTGACGGCGTACCCGGGTCGCCTGACGCTCCACCACGCGGACCTCTACCGCCTGCGCGGCGACGGCGACGAGCGCGAGCTCGGGCTCGAGGAGCTCCCGGGGCCCGGCGGCGTGCTGGCCGTCGAGTGGGCCGAGCGGCTTTCGGACCTGCCGTGGCGCCGAGCCGTGCGCGTGAGCCTCAGCCACGCGGGAGACGACGAGCGTCGGATCCGCATCGAAGAGGCCGCGTGAGGCGCGCGGCGCTTTCGCTCCTGGCCGTGGCGTTCGCGGTCCTGGCTGCGGCCTGCCCGCAGCCGGGCACGCGCGAGCCGACGGCGTCGCCCCGGCCGCGCCCGGCCATGGGCGCCGGAAACCGCCTGAACGTGCTGCTGGTCACGATCGACACGCTGCGCGCGGACCACCTGGGCGCCTACGGCTACCGCCGCGCGACGAGCCCGAGCATCGACGCGCTCGCCCGCCGCGGGGTCACGTTCGAGCAGGCCTACACCTACTGGCCCAAGACGCGCGGCAGCTTCGTGGCGCTCCACACCGGGCGGCTCGCGGCGCAGAGCGGCTACGGCAAGAGCCACCCGCTGCTGATCGACTTCAACCCGACGCTCGCGAGCGTGCTGCAGGACGCCGGCTACGACACCGCGGCCGTCGTCGACAACCCGAACGTCGCCGCCTCGCTGGGCTACGCGAAGGGCTTCGCGCGCTACCGCGAAACGTGGGAGGAGCCCGCTCTCGCGAGCGAGATGGACCGCACCCGCGCGATCACCGCGGACGGCGTCGCCTACCTCGCCGCCGCGACGCCCGAGCGTCCGTTCCTGCTCTGGCTGCACTACGTCAACCCGCACGCTCCCTACGAGCCCCCCGCGCCCTTCGACCGCGCCTTCCTCGACGAAGATGCCTCGCGAGGGCCCGTCCTGGCTCCGGTAGCCGGCTTTCACGGCGGCGTCCCGCGGCAGTGGGCGCGGGCCGGGCGCACGCTCGGGTGGTACGTCGCGCAGTACGACGGCGAGATCGCGGCCGTGGACGCCGAGGTGGGCCGCGTGCTGCAGGCGCTCGACAGCTCGGCTGTACGCGACCGCACGCTGGTGCTGCTGAGCTCCGACCACGGCGAGAGCCTGGGGGAGCACGGCTACTTCTTCGACCACGGCGAGAACCTGTTCGACCCGTCGATGCGCGTCCCGCTGCTGCTCGCGGGCCCAGGCGTCGAGGCTGGCCGCCGCTCGAACGCGCTCGCCACGACGCTCGACCTGGTTCCGACGCTGCTCGACGCGCTCAAGGTCTCCTACCCCCCGGACCTCGCGGGCGTCAGCCTGCTGGGGGCGGCGCGCGGCGAGCCGGTCGCCGGGCGGGTGCGCCTGCCCGGCCAGAACGACCGCAACCTGCTCGGGTCGTGGGGCGCGCGCTACAAGATCGTGGCGACGCCCGCGGAGGGCGGCACGCGCTACGCGCTGTTCGACCGCTCGAGCGACCCGGGCGAGACGCGCGACGTCTCGGGCGCGCTCCGCGAGGCGATGCGAGAAGAGCGGCGCGAGCTGGAGCTGTTCCGTGAGAGGATCGACGCGCAGCTCGCGCGCACCCGTCGCCTGCTCGAAGGGCGCTCGGGCGAGGAGCGGCTGAGCGCCGTGGCGTGTGAGAACCTGAAGGCGATGGGCTACGTGCAGCAGGGCTGCGAGTGAGGGGCGCGGGGGGAGCTTGGAGCCGGGGGCCGAAGTAGCCGACCTTTCGCGCGTGCTGGTGGCTGACGAGATGGCCCGCGTGCGCAACGAGCGCTGGTCCGGGGTGCTGGCCCTGAGCCAGGGAGAGGTGTCGAAGGGCCTGTACTTCCTGGAGGGCGAGATCGCCTTCGCCGCCTCGACGGTCGAGGAAGACCGCCTCGGGGCGTGCCTGTTCCGCGCCGGCCGGCTCACGGAGCCCCAGTTCCGCGCGGCGATGCGCGAGGTCGAGGCGTCCGGCTATCCGCTCGGCTACGTTCTGGTCGAGTCGCGGATCCTGAGCCCGCAGGAGCTGTCGGGCGCGCTCGCGGCGCAGGTCGAGCGGATCGTGCTCTCGGTGCTGCGCTGGACGAGCGGCACGCTGCGGCGCGAGGCGATGGACCGGCCGATCCCTGCGGACCAGGCGCTCGATCTCAGCACCAACCGGCTGCTGCTCCTGGGGATGCGCCTCTTCCCCGATGCGGACCGGCTCGAGCGGGCGCTCGGGGACCCGGCTCGGCGCTTGCGGCGCGTCACGCCGGCGCCCTTCGACTACGAGCAGGTCGAGTCCTCGCCGGCCGAGCGCGCGGCGCTCGCCATGTGCGCGCGCGGGGCCTCGATCGGCGACCTGCTGTCGCTGCCGCACGCCCGGCCCCAGCTGCTGCGGGCCGTGCACGCCCTGCTGTGGGGCGGGCTGATCGAGGACGCGCCGGCTCCTCGGCCGGCCGTGGCGCCCGCTGCTGCGCCCCGGGCTCCCGCGCCCGCGTACGAGGCCTTTCCACCCGAGCCGGAGCCCGAGCCGGAGCCCGAGGGCCCGCGCTCTCCCGAGGAGGCGGAGAGCCTGGCCCGCAGCTTTCTCGAACGGGGCCACCGCGAGCGCGCGCTGACGATCCTGCGCGAGTCGGTCGCCGCGCACCCGGGGGCGCGCGGGCCGCGCCGACTGCTGGCGCTCACGCTCGGGCGCGAGGCCGGCTTCCAGAAGGAGGTCGAGCGGCTCTTCGTCGAGCTGCTGGAAGGCGAGCCCTCGGACACGGAGCTGCGCTACGCGCTCGCGTCGTACTACCGCAAGGGAGGCCTGGCGGGGCGCGCCATCATCCAGCTCCGACTGGTGCTCTCGGCCGATTCCGGCCACGCCGCCGCCTGGCGCGACCTCGGGGAGCTCGAGGCCGGGCCGACGCGGCGCGGCCGCTGAGGCTCGTCAGCGCAAAGGGGAGTCGAGGGCGCTCGTCGCGATGCCCAGCGCCTGGACCGCGTCGAGGTCGGCGCCCTCGCTGCGCGTGCCGCCAGGGCACGGGAAGATCTCGCCGTCCTCGACCCGCACGTAGCGGGCCTGCGCCACGCCGGCCGTGGCGAAGTCGAAGTCGCAGTAGCCCTGCACGGAGGTCAGCCGCGTCCCGCAGGGCTTGCGGGGCTCGAGCAGCGTGAACGGGCCGTCGGGCGAGGGCGAGACGTAGACCGAGACCCATTCGCCGGAGACGGCCTGGAACACGCGCAGGTCGTTGCCCGGGCGGTCCGTCAGGCATCCGCCGAGGTCCAGCGTGACCCGGCCGCCGAAGCCGAGGCTGATGAACCCCGTGTAGCTCTCCGGGCCGAAGCCCGCGGCGTCGGGCGGGCCGAGCGCGGTGAGCGGATCGTTGTAGATGTTGGCACTGAGCGAGCACTGGGGGATCCACCAGTCGCTCACGGCCCTGGCATAGGCGGACGGCGTGCCGACGCAGGTGTTGGGCGTCGGCGAGGCGCTCGGCGAGGTGGACGGGGACGGGGACGGCGACGGGTCCGTCGTCCCGCAGGCGGCCGCGAGCAGGAACGGAGCGAGCCGCAGCCCGGCGCGGCGCATCACCGGCCGTCAGTCCGCCCGCAGGCGCGAAACGCCGCGTTGCCCGTCTCGCCCTTCAGGAAGTCGAGAAACGCCCGGATCGCGTCCGGGCGCGGGCTCGCGCGGACCCCGAGCGCGCGCGCCGTGAGCGGCGGGACGTCGAGGCGGGTCACAGGCAGCGTGCCGGCGAGGCTCAGGGGCACCACCGCGGCTTCGCCCGGCTCGAGCCGCAGCGGCGCCATCGGCTCGCGCAGGCGCGCGACGCGGGAGGGGTCGAGGCCCTGGAGCGCGAGGGCGCGCGATGCCTCGCGCCCGACGACACCGCCCATCACCCGCACGCGCGTCGCGGCCTTGCCCAGGGACTGGGCGTCGATCACGCCGGCTCCGCCGGTGCCGCCGGAGCCGACGAGCACCCACGGGATGCTGGCCACGTCCACGTCCTGGTCCGGGTGCGTCGCGCCGCCCTCGATGATCCGGTGGAGCTCGGCGTCCGCGGCCACCACGACGTCGGCGCCGTCGGTCGAGGCGGCGTCGAAGAGGGCCGCCGTTTCGACGACGAGCCTGCGCCCGCTGGCGCGCTCGTAAGCGGCGGCCGCGGTGGAGACGCACGGCGCCACCGCCGGGCTCGCCTTCACCCGCAGCGACGCGGGCGCGGCAAGGGCGGCAGCGGCGAGCAGCGTCAGGCCGGGCAGCAGGCGGCTCATCGCATCACCTCAGGCGGGCTCGAGCGACCACTGGAACCCGGTGGTCGCGAAACCGCAGTTCCCCGTGCCGCCCCCGACCGGCTCGCCCGTCGGGTCGGACGCGAGGCTCAGCTCCACCTCGCCGAAGGCGGTCCCGCTCGCCCGCGCGCGCCCGCTCGACGACGTGGCGATCGCACCGTCCGTCACGATCTCCATCCAGACGCGGTAGACGCCTTCGGTGTCGAGGCCCAGCTTGTCCGTGCGCGCCCCGAAGGCCCCGTGGATCCGGCTGCCCTGGCGCAGCAGCTCGAAGCGGCCGTTGTCGGGCGTCTGCGTCGTGGACGCGGGCCTCCCGGACACCTCGAACCCCGCGCTCACCGTCGCCTCCGTCACGTCCATCAAGACGCTGACGGGCCCAACCTGCATCGAGGCCGGGCAGCTGGGCGCCATCGTCAGTACGAACCGGTAGCGCCCCGAGAACGCCGGCACCGACTGCGCACCCGTCCACGTGGGCACCGCCAGGGCCAGCCCCAGCGCGATTGCCCCCGGCAAGGCTACAGCGGATGGCCACGGGTAGCGGCGGAACCG
>CAZMRX010000131.1:0-12736 GCA_964568755.1 uncultured Acidobacteriota bacterium | reverse complement strand
CCCGTGGACGGCTTCTACCCGCTGTCGGGCAGGCCCGGCCTGGGCCTGAGCGTCGACGAGCGCGCGCTCGACACGCACACGATCGCCCGCTGAGGAGGGCCCTGCGATGAACCGACGCGACCTCCTCAAGACCTCCCTCCTCGGCGCCGCCGCTGCACCCGGCTTCGCCGCGCCCGCCCTCGGCCAGGCCGAACGCCCCACGTCCGGGCTCGGGTGCGAAGACTGCTTCGTCAAGGAGATCGCACTCGCCATGCCGGCCGCACCGCGCCTCAAGGTGACCGGCGTGAAGACCTTCGGCGTGACGAGCAAGGTGCTGCCCCGGGACCGGCCGCACATCTTCGTCAAGATCGAGACCGACGCGGGCGTCGTGGGCTGGGGCGAGGCGACGCTCGAGGGCAAGGCGGGCGCCGCCATGCAGGCGGTGCACGACTTGTCCTACGCCGTCCTGGGCCAGGACCCGATGCACGTCGAGCACCATTGGCAGTCGATGTACATCCACGCCTTCTATCGCTCGGGGCCGGTCCTGGGCTCGGCCATCTCCGGTATCGACCAGGCGCTCTGGGACATCCGGGGCAAAGTGTTGGGACGGCCGGTCTACGCGCTCCTGGGCGGCCCCTTGGACGACCGCGGCGTGCGCGGCTACTACCACCTCCGGCCCGTCCTGCCGCCGAACACGCCCTATCGCGAGCAGGTCGCGGCGATCCGCGAGCGGGCCCGGAAGTTCGGCGTCACGGCTTTCAAGACCGGGCTCCCGGGCTTCTACGAGTGGCTCGACACGCACGCGCGCATCAAGGAAGCGATCGATCGGCTGCGCACCCTGCGCGAGGTGATGGGCGACGAGATCGACATCGGTGTCGACTTCCACGCCAAGACGAGCCCCGCCGTGGCGCTCCAGATCTGCCGCGAGGTCGAGGACCTCCACCTGATGTTCGTCGAGGAGCCCTGCCCGCCCGAGAACGTCAAGGCGATGAAGCGCATCTCCGACCGCACGACGGTGCCCATCGCGACCGGCGAGCGGCTCGTCACGCACTACGGCTGCCGCGAGGTGATCGAGGGCAAGGTGGTCGACATCCTCCAGGTCGACGTGAACCACGTGGGCGGCATCAGCGCCCTCTGGAAGGTGGCGGCGATGGCCGAGGCTTCGGGCGTCCTGATGGCGCCACACGCCTGCGAAGGCCCGGTGGGTGCCGTGGCTTCCACTCACGTCGACGCCGCCATGCCGAACTTCCTGGTGCAGGAGATCTGCAGCGGAGTCGAGCCCGACGGCAAGGACGCGCTCTGGGAGGAGCTTCTCGGCTATCCCGCGATGCGCATGGTGAACGGCTACTATCCCCTGCCGACCAAGCCCGGCTTGGGCATCGAGGTCGACGAGCGGGCGCTCAGCCGGTACCCCTTCGCCGGCACGAAGCCGTTCGTGTCGCTGCCGGTGCACGAAGACGGGTCGATCGCGTCCCCGTGACGCGAGGAGGAGCAGCATGGATCGACGCGATGCGCTGAGGAGCCTCGGGCTGGGTACTGTGGCCGCCGCGGCAGGGCGGCACGCCTTCGCCGCCGAAGCCGACGCCCAGGAGGTCCGCGGCCGGGTCAACACGCGGTCCGAGCCCACTCAGCTGAAGATCACGGACCTGCGCGTGGTGAACGTCCGCGGCCGCTGGATCATCCGCCTCGACACCAACCAGGGCCTGCAGGGATACGGCGAGGTGCGCGACGGCGCGAGCCCCACCTACGCCCTCATGCTGAAGAGCCGGGTCCTCGGCGAGAACCCCTGCCACGTCGACAAGGTCTTCCGGAAGATCAAGCAGTTCGGATTTCACGGACGCCAGGCCGGAGGCGCCGTCGCGATCGAGATGGCGTGCTGGGACCTCGCGGGCAAGGCGTGGGGCGTGCCGTGCTGGCAGATGCTGGGCGGCAAGTTCCGCGACAAGGTCCGGATGTACGCGGACACCCCGCAGTCGCTCGACCCCGTCGAGATGGGGAACCGGCTCAAGGCTCGGATGGAGCGCGGCTTCACGTTCCTCAAGATGGACGTGAGCATCAACCAGCTGAAGGGCGTCGAGGGCGGCCTCACGTACCCCAGGGGTCAGGGCGTCGACCCGTGGGACCAGTACGGCCGCAGCGTCTTCGCCCAGCTCCCCCACCCGTTCACCGGCATCCGCATCACGGAGAAGGGCCTGAAGGTCCTGCAGGAGTACGTGGCGACCATCCGCGGGATCGTCGGCTGGGAGATCCCGATCGCCACCGACCACTACGGCCATTTCGGCATCGAGGACGGGATCAAGCTGGCGCAGGCGCTCGACCCCTTCAACCTGGCGTGGCTCGAGGACATGGTGCCGTGGCAATACACGGACCAGTACGTGCGCCTGAAGAACTCCTGCAAGACGCCGATCCTGACCGGGGAGGACATCTACCTCAAGGAGGGCTTCCTGGACCTCTTCGAGAAGAAGGCGATCTCCATCTGCCACCCCGACCTCGCGACCTCGGGCGGACTCCTCGAGACGAAGAAGATCGGCGACCTCGCGATGGAGCACGGCATCGGCATGGCGATGCACATGGCGGGCAACCCCGTCACGCTCTTCTCGAGCATCCACTGCGCGGCGGCCACCGAGAACTTCCTCGTCATGGAGCATCACAACGTCGACGACGCGTGGTACGACGAGCTCGTCACCGGCGTTGCGAAGCCGCTCATGGACAAGGAGGGCTTCGTCGCCGTGCCGGACGGCCCGGGGCTCGGCATCGGCCTGAACGAGGACGCCATCAAGGCGCAGCTCAAGGATCCCGCGAAGTACTTCGCCCCCACCCCGGAGTGGAACGAGGAACGAGCGTGGGACCGTCTCTGGAGCCGCTCCGCGCCGGAAGTGAAAGGCGCACCGCACGCCTGAGCCCCGTCCCACGGCTCACCCCGTCGAGGGGTTTGTCCTCTCCCGCGTCGACGGTGAGGCGATCGATCCGTCCCTCGTGCACCGGCATCCACGCAAGCGGCGATCGACGGGCACGTGAGCGTGATCGTCAAGTTCGACCAGCGACGCCGAGCTCCCGATTCAATCCAGCCGCTTTGAGCGAAGCGATGGCGCCACGATGCGCAGGTCGAGCGTGGCTTCTGCGACCAGCCGACGGCGGATTTCCTCTCCGAGGGCATCGAGGTCGCCCCCCTCGAAGAAAGCGAGCGCCTTCTGGGCCACGAGAGGGTTGAAGGACGGTCCGAACAGGGCGCGCGCCGCGCCCAGGATGTCTGCCAGGGCCAGGCCGTGATCGAGGAGGGCTGCGACATCGCGGTAGTCCTTCGCCTCGACCCGCTGCAGCAGGGCCTTCACCTTCGTGCCGCCCAGGTCGAGGAGCGATGCCACGCGCAAGACACGGTCGTCCGTCCAATCGGGGTCGCCCACCCGGCCAATCGCGACGGCCCCGAAGAACGAGACCTTGACGCTCGCGCCGGCGCGCACCGCCAGGACGGTTCGCTCGTTGGGGCCTTCCTGCACGGTCTCCCCCAGCCTGACGAACGAGAGTGCCTGCTCGAGCTCGCGATGGTCGAGGGGATCGTGTGCGAAGAAGTCGAAGTCGACCGATGCGCGATGCGCGAGGCGGAGCGCGAGCGCGGTGCCGCCATAGAGCACGTACCGCCCCGGCACCGCCTCGAGCTCCGGCCAGAGCGCGCGCTGGGCGGGCGGCAACACGTCGATGCGGGGCGTGAAGGTCACGGCGGCAGGGGCCGACTCGGCAGCGGCGGCGCGGGGCGCCCGAACAGGACGAGGTGCCAGTAGCCCCAGGACCGGGCATCGAGCACGCCGGGAGGGGCCGAGCGCAGGGCGTCGCGCAGGGCGTCGTCTCCGAAGATCCGCCGCGCCGAACGGACGTCCTCAGCCGTTCCCAGCTGCAGCAGCTGGCAAAGCAGCCGGGAAGGGCGCAAGAGGGCCTGCTCCGGCGATTCCCACCAGACGTACCGGCTCGCCAACTCGCGAAGGACCGCGTCGTCGGCACCCATTGTGTCGATTATAGACCCCCGAGTCCGCCCCTCTCGACCGGCCCGTAGCAGCCGGCATGGCCGAAACGTCGGTTACCCTTCGTGCAAGGTCGAGCCCGGATCGATCCCCCGTCCGGGCGGTCACGGAGGCCGTACGGAGCAACGCACGCGAGACGACTGGAAGCCTGTCGCGACTCCCCTTCCCGAGACGGGGGAGGTACGGCTCACCCCGGTCGAGGGGTTTGTCCTCTCCCGCGTCGACGGCGCCACCAGCGTGGCCGAGCTCGCGCTCATCACCGGCATGGCGTCGGAAGCGCTCTGGCCGATCCTGCAGCGCCTCGCCGGCGAAGGGGCCATCGATGCGCCTCCCCCCGCGGAGCCCGAGGACGCCGCGGCTCCTTCCGGAACGCACCGCCAGCTCTTCGAGACCAAGCTCCATCCGTTGCCCGAGGACGCCAGGACCGCCCTCGCGTCCACCGCGGGGGAGCCGGAGCTGTCCGCGCTCTGCTTCGACCCGGTACCCAGCGTCGTCCGCGCCGTGATGGACAACCCCCGGGCGGGACTGTCCCATGCCCGGCTCATCGCCGCCCATCACGGCAACGCGGTCGGCCTGGACGCGGTGGGCGAGAAGCCTGCGCTGGTGCAGGACACGGAGGTCCAGCGGCTCCTGCTCCGCAACCCGCAGACGCCCGCGCCCTTGCTCCAGCGCATCCTCTCCCGACGCCGGATCGCGGATGTCTACAACGCCACCCAGAGCCGCGAGCTGCCCGAGCGCAATCGTGCAGGCGCCTTGCAGCTTCTGCGCCGCCGCTTCTCCGAGGTCTCGGCCGAGGAGCGCGTCGAGCTGATCCTCCGCACCGAGGGCCGCGCCCTGGCCGCGCTCAGCGGCCTCTCCCTCGACGGCCGCTCGGCGGCCCTCCTGTGCGCGAGGACGTTCAGCTCCGCGCTGATCGTCGAGAACCTCGCCCGCTGGCCGGCGACACCTCCGCCCGTGATCGTTCACCTGTTGAAGCAGCCGCTGCTCCGACAGCTGCCGGCGCTGCGCGCGATGCTGAAGCGCCACCCCAACTGCCCGGCCTCGGCTCGTTGAGCGGCGTTTCGCGGCATCTCAGCCGAATCTCAGCGGGTGCTCACGGTTTGGTGAGGACTTCGCGGCCGAACCTCCGGCACACTGCGAGCATGACAACCGCTGCGATGAACCCCGTGAAGGCATTCACCCTCTTCGCCCTCGGCCTGGCCCTCGCGGCCATGGGAATCTATGCGGCCAGCGCCGACGACGCGCCAGGCGCCGCGGTGATCGGCATGCTGCTGATGGTGGCCGGAGTCGGCTTCGGCGTGAGGGTCGCGCGCAGCCGGCTCCCGACGTGGGCCGCCCGCACGGCGCTTGCCGTCGGCGTCGTCGTCGCCGCGTTCGCGGCATCTCTGACCCACCGGGTCGTTGTGACTGCGCCTCTCTTCCCGCAGTCGCAGGACGTGCCATCGGTCGTCGACTCGGCGCCGTCGCCGCAACATGCAGCGGCCGTCGAGCGCGCGCGGCAGCTCGTGCGCGCAGCCGTATTGGAGCAAAACCTTCCCGGGGTGTCCGTGGCGGTCGGTGCCGGCGGCAGCGTCGTCTGGGCCGAAGGGTTCGGCTGGAGGGACATCGTGACGCGGGCCCCCGTCACGCCAGCCACGCGATTCAACATCGGCACGGCCGCGTCCGCGGTCACCGCGGCCGTCGCGCCGCTCGGGCTGACCCATACCGGCGCCGACTCGGCGGCCGAATGGAGTCCCGAGCATATCGGCGAGCCGGAAGAGGACTTCCCGCTCTTCACGATCATCCGCCACGTCATCTTCAGGCCGATCGGTCTCGCCCCTGCGCAGCCATTGGGCGGAGATCGCGCGACGTTCTATGTCCCGAGATCCGATGACGATCCCAGCCGAGGTCGGCGACTGATGTACATGCGCGACCTCGCCTGTTGCGCGAACGGGATGGCGTTCTATTCCACGCCGTCCGATCTCGTGCGCTTCGCGTTGGCGACGAACCCCGGCAGCGTCGACGGCGAGCTCGCCAGCGGCACGGTGATGTCGCTCACGGCGGCGCGCGACAGCGGCATCGTCATCGCCGTCACGTCGAACATGGCGCACGCGAACACCCCGGCGCTGGCGCTGCGAGTCGCGGGCGCTTTTGCGGAACAGAAGCGATGATCGCGTAGCGAACGTTTGTGGCCGTCGCGAGCGAAGGCTAGCATTCCCCCGGCTCACCGGAGGAGACCCCCCATGCGATTCTCGCGTGCCCTCGTCGTCGCCCTCGCCGCGTCGCTCGCCGCCACCGCCGTCCTGTCGCGAGCCCAGACGCCCCCCGGGTCGCAGCCGCCGATCGGATCGCGGACCACGCCCGTGCTCACGGTCGACGGGCTGCGCTTCCGCGACCTGAACCGGAACGGCTCCGTCGACCCATACGAGGACTGGCGGCTGCCGGTCGGGCAGCGCGTCGCGGACCTCGTGGCCCGCATGACGCTCGAGGAGAAGGCCGGCACGATGATGCACGGCACCGCGCCGGCGCCGATGGGGGGTCCCGGCATCGGCACGGGGGCCGCGTACGACCTGGCCGCCGCGCAGGCGATCGTCCTGTCGTCGAACGTCACGAGCCTGATCACCCGGCTGGCGGGTTCGCCGAGAGTGCTCGCGGAGCAGAACAACGCGCTGCAGGAGCTCGCGGAGCGTTCCCGGCTCGGCGTGCCCCTCACCATCAGCACGGACCCGCGCCACCACTTCCAGCAAACCCTCGGCGCGAGCACCGCCGCCGGCGCGTTCTCGCAGTGGCCCGAGACCCTCGGCTTCGCCGCGTTGCGCGACCCGGCGCTCGTCCGGCGCTTTGCCGAGATCGCCCGCCGCGAGTACCGCGCCGTCGGCATCCACGAGGCGCTCTCGCCAATGGCCGACCTCGCGACCGAGCCGCGCTGGCCCCGGATCAACGGCACCTTCGGCGAGGATCCCGACCTCGCGCGCGACCTGGTGCGCGCCTACGTCGAGGGGTTCCAGGGCGGCGCGAGCGGCCTCGAGCGCGACGGCGTCCTCTGCGTGGTCAAGCACTGGGTCGGCTACGCCGCGGCGGTCGGCGGGTACGACGGGCACAACTACTACGGGCAGTTGAGCCGCCTCGACGGCGCGCTGGACCTGCACATCCGCGCGTTCGAGGGTGCGTTCGCGGTGAAGGTCGCGGGCGTGATGCCGACCTACACCATCCTGCACGACGTCAGGATCGATGGCGCCCCGCTCGAGCCGGTGGGAGGCGGCTTCAACCGGCAGCTGCTGACCGACGTGCTCCGCGGGCGCCACGGGTTCGACGGCGTGATCCTGTCGGACTGGGGCATCACGAACGACTGCGGCGAGAACTGCCGCACGGGTGCCATGCCGCACACCTTCCGCGACATCGCGATGCCCTGGGGCGTCGAGTCCCTGAGCGTCACGGAGCGCTTCGCGAAGGGCGTTCTCGCCGGGCTCGACCAGTTCGGCGGGACGCAGGACTCCGCGAAGCTCGTCGCGGCGGTCCGCAGCGGCGCCGTCACGGAATCGCGGATCGACCAGTCGGTCCGCCGCATCCTCACTCAGAAGGTCCAGCTCGGCCTGTTCGAGAACCCGTTCGTGGACCCGGACGCCGCCGCGGGCGTGGCCGGTTCCGCGGGGTTCCGCACGGAGGGCGACGCCGCGCAGCGGCGCGCGCTGGTGGTCCTGGAGAACGCGCGCGGGGCGATCCCCGTCAAGAGCGGCGCGAGGGTATACCTGCACGGCATCGACGCCGCAGCGGCCCGCGAGCGCGGCCTCACACCGGTGGAGCGGTTGGAGGAGGCGGAGGTTGCGTTGCTGAGGGTTGCGGCACCGTCGGAGCTGGAGCACCCGAACCACTTCTTCGGCCGGCGGCAGCACGAGGGACGCCTGGACTTCCGCGACGGCGACGCGGACTACGAGCAGATCCAGTCGGCCGCGGCGCGGGTGCCGACCATCGTCTTCGTCTACCTCGACCGGCCGGCCATCCTCACGAACGTCCGCGAAAAGGTGGCAGCGCTCATCGGCACCTTCGGCGCGAGCGATGGAGCGCTGCTGGACGTCGCGACCGGCCGCGCCCGCGCCGAGGGACGCCTGCCGTTCGCGCTCCCCCGGAGCATGTCGGACGTCGCCGCACAGTCGCCCGGACGCCCGCACGACCTCCCGAGCCCGCTGTATCCGTTCGGCTGGCCGAAGTAAGGCAGTCAGTCTTCCCCGAACGCGCCCCACAGCGCCGCGAGCCCGCTCCGGCTCACCGGCAGCACCACGTTCACCGGCGGATCGAGCGTCACTTCCCAGTCGTCCCCCCGTGCCCGCCGCCGAACCCGCCGTACATGCCGCGGATTCACCAGATAGTCCCGATGAATCCGCACCAACCCATGCCGAACAAACACCGCCGCCAGCACCCCCATCGGCCTGACGTCCTTCAGCACCCGCGCCCCCCGAGTCCTCACCTCGGTATCGTCCCCCCTGGCCTCGACGAAGTAGACCTCGTCCCCTTCGATCGCCTGCCGCTCCCCAGGCCCAAGGTGAAGCAACAGTCGCCCAACCTTCTGCCCTGCTTCGTCCAAAGCGGACTTGCGGCTTTTTCTCATGGGCTGCCGTTTCTCCTCGACGAGTTGCGGGGTTTTCGCATGAGCGGCGGGCCCCGTCGCCAGCTTCGAGGACCCGCACCGCTTCGCGGCGGGGATCCGCCACCGAAGCCCGGCCCGGCCGAGCCCTGCGGAAGGCCTGACTGGTCGACGCCGCGACGCGGATCGCTCACCTGACAGCCGAGTCGAAATCCTCCAAGAGCCACACGTCCGAGCTCTGTGCCGCAACCACGGCGATCAGGCGCCCGTCGGGCGTCATCACGGAGCCCGTGCCTGCCTCGAACGGCAGTGTCATGAACGGCGGCGTTTTCCCGCCCGAGAGAGACACGATCGCTATCCTGGTTCCCGATAGATCCTCTTTCCCATGGAGCGCAAAGATCTGGGTGCCATCTGTTGACCAGCCGAGCGGAAACCCAGGGTCCTCCACCAACGGGGATACGTCTCCCGATCGCGTGTCGACGAACCAGATGCCATTCTTGTCTCGATTCCAGTGCACAGCGAGGGTTGAACCGTCCGGAGAATACCGGGGCTGGAACAGCCAGCCTGCCTCCTCCTCGGACGCCTTGAGCAATGAGAGCGTCTTCTCGTCGGCGGGGTCCAAGATGTGGAGATTCTGGTGACCGACAACCTGGTAGACGATCTGTTGGCCTGGAGCCCAGGCCAACGGATGAAAGTACTGAGCGACCATACCGGTCGCCGCTGTTCCGGCGATGCGCCTCGGTGTACCCCCGCCGGAAGGAACGATCCAGACACGTGCGCCGTCACCTTCCGTGGAGAGGAACGCGATCTCCTGACCATCCGGAGACCACGCCGGGCCGTACTGCAGCCCTGACTGGAACGTCAGCCGCCGCGGCTTGCCGCCGGTCAGGGGCATCACGAAGATGCTGGACTCTTGCCCTGCGATGCGGGCGAACGCGAGTTGCCGGCCATCAGGCGAGACGCTGGGGTGAAAGTCCTCATGGGTACCGGTGGTGAGCGCGCTCGTCTCGACATCGCCCTCTGAGGACTTTCTTCGCGCGAGCCAGATCGTGGAATGCTGTGTTCGCCGTGTGTACGCGAGCGTCCTGCCTCGTCCGCCCAAGGAGAAGGTGTCGCCGGCCTGCAGACCCGTTTCGAGCAACTGTGGTTCGTCCGCCAGCGTTCCATCCGGCCCCAGACGGCTCTTCCAGAGGCTCGTCGTTCTCCCTTTGACACGCAGGTAATAGAAGCCGCCCTCCCTCTCCGACCAGCCCACATCCGTCAGGCTCCCATCACCCACATCGAGGAGCTTGGTCTCTCGGCCGTCAGCGACCCTGACGAGCCAGAGCGCCGACTGCCCGCGGCCGTTTGCTGCAGAAAGCAGCACGTACGAACCACTCGGCGACCAATCCATCCCGGACACCCACTTGTAGTCGCCGTGCATCGCAACCTCGCGGATCAGCTCGCCGGATCTGCGGACGAACACGAGGCTGCCGCGTACGTAAGTTGCCAGGGCCAACGACTCGCCGTTGGCCGCCCAGGCGGCGTGACCGAAGGGCTCCTGGATAGTCCGAACGTTGCCGCCGAGTCGAGGCACCAGGTGGGTGCCCGATGGGTCCAAGCTGACGACCACGAGCTCCGAACCACCAGGGGCCCACCGAAGGTCGATAACCTCCCGGGCTTCGAACACCGTTATGCCACCGCCCCCGGCTGTCTCCTGCACGACGACGCGGCGTGGCTTGCTCGAAGTGTCGACAAATGCCAGGAGGCGACCGTCTGGCGAGATCGTCGGGCGCGTTGCGTGACCAGAGAAAGTCACCTGCTTGTGCGTGGCCGGAGGCCTCGAGACAGGGGCCCTTGGAACTCGGACGTAAGCGAGCAGGCCCGCGACAAGCGCCAACGGGGCGACCAGCCATGGCAGGCCGCGAAGGGGCCTTCGCTGTGGTTTCTCGAGAGCTGGCACCCTGATGGTGCGCAGATCGGTCAGCACCTCTCGGGCATCACGGTAGCGATCCTCGGGCCTCTTCTCGAGACAACGCTCGACGATTCGCGCGAGCTCGCGAGGGAGGTCCGGACATATGACGGCGAGCGCCTCGGGATCACCCTTGAGAATTTCTGCGGCCACCGACGGGGCGGTGTCCCCTCGAAAGGGACGTCGTCCGCTGACCATCTGATAAAGAACGACTCCGTAGGAAAACACATCCGACCTGGCGTCGATTGCCCCCCCTTGCACCTGCTCGGGAGACATATAGGGAAGGGTTCCCACGACGAGGCCCGCACTGCTGAGCATGGAAGACGTCGCGGCATCTTCCGCGACGGTGGGCACCATCTTCGCGAGCCCGAAGTCGAGGATCTTCGTGCGTCCACTGGGGGTGACCATCACGTTCTGTGGTTTCAGATCCCGGTGGATGACGTCCGCCGCATGCGCTTCAGCCAGACCCTCAGCGATTTCAAGTGCGATCGCCAGGAGCTCGCGGGTCGGGAGCGGTCCGCCCTCCAGTCTCGAGGCCAAGGTGCTCCCAGGCACGAACTCCATGGCGATGAAGATCCGGCCGCGATCTTCGCCGACCTCGTAAACGGTGCAGATGTTTGGGTGGTTCAGCGATGCCGCGATCCGGGCCTCGCGCAGTAGGCGCTTGCGCCGTTCGGAGTCGTGCGTCAACTCCTCCGGCAGCAGCTTGACTGCAACCGGTCGCTCCAGGTTCAGGTCACGAGCACGGTAGACGACACCCATGCCGCCGGCTGCGAGCTTTTCCAGGACCTGGTAGTGGGCGATCTGCTCGCTGCTCATGGCCTTGCTGCCCCTTGGACGGACAGAAATCAGCCAGGCTGATGTCTCTTTGCGGCGCACACTACGCTGCGGACATAACTGACGTCAAGCTGTCGCCACCGATGAACTCTTGTCACATGCCCGGCTCATCGCGGCCCATCACGGGCTGTATCCGTTCGGCTGGTCGAAGTAAGGAGGGCAACTTGTCGCCGGCCCCCGTGCTACACTGAACCCGTGGATGCGCTATGGCCAACCTCACCATAACCGTCGATGGAGAGCTCCTGAAGCAGGCACGCCTCAGGGCCCTGCGCGAGGGAACCTCGGTGAACCGCCTGCTGCGCGAGCGACTCGAGAGCTACGTGGAGGATGATCGGCGCCGCCGCAAGGCGATCCGGGACATCCTGCGACTCTCGCGCTCCGCTCGGAGCGGCAGCGGAGGCCGGAGGGTGCGTCGCGAAGACGTCTATGGCGAGTAAGACGTTCTTCGACACCAACGTTCTCGTCTACCTCTTCGATGCCGACTCTCCCGACAAGCAGTCCCGGGCGCGGGACGCCTTGCAGCAGGCCCTGGAACGCGGCACCGTGGTGATCAGCACCCAGGTCCTCCAGGAGTTTTTCGTGACGGTCACCCGCAAGCTCGCGCGGCCCCTTCCCGCGGGCGAGGCGGAGGCGGCGCTGCAAGGACTGATGCAACTGTCCGTGGTCCAGGTCGATAGCGACTTGATCCTGGCCGCTGCGGTGAGCAGCCGCCGCGACCGAATCTCGTTCTGGGATGCTCTAATCCTCGCCGCGGCTTCGGCCGCCGGATGCGAACAGGTCTTGTCCGAGGATCTCCAGCACGGCCAGAGTTTCGGCCGTGTACGGATCGCCAACCCTCTTCGGAGCTAGAACCGGCCGCGCTCGACATACGCGCGCGCTTGGCTAGCGGGACATCAGCTCTTCTTCGAGCTTGCGCAGGGGCTCCAGCTTCGCCAGGATTTCCTCGGCGGCGGTGCGGACCGCGGGCTCTGGGTCCGTCGCTAGCGGAGTGAGGAGCTTCTTGGCGGTGCGCTCGTCGAAGAGGACGCAGCTCGAGGCGGCGGCGGCGCGCACCGTGGGGTCGGAGTCCTTGGCCAGGCGCTCGGCGGCGGCGAAGGCGTCGCCCGGGGCGATGTGCAGGTTCAGGGCGAGGAAGTTCAGGTTGGCGGCGGCGGCGGCGCGGGCATCGGGGTTGCCGCGAGAGGCCGCGTCCAAGTAACAGTCCGTGGAGCGACGGGTGCCGAGCTGGGCCAGGGAGCGGGTGACGACGAGGGCTGCCTCCGGGGAGCGCGGCGCGAGGGCCGCCTGACACGCGTCGTCTTCCGCCGCGCGACCTAGCGCCAGGACGAGGCCCACCTGGCGGCGCCTTCGTTCATCCTGGCGCTCGGGGTCGGGTTGGGCGGCCGAGAGGCT
>CAZMRX010000130.1:1817-12783 GCA_964568755.1 uncultured Acidobacteriota bacterium | reverse complement strand
GCGCCCGTAGCTCAACTGGATAGAGCGTCGGCCTCCGGAGCCGAAGGTTATAGGTTCGAGCCCTATCGGGCGTACCAGAATCAACGACTTAGAAGGTCGGTAGGTGGCGAACCTACCGGGGCCACGTCGGGGCCACGCGGCCCGAGCGCAGGCGCCAGGCAACAATCCCTCGGCACAGCATGCTGGGGATTGACGTTGACCTGGAAGTCAACATAGGATTTTGTTTACTTCCTCCCCGCAGGCGCGGATCGCCCGCGACGACGAGGTGTACCGCCTACGCGGCCGGCGTAACGCCGCCGTCAACCGCTCGTGGCTCTGCGATCCGGGGCGGGCGGTGTACAAGGAGATCGGCGCCAGCTCTCGGGTCTCCGGCGCGCGGCTCAGGGAGGCGGCCTCCTCGGCCTGGCGGGGGGTGTCCGTCGACGACGCCCTCGATGCTGTTGCCGCCCACCTGAAGGAAGCGGGCCGCGCTTCGGCCTTCCTCGCCTCGCCTCAGTCCACGAACGAGGACCTGTTCGCGTTCCGTACCCTGGCCGCAGCCGTCGGCGGGCTCGTGGACTTTCGCGTGGGCGATCCGCAATCCAGGGTCAGGGTCCGTGAAGACGAGATCCTGATCCGGGCGGACAAGAACCCGAACACCCAGGGCTGCCTGAAGCTGGGCCTCGACCGGTCGGGCGTCGAGCAGGTCCTCGCCGCGTGCGCGGGGGACGACGTCCGAGCCCTGCTGCTCCAGGGTCCGGAGCTGCTCCGCATGGACGCAGCCCGAAGCGCCCTCTCCCGCGTTCCTTTCATCGCCGTCATGGCCACCCATGAAGGGCCGGCGCTCGACCTCGCGCACGCCGTTCTCCCGGCGAGCGTGTGGGCCGAAGTCGACGGGACGTTCACGAACTACGAGCGGCGGGTCCAGAGGATCCGTCCCGCCGTCCCCGCCCCGGGCGACGCTCGACCGCGCTTCGAGCTGGCGGCGGCGCTCCTGCGCCGCCTGGGCGCGCCCCTCGTCGACGCCTCGGCACGCGGGATCTTCCGCTCGCTCGCGGATGCGGTTTCGGCCTACGGCGGCCTGGACTACAAGGCCCTGGGGAGCGGAGGCCGGGAGCTCGCGCCATCGTGACGGCGTCGAGCGGGAGAGGGGCGCGGCCCGGGCGGCGCGCGCGCGGCGTCGGCCGCGCGTCGGCGTGGAGAGCGCAGGGAGGGAGGCTAGGAAGTGAGTCACGCGAAGCCGAGGGTGAGATGGCTCCGGAAGCGTACGATGCGATGCTGGCGCTCGAGCGCTACTTTCACCGCTGCGGCCTCGAGCGCTCCCTGTTCGAGCTCGTCAAGCTGCGCGCGTCCCAGATCAACGGGTGCGCCTTCTGCATCGACATGCACACTCAGGACGCGTGCGCGGCCGGGGAAAACTGAGTAGCGCCTCTACCTGCTCGATGCCTGGCGCGAGTCCCCGCTTGATCGGATCGTTCGGCGCTTTGGAGACCTTCGGGGCTGTCTCTATTTCTGGGTGGCAGCCTGCTGTCCAAGGGCCTGGTCCATTGCTCCCGCGCTATCTTGAATCCGGCCGCTAGTGGCCGCCACCCGCTTGCGCCGGGGCGCCTGTGGTGAAGTCCATCGACCAGCGCGGGCCGGGTACAATCCAGCGGCTGCAGCGCCGTCGCCTCGCGGTGGTTCAGTTCGTTGGCCCATCCTTCGCGGCGCCCGATCTCCGAGGTCGCCCCCAGCCTCGGCCTGACGGCACAGGGTTCGGCGGCGCGACACCCGTCGAAGGAGCGATACCATGCGAATCCGAGAGGTCATGAGCGTTGGAGTGGTCAGCATCGGTCCTGACGAACTGGCAAGCGTCGCGCGGACCAGGATGCGGCAGCACGGCATCCGCCATCTGGCGGTGGTTCAAGGGGCGCGACTCGCGGGCATCGTGTCCGAACGCGACCTCGGTGACCCGAGGCGAGCGGGGGGAGGACACGATCGCTCGGTTCGCGATCTGATGGCTACCGACGTCGTGAGCGTCAGCCCGGCGACGACCCTCCGCCAGGCGGCGAACCTGATGCGCGGGCGGAGCGTCGGCTGTCTGCTGGTGGTCGACGACGAGCGGCTGGTCGGCATCGTGACGACGACGGACGTGCTCGATCAGCTCGGTCGCGGGGCAACGCGCTCGACTGTCCGGACGGAGCGGCCACCCTTGCGGCGGCCGCCGGGCGGCGGTCGTGTCCGGGGGAGGACGGCGCCCCGAGGTCCAACCGGCCCTAGGGGCGGCCGGCGCCCGCGAAGGACGGCTGCGCCGCGGTCAGCGCTGCCTTCGGCACTGCCGCGAGCTGCAAAGCGCGCGCGCGGACGCTCGCATGCGATACCGGCGCCGGCGCATATCCGCGTGCTCGGCGCGGCTCTCGACCGCGGGGATCAAGACCGGATCGCGCAACAGCTGGGAAGAAGACTCGGGAAGTTCACCTCGTCCATCGAACGGGTCAGCGTGCGTCTCTCCGACGTCAACGGCCCGCGCGGCGGCGTCGATCACCGATGCGCGATCAAGGTCGTTCTGAGCGGTCTGCCGAGCGTCGTCGTGGAGCGGCGGGACTCGGCCCTGCAGCGCGTCATCAATACCGCCATCGGCGCCACGGCCCAGGCCGTTCGCAGGAGCGTTCAACGGCGCCGAATGAAGCCGCTGCGCCGCGGGTGAGCTCGCTCCGTCAGCGGCGCTTCCGGCGGTTGCGGGCCAGAGACTTGACCGTCGGGGGAGGTTCGGCGAGCGCTTCCGCGAGCAGCGCGTCGCGCTCGTAGATGTCTTCGCGAAAGTGGACCGAGCCCTCGGCGTCCGCCCACGACGTCCAGTAAAGGAGGTGAAGGGGTATGGGTCGCGGGATGAGAGCCGTCGTCTCGCGGCCCCGGCTGGCGGCCGCTTCGATGGCGTTCCGGCCCCAGCGTGGATCGTCGCGGAGAAGGTACTCGGCGAGATCCAGGGCCTTCTCGATCCGGATGCACCCCGAGCTGAAGGCGCGGCGATCGCGGCCGAAGAGCTCTCTCGACGGCGTGTCGTGGAGGTAGACGCTGTACGTGTTGGGGAACATGAACTTCACGCGTCCGAGGGCGTTCGCGGGGCCGGGTTCCTGGCGAAAATGATAGGGTAGATTGCGGGCCGCGACCCCGGTCCAGTCGACGGCCGAGGGGTCGATCTCGCGGGCATCGGCGCCCCAGCCCTGGAATACCCTGATGTTCCGCGTCGCCAGGTAACTCGCGTCCTTACGGACCGCGGGGAGGATGTCGGCCGCGGCAATGCCCGGTGGGACGTGCCAGTAAGGGCTCAGGACGAGATAGGTCACGAGCGCGGTGAACACCGGGGTCCGTCGGTAGGGTCGGCCCACCACGGCTCGCATGGCGAGCACCGTTCTGTCCCCCTCCACGACATCGAGCTCGAACTGCGGGATGTTCACCAGAATGTGACGCTCGCCCAGGTCCTGGGGAAGCCATCGCCAGCGCTCGAGGTTGATCTCGATCTGACGCGCCCTCTCGGCCGCGGTGTGATTGAGGGCGGTGAGAGTGCGGGGCCCAACGACACCGTCCGCCTCGAGCCCGTTCCGCCGCTGAAAGGACCGCACCGCTCGATCGAGGTCGTCTTCGAAGGCGGGGCTCGCTGGTCCGGAAAGCTCCCCCGTCGTGGCGAGACGGGCTCGGAGCAACCGGACCCGCTCGCCCGCAGCGCCTTTCTCGAGCTTTGCCCCCGGAGGCACCAACGGCCAGCCCCCCTGCGCTACGAACTCCCGGTAGCGGGCGAGGGCATCGCGAAGCTTCCAGTAGCCAGCGTGGCGGGGAAGAAGCGCCTGGAGACTCGAGCGCACGGCGCCCGTCGAGACGGCATCTCCCAAGACCGCGACCATGTCGATCTCGCGAAGCTGGGCGTGCCACATCGTGTCGATGGTCTCGGGATCAACGCGGCCGACCGCGAGGTGCGCCCCGTAGACGAGAAACGCGTCCGTCAAGGCGATGTCGAGATCGGCCAGGAGGTGCGGCGTGGAACCGCGTCCCCCGGCCCGCTCCGCGAGCGCCTGGTCCATGAGCTCACGCGATGCCAGGAGGTGGTAGTCCTCGGGGTGGAGGCCCTCCTCGTCGGCCTCGTCGATCGCCCGCAGGAGCTCGTCCGCGAGCGGCAGCGGACCGTCCGGACCGACCCAAGCCGGACGAAAGGAGCGCTCCAGATAGAACCGCGCGAGCACGTCCGAGGAAAAGACGGGCTCGTCCTCCACCTCGAGGGACGGAACGACGGCGGCCGCTTCTATCCGGTCCCGGAGGCGTTCCGCGACCGCCTCGAGCAATGAGGGAGGCGCGGTCGAGGTCTGAGCCATGGCCGCGGCGAGGATCCCGAGAGCGAAGGGCGCCACGAAGGCATTCTAGCGCCGCCCCCAACGCGGCGGGTCGCCTCGGCGACACGTGCCGCGCTCCCCGCGGCCTCGGCCGCTACCCGACCGCCGATCCGACCGATCCCGCACGTTCGCTCGCTCGGGCTGGAACCCACGGTTCCCGATGCTTCGGCGCCGTCAGCGCGCGCCGTTCGCGTCATCGTCGGCTCGCACGATCCGTTCCGAAAGCGATCTCGGGTGGGCGGAGGGATCGTGGAAGGAGGTCGTGGGCCCCAGGACCTCACAGGCCACCTCCAGGAACTCGCGCCAGTCGAGATCCTCGACGAAGCTTATCCCCGTCCGGCGACCGAGCTGCGTCCAGCCCGCGAGCACGCCCGCGGCGACCTGGAGCTGTGTCGCGTTCGTTCCCAGCGCCAGCCCGGCCGCGACTTTCGTATCGAAGCCCATCCACAACTCACCGAAGCGCCGGCTGCAGAGGAGCACCCCGACTCGATCCTGACCGCCGATGGCCTCGGTCCAGGGTGGGTACAGCCGGCGGATGGGCCACCGCTCGGCTGAGCTCCATTCGGGCCTCGCGGCGAGCGCGCGGCGGGCGGCGGCGGGAATGCGATAGAGGAACGCGATCTCCACCTCGGAGAGGCGCCGAGCGAGCGTGGAAACCTCCTCGTGGGGAACCGCCATCCCGTCGATCAAGCGGTCGCCGCACCTCGCGCGATACAAGCGCGACGTCGGCCGGTGGCCGAGGCCGACGACCCGACCTCCGCGGGCGGCGAACGCCCGCGGCTCGAAGAGTTCCTCAAGGCAATGCCACGGGCTCCAGGTCATGGGGAAGACGTCCTGGACCTCGAGTCCGCCCCGCTCCGCCGTCGTGTCCTCCTCCGTGATCAGAACGGCGTGGAGGTCCAGCTCGGCCGTGGTGGGCCGAACCCCGACGCGGCCGGCGAAGTCCTCGAGACCCGCGAAGACCAACGCATTCACGATGCCGGGGTTGGCGCCGCTGCCAACGAGATGTCCGCGCCGGCCAAGGGCCGGGCGCCGGGAAGGCAAGAGCCGCGCGATGGCTTCGTCCGTCGGGATCGATCCCCGGCCGGGCCACTCTTCCACGCTCGTGCACAAGAAGTCGGCGTCCAGCTCGTCGCACGCTCGCATGCAGTCGACGGTGTCGATGGAGGAGAGATCGACGACGTCGGTGATGTGGTGCTCTCGCACGAGCCCTGCCAGATCCTCGGCAGCACCGACGCTCGTGGGTGGGAGGAGAGTGCCGCTCGTGAGCAGAGCCGGCCCCGGCGGCGGCTCCCGATCGGCCAGCAACACCGCATCGAGCCGCTCTTGCAGCCTGCGGCCGGGGGGGGTCGTCTCGAGGAGCGCGAGCACAGCTCGACCGACCCCTCCATGGCACCCGAGGATCAGCGCGCGGCGCTCGGTGGCGCCACCGCGATACCGCGCCGGGCTGCTAGCCATTGCTCCCTCTCGCGCCGGGTCCGACAGCCGGCCCTCCGTTCTTCCGGGGCGCCTGGGCCCTCCGCCGCGGCTGAGGACCCAAGCGCGGCAGCAGAAAGATGAGAGCGGTCGCCGCGAGGGACAAGCCGATCCAGCCGACGCCCACCGCCATTCCGATGGCCGCGGTCACCCAGACGCTGGCGGCGGTCGTCAATCCGCTCACTCGTTTCCGCTGTTACACTATCAGGCCCGCGGCCACAAGAAACCGATACCGGTGACGATCTGCGCCGCCACGCGGCTCGGATCGGGGCCGCCCTCGAACCCATGGATCGAGACGAGGGTGGAGTTTTCCACCTCGTGCCCTCCCGTAGCCCAAGACGGCGCCAAGCGCACTGGCGACGACGAGGCGGGACAGACGCTCCACATGCAGGTCGAAAGGAGGTGTCGTGTGTGCCTTGCTCTACTGGACGGGCAGACCCTACCAGCGATGCCAGGATGAGACCTTGCTCGCGCTCAGGGTGGAGCCGCCCAAGACTCGAGGAGCGCAGTCGCATCGAGGCGGCGCTCGCCGATGTCGCGGGCGGCCGATCGGCGTCACGCGTTGCTCAGCACCACCTTGAGGGCCTTCTCGCGAGCTGCGTCCTTGAACGTGGCGTAGGCTGTCTCGATCTCCGCGAGCCGGAAGCGGTGCGTCACCAGCGCCTCGGGGCGGAGCCGGCCCGACTCGACCATCTTCAGCAGCATCGGCGTCGTCACGGTGTCGACGAGCCGCGTCGTGAGCGCGATGTTGTGTGCCCAGAGCCGCTCGAGCCGCAGCTCCACGGGGCCGCCGTGGACGCCCACGTTCGCGATGCGGCCCCCCGGGGCGACGATCGACTGGCAGACGTCGAAGGTCGCCGGGATGCCGACGGCCTCGACCGCGACGTCGACGCCCTGTCCCCCGGTCAGCTCCATGACGCGCTCGGCGGCCTTCCCATCCGAGGTGTCGACGACGTCGCTGGCGCCGAGCGAGCGGGCGAACTCGAGGCGGTTCGGGTCGAGGTCGAGCATCAGCACGGCCGCCGGCGAGTAGAGCCGGGCCGTAAGCAGCGTCGCGAGGCCGATCGGGCCCGCGCCCACGATCGCGACGACGTCGCCGGGCTTCACCTGCCCGTTCAGGACGCCGCACTCGAAGCCGGTCGGCAGGATGTCGCTCAGCATCACGAACGCCTCTTCGTCGGCTCGCGGCGGGAGCTGGTAGAGGCTGGTGTCGGCGTGCGGGATGCGGACGTACTCGGCCTGGGTGCCGTCGATGGTGTTGCCGAGGACCCAGCCACCGGCGCGGCAGTGGGAGTACATGCCCCTGCGACAGAAGTCGCACCTCCCGCAGGAGGTGATGCACGAGATGAGGACCCTGTCTCCCTTGCGGAAGCCGGAGACGGCGCCTCCCACACGTTCGACGACACCGATCCCCTCGTGGCCGAGGATGCGGCCCTCGGCGACGCTGGGAACGTCGCCCTTCAGGATGTGCAGGTCCGTTCCGCAGATGGTCGTCGTCGTGATCCTGACGATGGCATCCCCCGCGTCGCGGATGGTGGGCCTCGGCCGGTCCTCCCAGGCGTAGCGGCCCACGCCGCGATAGACGAGGGCCTTCATCGTCGAGACCTCGATTGACCCGCCATGCTGCTGCTCCGCGGAGTGACTAGCCTTCTCGTGTGCCATGTCCTTCTTCCTTCCTTTCGCGGCCCGGTGTGCCCGAGCTGGGATCCGCATCGCCCCAGGCTGAGTGCCCGACTGCTCGAGTCGAGACCCGGTGGAGGTCTGACCGCTCATCAACGCCTCCGGGACGCTCATCGTCACGACAAAGAAGCAAGCATCGGGCCGGTCAATCGTGCGTGCGAGATGCTCGTCGCAACGCCAACCTGCTTCGGGGGTTGGGGGGCTCGGCGTGTACTCAGGGCTGGCGGCGCGATGGCGCACGACGGTTACGCAGTGGAAGGGGGCCTTTCCACTTGAAATGACACGTCTGCCCCGACGCCGTCTCTGCATCTCGAAACGGGCAGTTCTACTGCGCAGCTCCGGTGCGGTCGCTCTGCGCGACTGTGCTGGCCGGAAACACCTTGGCCGTCTGCGACCCGGCATCACTCCGGGCGGGATGGCCTGTCTCTTGCACTCAACCCGGGCGGAGTCCGCAGTCTGCGGGGAGGTAGAAGATGGAGAGCATCGCGAGGATCGTGTGCCCGGTGGATCTCTCACAGGGGTCGCGCAGCGCCGTGGCCTACGCCGCCACCCTGGCACGGCTCCACCACGCCGAGCTCCATCTGCTTCACGTGTCGGGAGGCGGAGAGCCGAATTCGCCCGGCGGCGCCGAGTGCGGACGGAGCGTCGGACTGGGGGTGATCGTCGCAGCCGCGCTCTGGGGCCCGAAGGGCGCCGATCCCAACGACGAGATCCCGCTACGGCTCGCGACCGGGCGGGGCCGCCCGGTGAGGGCCATCGCCGCCTACGCCCGGCGAAGCGCCGCCGACCTGATCGTGGTCGGCGCGCAGTACGGAGCGACGCGATCGAGGGTTCCAGGTTCACCCGTGCCGGCTGCCCTGGGCCGGTCGGCGCCGTGCCCTGTGCTCGTCGTGGCTCAGCCGGTCCATACCCTGCCTGCTCCGATCCGGATGCCGTTCGCCGACGTCCTCTGCGCGGTCGACTTCACCCGCGCGTCGCAGGCGGCGCTGCATGTCGCGGTCGGGCTCGTCCAACGCGGCCGCGGACGACTGACCCTGGTGCATGTGGCGGAGGGCTGGCTTGACCGCATGATCTTCTCGGCCAGCGGAGCCCTCCGGCAGCTGCGTGCCTACCAGGACCGCGCGGGAGCGGACGAGCAACGACTGCGTGAGCTGGTCCCCGCTCGAGCGCTCGAGCCGTCTCGCGTCGACGCCCTCGTCGTGTCGGGATCGCCGCACGAGGCCATCCTGCGCGCGGCCTCCGAGGCCGGGGCCGCCCTCATCGTGATGGGTGTCACCCCGCGCAGCGCCGGATCGACGGCGCGCGCCGTTCTGCGCCGCGCGACCTGCCCCGTGCTCCTGGTTCCGGTTCCCGCGACCGTGGCGCGCGTGGAGACGCCGGCTTCCTCCGACGGGACCCGGATTGAGCTCACGCCGAGCCCGGTTGCCCATCAGGAGCGAGCCTGAGCGACGTCAAGGGCACCCGTCCGCGTCGACGTGTGCCCGGGGCTCATCCATCCGAGGAGGGACGGGCCTGATTTCGCGGCGCGTACATGGTCTCGAGCGCCTGAGCCATCGCCGAGAATCGTTCGAAGGCGCCGGCGCCCACCTCCCGGCGTTCCATCTCGTCGAACTGCTCGAGAAGCCGCTCATGCCGGTCATGGGAGAACGTGGCGTTCACGACATCGGCCAGGCACTCATCCTCCTTGGCGATGTGATCGCGGAGGAAGCTGATGAAGGAGCGCGCCGTACGCACGAAGAGCCGGGTGGCCTCCTCGTCCCCGCTCATCGCCCGCATCGCGGCGTCGGCCATGCGGCTCACCCGCTCGCGACCTTCCTGGTGTTCGCTGATCAGCCCACAACCGGGGAAGTGGCCTTGGGCCGTGATGGCCGGAAACAGGATCCGCTCTTCCTTCAAATGGTGCGTGCGGTCGGCGAACTCGCGCAGGAAGCGGATGGCGAGCTCGGCGGCCGGGCCGTTCAACTGCCTGGCCCGTCGGGCTTCGTCGCTCATACGAGCCAGGGCCTCGAGGACTCGCTCGATCAGCCGATGCTCGCGCGCCAGGACGCTGTAGCTGTCGACGCCGGTCGTCCGCGTGCCGCTCTTCAAGAGCAGCCTCACCTCTTGACGAGATGGATCAGCATCTGGAACGGCTCGGCGTACGGGTTCCTGGGATTGAAGCTCAGGGCGCCGTCCACGAAGTACAGCTGTCCGGGCTCCAGGACCAGCTCCTGGCCGTCCTCGCCGGGGAGGACGGCCTTTCCGAGGAGCGGCTGAAGCGTGACCTCGAAGCCCGGGTGCGAGTGAGGTGGGACACTGAGGCCCGCTGCGAGGCAGAGCAGCAGGACCTTGGTGCGCTCGCCGTTGAAGACCGGCACGTGGACGTGCTTGTCGGCCTGGTAGCGCGCGATTTCGGAGAACACTTTGGCTTCCATGCGATCCTCCCGGCGGCTACCGCCGGTCAGTGGGCGTGCTCCGCCGGCTTCCCGTGCTCCGCGTGCGAGGCGGCGCTCGAGGCGTTCAGCAGCAGCCGCTCGGCGTAGTGCATGAACTCGACGTAGGCCGCCACGTACTCGCGTCCCTTCTCGACGCTCTCCGCCGCGTGCTTCCGCGCCTCGGCCGCTTCCGCGAAGCGGTGGCGGAGACCCTTATCGACCTCCTCCGTCAGCAGTTTCACGAGGAGATCGACCGACCCCGTCTCGAGAGCCGTGTCGGACGCGGCGATCCCGGGATCGACCGCGGTCCCGGCCGGCTTCAGCCCGGTGTACGGCGCTCCCTCGCCCTCGCGGTGCACGCGGACGAGCGTCTCGAAGAAGTACCGGTCCGCGAGGGCCCGGGCTTCGGGGCCCAGGGTCCGCACCCGCAGCGCGTGCTGGAAGGACTCGCGGATCTCGCCTTCCTTCTCGTGACTCACCCACTTGAGGACCGGCGTGATGTCCTTCGCGTCGAGGGCGACGCGGGCGTCCTTCACGACGGGGCCGTCGAGGGTGTCGCAGTGGGCGAGGGCCGTCCGGGGGGCGAGGGTGAGGCTGAGAGCCCCGGCCAGGGCCAGGGCGAACGCGTGTCTCATGGCTTTGCTCCTTCGTCCTTTAGTGTTTCCGATGGGGGAGGGGCCCCCAGGAGTTCCCCAGGCTCGTCCAGCTCGCCTGCGGCTCGTGCGGGGGCCCGCCTCGCCGCCGTCGAAGGTGGCAAGCTGCGCATGCTCGTGGGGGGGTAACTCCTGCCGTACCGCGCCCCGGGCCGCGGCTTGTCGCAGCGCTCGGCGACGAAGTCGCGCGTGCGCAGCACGGCAGCTTGCACGACGCGCGATCCCTTGGTCGGCAGGATCTCGCCGGGGACCGCGAGGAGGAAGTCCTCGCGGGAGGCCTCGTCACACTGGCGCCGCAGGAGAAGCACACCGTGGAGGATCTCCGGGACTGCGCGATCCTCGTGACCGTGGCTCTGCCCTGACCCTGTCGATCGAACATCCTCCGCACCGAGGCTCTTGA
>CAZMRX010000130.1:0-1807 GCA_964568755.1 uncultured Acidobacteriota bacterium | reverse complement strand
TTCTCGTCTCGCCGCCAGAGGTCGTCGGCGCCGAACTCGAGGCAGCAGGACCCGAAGGCGCCACAGCACTCCTCGCAGAGCCGCCGGTCGCCGAGGTCGAGCGCGCCGATAGCGCCGCAGCGGTCACATCGAGCGTCGGCGTCGTAGCTCGGGGCCTGGTCCATGCTGCACCTCGCAGGATCCGCCTGCAGCTCTCAAGCGCGCCCCCATCGCCGGATGGAACGTGCAGAAGTCGCCTTGCCGCTGGAGCGGACCATCATCACCAACAGCAAGAGGCGGGCCAGCCGCTGTCCAGCAGCGGATCTCCTCCGAACCGATGGGATGCAAACGCATTAAGGGACGAGACCGACGCGATGGGCGCCCGCTGGCCGCGCGGGCCTACTTCAGAATGAAGGGGAGAGGTTTCAGGTTGGGGCTCAGGCCTTGCGGCAGATGCCGAGCGTGGAGCCTGGACCGGCACGCGTAAGGTCTTGACCCGCAGCGATTGGCCGCCTCCGCATTCCCGCCGCATGCGGGAGGCGCCCCTCCGCCAGGCGCGGCGCGTTTCTTGCACCTTCGCGCAACAGGAGCCGGGTGCGATGCTCTTCCGAAACAGATCGAAGCCCGTCCGGCTCGAATGCCGAGGGAGCGTCGGAGGTGTGTTGATAGAGGATTGCCCAAGGGGAGTTGCGGATGGCGATCGAGGTGCCTCGCGCCAGCTGATCGCCGATCCGGGGCCATTCCGCCCGCAGGATCTCGAGGGCCGTCTGTGGCCCTAGGGGGGAGAGAAACCGTGGCTGTCGCCAGTGCGCCGAGTGTGATCGAGCTCTTCAACGCCGGTCTGGCCGGCGAGGAAGACGTCCGGCCGGAGCCGTCGTCCGCTCTGAGCAGAGGGCCACGGCGGCAGCCCAGCCGAGCCGGCGCCGCGCGTGCCAGCAAAGTCGCTCGTTCTCTCCGTCGCCGCGATCGCCGCTCCGCGGCGGGCGATCGGGGCCTGCTCGTCGTCCTCGACGAGTCGGAGGCGGCGAGCCGTGCGGTCACCTACGTCGGCAAGCTGCTGGGCCGCCGTCGGGGCTTCCGGGTCTGCGTCGCCTACGTCCTTCCCGAGCTTCCGTCCAGCCTGCTCGAGCACGGCGGCGGCGCCGATCCTCGGACAGAGGATCAGCTTGCGTCCTCCCTTCGCGCCGAACAGAGACGGTGGGTCGGCGACCGCAAGCGGGAAGCCGGAGCCCTTCTCCATGAGGCGACCAAGTCGCTGCGGCGAGCTGGCCTGAGCTCGAGCGCTCTCACCACCCGGTTCTGTGGCCCGGTCGCCCCCGGAGCCGCGGCCGACGAGATCCTCAGGCTGGCCCGCGCGCAGAGGTGCCGGACGGTGGTCGTGGGTCGTCGCCGGCACTCCTGGTTCGGCCACCTCTTCGCCGAGGACCTGCGGGCGGACCTGGCGCGGCGGGGCGGGACGATCGCGATCTGGGGAATCGGCTGAGCACGAGGACCCGATCGATGAACGAGTCACTGCACGACTGGCTGTGCCGGGGAATCGTGGATCAATCCGGAAGCGCGATCCTGTTCGCCGATCGTGAGGGCGTGATCCGCCTCTGGAACCAGGGGGCCGAAGAGATGTTCGGCTATCCCGCCTCCGAGGCGATTGGACAGCCCCTCGACATCATCATCCCCGAGCGCTGGCGAGAGCGTCACCGCGTCGGCTACGAGGCCGCGATGCGCGCGGGCCGGACGCGCTACACGAGGGACGTCCTGGCTGTGCCCGCCCAGCGCAAGGACGGCACGAGGATCTCCATCGAGTTCACGATCGTCCTGCTGCGTGGCGACC
>CAZMRX010000129.1:0-12787 GCA_964568755.1 uncultured Acidobacteriota bacterium | reverse complement strand
CTCGGCGTGGATGACCGGCACCACGCTCACGCTCGACGGCGGGATCCTCACGGGCGCCTGAGGCGCGTCAGCGTCCGGGGACGGTCGCGAGCCCGCCCACCAGCACGTGGATCCGCTGCGGCTGCCTGGGCGCGACGGGTCGCTTGACGAGGAAGCGGCGTCCGTCGGCGGCAGCGTCGTAGTCGTCGTAGTCGGGACCCTGGACGAGCGCCCGGAGCCGTTCGGCGGGGACGAGCGTCGCCGGCGCGCCGACCTGCGGCCCGGCCGCGCCCTCGCGGACGCTCGCGGCCACGAGCCGGCCGTCGAGCGACAGGTAGTAGAGCTCGCTCCCGTCGCGGCGCCAGCGCGGCTGGCCGCCGCCGTCGCTCGAGACGCGCACGGTCTCGCCGCGCCGCCTGAACGGCTCGACGTAGACCTCGTGGCGCCCCGAGTCCGTCGAGACGTACGCGAGCCAGCGGCCGTCGGGAGAGACGTGCGGTTCGTCGATGCCGCTGCGTCCCTGCACCACCCGCTCGGCCGGCGGGGCTTGGTCCATCGCGAGCGCCCACGCCGTCCGCGGCTCGCCGAGCGTCAGGAACACGAGCGTGTTTCCCGCCGCCGGCCAGCTCTCGGCGACCTCGTCCACCGCCTGCGTGGCGCCGGCTCCCCCCGGCAGTGGCGCCGCGGGCTCGGTCTCCTGCAGGCTCTTGCGCAGCAGGTCCTGGTCGCCGCCCCGGTTCGACGCGAACACGACCTCGCGTCCGTCCGGGGACCACACCGGGTCGCGCTCGTCCGCGGGATCGTTGGTGAGCCGGCTCGCGACTCCGCGCCCGACGTCGATCAGCCAGATGTCGTAGCGGCCCTCCGCGTCCCGCACCTCCACGGCGACGCGTCGGCCATCCGGCGAGAGCGCGATCTGGGAGTACCGGCCCGGCTCGCCCAGCGCGCCGAGCGGCGCTCCGCTGCGGTCGATCCACTCGAGGCGCACGGTGTCGTCGCGCTCTGACAGCCACGCCACCCGCCCGTCCGCCGCGGCCGAGAACCAGCCCCAGCGCGGGTCGTTGGCCCAGGTCGCGACGCCCGCGGCGAGCTGGACCGGCGCCGAGGCCGGCTCGAGCCGGCGCGCGTCGAAGCGCCGGGCCACGAGCGTGCCTCCCTGGACCGAGAGCAGGTGGCCCGCCGCGTACACGAAGCGGCCCCGCTCCGGCAGCACGCGCCGCCGCTCTTGCGGCGCGTCGAGCGTGAGCGCGTGAAGGCCCGCGCTCGCCTCGCGCGCGCTGCCGACCTGGAACAGGACGGAGCGTCCGCCCGGGAGGAACTGCGGCCACCAGTGCCCCGCCTCGGCCCGCGACGCGTCGAGCGCGGTGAGCGGGCTGGCGTCGCCGCCCGCGGCCGGGACCTGGTAGAGCGTCGCGCTCGGACCTCCCGCGGAGAAGACGATCGTCCCGGCTTCGTTCCACGTGCCGCCCGTGAAACGCTCCCGAGGCAGCCGGCACAGGCGCAGCGCGCTGCCGCTCGCGAGCGCGAGCCTCCGGAGCTCGCCAGCCGCCGTGAAGGCGACTTCCGCGCTGTCCGGGGACCAGAAGGGATTCCCCGCGCCCTCGCTGCCCGGCAAAGGCCGGGCCTCCGGCGCGTCGAGCGCGCGCAGCCAGAGTCGCCGGCTGCCGTCCGGCTCGAGACCCGTGAACGCGACGAGGCGGCCGTCCGGCGAGATGGCCGGCGCATCGAGGTCGGGAAACGCCAACCCGGGGGACGTCTCGAGCACGAAGCGCACGGCGGTGTGCGCGGCGCCGGGCGAGCCGCCACGCTCGAAGACCAGGTAGCCGACCAGGGCCGTGAGCCCCGCCGCGAGCGCCGCCCAGGCCCGCCGCTCGCGCGCGCGGGCGCGCCGCTCGCTGCCCACCGCGGCCTCGAGCTCGAGCGGCGGCGCCTCGGCTTCGAACGTTTCGCCGCCGAGCGCCACCCTGGCTTCGCCGATGTCGCGCAGCCTGCGGCGCGGGTCGCGGTCGAGGCAGCGGCGCAGCAGTCGTCGCACGTGCGGAGGCGTGTCGGGGGGGAGCGTGCTCCAGTCGATCTCCTGGCGCACCACCGCCGCGAGCACGTCGGTCATCGTCTCGCCCTCGAAGAGCCGCCGGCCCGTCAGCATCTCGAACAGCAGGACGCCGAACGCCCAGATGTCGGTGCGGCGGTCGACCTCCTTGCCGCGCGCCTGCTCGGGCGACATGTACGCCGCGGTGCCCACGATCATGCCGGCGGAGGTGGCCGTCGCGACTAGCGTCGGCGACTCCGAGGAGTCGGTCGAGGACACGACCGCGGCCTCCTCGCCGGGCGAGGCCTTGGCGAGGCCGAAGTCGAGGACCTTGACCTTCCCCTCGGGCGTGAGCTTGACGTTGGCGGGCTTGATGTCGCGGTGCACGATGCCCTTGTCGTGCGCCGCCTCGAGCGCCGCCGCGACCTGCACGGCGATCGCCGCGGCTTCGGCGACTGGGATCGCGCCGCTCCGGAGCCGTGCCTTCAGGTCCTCGCCCTCGACCAGCTCCATCGCGAGGACGTTCACGAGCGTTCCGTCGCCGGCGAGCGCGCTCTCGAAGCCGTAGAGGTGCGCGATGTTGGGGTGGTTCAGCGAAGCGAGCAGCCGTGCCTCGCGCTCGAAGCGAGCCAGGCGCTCGGGGACGAGCGCGAGCCCGGGCGGCAGCACCTTGAGCGCGACCTCCCGCCCGAGCCGGTTGTCGGTCGCGCGGTAGACCTGGCCCATGCCGCCGGCGCCGAGGACACCGGTCACTTCGTAGCCGGCGAGCGTCCGGCCGATCAGGCTCGGCCGCCTTCGCAGGGGCGCATCATCCGCGCGGAGATGGTACTCAATCAGAAGCCAGCTTGCCGCCCTGCCTCGCGGCGGCCTCGACGGCGTCGAGCGCGTCGGCGTGGATGACCGGCGCCGCGCCTCACGCTCGCCGCGGGATCCTCACCGGCGCTCGTGAGATGGGAGAGCTCGCGTCCTTCTCGAAGAGCCGGGCGGCTCTCCCGTCGTGAGGAGCAGGATCTCCTGGGCCGACCCGACGTCGCTGACGGCCAGGGTCCGCCCGCCCTATGGAGACCAAGCCCAACCGCCGCCCCCCGCCACCCCAACCGGCCCAGCAACAGGCGAGCGTGAGAATCGCCGCTCACGGGGGCGTTCCCTCGGCGGGCGCGCGGCCGCGCAGCTCCTCGAAGCCGTTCAGCACGACGCGGATCACGTCGCGGTCCGGCGGGCCGGGGGGCCTCGCGAGGAAGAGGAAGCGCCGGCCATCGGGCGAGACGTCGAACAAGGGGGCGAGCGGCCCGATCTCGAAGAGAGGGACGGCGGAGGCTGGGCGGAAGGCGCCCCCGCGCGCCTCGTAGGGCAGGGCCTTCAGGCGACCCGCCTCGACGTAGAAGAGCTCGCTCGTGGCGCGACTGAAGCGCGGGCTCTGCGCGGTCTGCGCGAGGAGCACGCGAGGCGTGAGCGAGGGGTAGGGGGCCACGTAGAGCGAGGCGCCCGACAGGTAGGCGAGCCAGCGGCCGTCCGGCGAGAAGGTGGCATGGTCCTCCTCCAGGGGCGACACCACGAGCGGCGCTGGCTCGCTGCCGTCGCCCCCCGCCCGCCACAGGTCCGTCCCCGACACGGGCGACCAGGCCCTGAAGACGCCGGACGCGCCGTCGGGCGCCCAGCGCCAGTCGCCCTCGTCAGCGTCGGTCGCCACGATGTTCTCGGGCGCCGAGTGAGCGTCGGCTGAAGCGCGGCGCACGTCGAAGCTGCCGTGGAGCTGCGAGGTGACCGACAGGCTGCGGCCGTCCGGATGCCATGCCGGAGAGAAGCTCTGGCCGTCGCGGGTCACCGCCTCGCCCGTGCCCCGAGCCAGGTCGTAGACGTGGACCTGCATCTGACCCTGCTCGACGCGGCCCACCGCGGCGCGCGTCCCGTCAGGAGACAGGCTCAGGGCGCGGAGATGGTGGTAGCCCTCGAACGGCAGGTCCTCGCGACGTCCGTCGCGCGCCACCCAGGTGAGCCGCGACAGGGGCTCTCCGATCGACGAATCCCCCTCCACGAAGGCCAGCACTCCTCCGCGGCCGAGCGCGACGTAGCTCTCCCTGTCGCCCAGGGAGTGGAGGCGCCGGGCCATGGGCAGCACCGCGGACTCGGGACCGCTGACGCGCCGCCGTGCAAGGTCGAACGGAACGGTCCGGTAGACGCCGCCCCGGTAATAGAGGATGTGCCCGGAGTGCAGGTAGCGGGGGGCGGCGCCCTCGAAGAGCGCCTCGTAACGCCGCGTCTCGAGATCGACGAGGCCCACCTTGGAGTCGACGAGGCCCTTCCCGCCGAAGATCGTGAACAGCGCCGCGCGGCCGTCGGGAAGGAAGTCGGGCCAGAAGTGGCCGGACTCGCCGCTGGCGCGATTCGGCTTCGTCAGCTCTTCGCTCTGGCCTCCGCTCGCGCTCACCCGCCAAAGGCCGACGTTGGTCCACGCCGGGCTGAACAGGATCGCGCCCGCGGGTCCCCAGGCCAGGCCCGGCGTGTTCTCCGGCAGGTCGCAGACGTCGACCGGGTCGCCGCCGTCGAGCGCGATCTTGCGCACCTTCCCCGCCTGCTTGAATCCGATCCAGTCGCCGTCGGGCGAGAAGAAGGGCGCCGTGGCGCCCTCCGTGCCCGCGAGCGGCCGGCTTTCGAACGCGGCGAGGTCGTGGACCAGCAGGCGCGGCTCGGACGAGAGCGTGTAGACGAGACGCCTTCCGTCCTGCGAGAGGCTCAGCGTCTTGATGCGGCCACCTGCGCCCGGTGGCACGACCGTGAAGCGCACGGCTGGACTCGCGGCCGGAACGGCGCGCGGCCCCCGTGTGGCGACACCGACGAGGCCACCCACGATCAGCAGCGCCGCGCCGGCAGCGACCGCACGCCAGCGCGCAGGCCTGGCGTCTGGCGTCGGGTGCTCGTCGGCCGCAGCGCGCGTTTCTTCGCTCAGCTCGAGGCGGGCATCCGCGACGTCGTGCAGCCGGTTCCTCGGATCACGCGCGAGGCAGCGCCGCAGCAGCCGGCGCACCGCGGGCGGCGCCTCGGCCGGCAGCGCCGCAAAGTCCACCTCGCTCTTGAGCACTCCCGCCAGCACGTCGCTCACGGTTTCGCCGACGAAGAGCCTCCGGCCGGTCAGCATCTCCCACAACACGACGCCGAAGGCCCAGATGTCGGCCCGCCTGTCGACCGCCTTGCCGCGGGCCTGCTCGGGCGACATGTAGGCCGCGGTACCGAGGATGATCCCGGCAGCCGTTCCGGTGTGGGCCAGGGTGGGGGACTGCGAGAGGTCGGAGGGCGCCGCGCCGGGACCCTCCCAGGCCTTGGCGAGGCCGAAGTCCAGCACCTTGACCTTGCCATCCGGCGTGAGCTTGACGTTGGCCGGCTTCAGGTCGCGGTGGACGACGCCCTTCTCGTGGGCCTCCTCCAGGGCTTCGCCGATCTGCCTCGCGATCGCGATCGCCTCGTCCACCGGGATCGCACCGCGCTTCAGCCGCTCTGCGAGATCCTCGCCAGGGACGAGCTCCATCGCCAGGAGGTGAACGGACGATGCGTCGGCGAGAGTGGCGCTCTCGAAGCCGTAGACGTGAGCTATGTTGGAGTGATTCAGGGATGCAAGCAGCTTGGCCTCGCGCTCGAAGCGGGCGAGGCGTTCCGTGTCACCCGCTACCTCGGCCGGGAGCACCTTGATCGCGACGTCCCGGCCGAGGCGCGCGTCGCGCGCGCGCCAGACTTCGCCCATGCCGCCGGCGCCGAGCGGTGCCGTGATCTCGTACGGTCCCAGCCGCTGACCCGCCGCCAGGCCCACCTTGCTCCTTGTGCTCGCTGATGCTGCCGAATTCTACGCCCCCTGTCGGGCCGCTGCCGCACCAGGACCACCATCCTCGATTCCGGTGGACGGATCGCAATGATTCCTCCGACCCGGATGAGAACCGCAGCCGACTACCATGGAGGCCCACCGTGCGGGCCTCCGTGGCGGGCGGGGTGGTGTTCGAGATCGACAAGGACCAGTACCAGCCCCGCGTCAAAGGCGCGGCCGGAGCTGGCCGACGACATGGCGCAGCTCATGGCGGAGCGAAGCGTGACCAATCGAGCCCTGAGTCAGGTGGGCGTCGTGGACTCGGAGCGACCCAACCTAGCGCTCGCCGCCTCAGCTCAGGCGGATGCCGCCCGGCGAGTCCCAGCGAAGAAGGGGAGGAAGGCGGGTAGCCCTCCTCCCCTGCCCGTGCGCGCCGGAGCGCGACTCAGGTTGTCAGAACTGGAACCTCAGGCCGAACTGCAGGAAGCGCGGCAGGGCATTCGGCGCCATGCTGGTGATGAAGCCGGCGTTGGCGTTGTTGTTCCCCGGCACGCCGATCTCCGAGTCCGGGTTGTTGAGGTTGATGTGGTTGAACAGGTTCTGGACCTCGACGCGCAGCTCCAAGTTCCTGGAACCCCCGAGCCCGAATCGCTTGAACAGTGAGGCGTCCACGTTCCACCACCCCGGCCCGCGCAGCTCGTTGCGGGGCTGGTTGCCGAAGGTTCCCGCGGCGGGACGGCCGAAGGCGCTGCCGGGCGAGCCGATGGGCGTCACGTTGAAGTAGGGGCTGGAGATGCCGTCTCCTCTTCCCGTGTCCGGGTCGCCGATCAGGTCGGCGCGGCAGGGCCCGGTGTCGCGGTCGGCGCCGCTGTCGCGGTAGCAGACGCTGAAGGGCAGCCCGCTCTGGATCGTCACGTTGGCGTTGAGCTGCCAGCCGCCCAGCAACGCCTCCGCGAACCCTGAGGCGTCGCTGCCCCACCTCTTGCCCTTGCCGAACGGCAGCTCCGCGACGCCCGAGAGCACGAACACGTGGGTGCGGATGAAGTTGGCCGGGCCCCAGTTCACGTCGGGGTCGATGAAGAAGTAGTCGCCGTCGTTGTTGTTGGCCTTCTGGTACGTGTAGTGGGTCAGCAGCGAGTAGCCGTCCCGGAAGCGCCGGGTCAGCTTCGCCTGGAAGGCGTTGTAGCGGCTCTCGCCCGTGTTGCTGAAGTAGTCGATGCCCTGCGTCCAGCCGTAGGCGCCGCTCAGGCCGTCGACGGTCTGGACGGCGCCGGCGAAGAACGGCCGGCGCTGGTTCTGGTTGAGCGTCCCGTAGCCGACGATGGTGGGCTGGTTGGTGTTCGTGGCCGGGTTGTCGCCGAAGAACCCCTTGCCCCGGTTGCCCACGTAGGCGACTTCCACCGAGTACGTGGAGCTCAGCTCGCGCTGCAGCGTCACGTTGTACGCGTCGACGTGGGACAGGTTCTGCTCGTCGGGCAAGAGGCGCGCGAAGACCCCGTTCGGCAGCGGGAAGCGGCCGTTCTGCGGCACCGCCGGGAACACCGGTGCCGACGGACCCGTCGCGAGGTTGAACACGCTGTCGAAGTTGTTGGGCGGGTTCAGGCTCTGGGCCGAGAGCACCGGCAGGTTCTGGGTCACGGAGTGGCCGAAGGTGGAGCCGAACACGCCGATGTCGTAGCTGCGTCCGTAGCCGGCGCGGATCACGGTCTTCGGGTTGATCTGGTAGGTGATGCCCAGCCGCGGGGCCCAGTTGACCTTGTTCTTCACGTTGCCCTGCAGGTCGATGTCGCCCACGCCGCCGACGCGGATCTCGCCGGTGCGAATGTCCAGCCAGCCGCCGTTGCCCGGCTCGTTCACGGCCTGGGGGTTGATGATGTCGGTCCGCAAGCCGTAGTTGAGCGTCAGCTTCGGTGTGGCGCGCCAGGTGTCCTGGATGTAGAAGAACTCGCGCCACTGCGTTTCCCTGGCCTCGGTGCTGGTGCTGACGTAGCGCCCGAAGGACTGGACGTTGCCCAGCAGGAAGGTGGCGAGGCCCATGCCGCCGCCGGCCGGCCCGCGGGTGCCGTCCGCGTTGAAGTACAGCTGGCCCGAGCGGTGCGTGTCGCTCGGGACGCGCAGGTTGTAGGCGCGCCGGATGTCGGCGCCGAACTTGACGGTGTGGTTGCCGAGGGCCTTGGTGAGGTTGGCGACGACCTGGAACTGCTTCTCGTGCTCGGAGAGCGGGCAGTTGCAGCGGCCCGCGTCCAGGCCCGAGCCGAACCGCATTTGCGCGGTGCCGCCGTTCAGCTCGAAGAAGGGCAATCCCGAGCTGAAGGTGTCGTCGAGGTTCAGGCCCGGGATCCCGGCGGCGGTCGCGGGCGTCGTGCCGTAGTCGTTCGGCAGCACGTCGACCCCGTACTTGAAGAAGCCGAACCGGACGTCCAGGACGGTCGTCGAGTTGAGCGTGATGTCGGTGCCCAGCGCCACGCTGTGGTTCCGGACCTGCGAGACGCCGCCCAGGCTCACGAGCTCCGGGCCGCCGCCGGTGCCGAAGGCCTGGGGGCCGTTGATGTCGAACTTGGCGTAGCTGTAGCGCGCGAAGACGTTCACCGAGGGGTTGAGGCGTCCGTCGAGCCGCGTGTTGAAAGCGTCGGAGTTGTATTTCTCGATGCCCGAGACCAGGTAGTTGTCGCGGGTACCGTTGTTCGTCCCGGCAGCGTTCGGCAACGGGATCAGGCTCAGCACCGCGAGGGCCTGCGGCGAAAGCCGCCCCGTCGGGATCACGTTTCCGGGGAACTGCGACCGGTTGGCCGGGTTGCCGCCGGCCGGGTCGTAGATGCTGACGCCATACGCGCTCAGGTCCCCGGCGCGTGCCGCGGCCGTGGGCACGGTGAGCAGGCGCGAGCCGCCCACGTTGCTGCGGGTGCCCTGGTAGTCGCCGAAGAAGAAGACCTTGTCCTTGAGGATCGGCCCGCCGATCGACCCGCCGAACTGGTCGCGCTTGGAGTCGGGCAGGTACTCGCCGGTCAGCGCGTTCTTCGTGGGGTTGGTGAACGGGTTGCGGGCCTGGAACTCGTCCCGCTGCGCGAACTCGAAGGCCGAGCCGTGGAACTCGTTGGTCCCGGACTTGGTCTGGACCGACACCACGCCGGCGATCGCCTGGCCGAACTCCGCGTCGTAGTTCTGGGAGGTGACCTTGGTCTCACCGATCGACTCGAGCGTCGGGTTGATCACGATGATCCCCAGGATCGGGTCGCGGTTCTCGGTGCCGTCGAGCTGGTAGCCCGTGCCGCTGAAGGTCTGGCCGTTGACGACCGTCTGCGCCGAACCCTGGGGGTTCTCGCTGGCGGCGTGGTTCCAGGACTGCTGTTGGGTGCCCGGCGTCAGCAGCATGAACTTCGTGAAGTTGCGGTCGAGCACGGGCAGCTCCTCGAGCTGCCGGGTGTCGAAGGTCGTGGCGACGTCGGCGCGGTCGGTCTTCAGCAGCTGGCTCTCGACGGACTCGACCGTCACGGTCTCGGCGATGTCGCCGAGCTCGAGCGCCACGTCGACGCGGGTCTGGCTGTCGACGCTGACGTTCACGGCCGAGACCACCTTGGCCTTGAAGCCGGCGAGCTCCGCGCGCACCTCGTAAGCGCCGGGCAGCAGGCGCCCCTTCTCGTAGTAGCCGGAGGCGTTCGTCACCACGCTGTCGCTGGTCTTGCGCTGAGCACTCGTGATCGTAACGGTCGCCCCGGGAACCGCCGCTCCGGTGGAATCCGCGACCGTCCCGGCGATGCTCCCGTAGACCGCCTGCGCCCGGGCGCCGGGCACAGTGATCAGGAGCAACCCCAGCACGGCCATCGCTGCCGCCAGATGCCGCGTTTCGTATTTCGTCATTGGAGCCACCCTCCCCTGAAGGCGCGGCCGAACCTATGGAACGACCACGGCCCGGTCCTGGACCCCAGGAAACGTTTTCACCCTATCCGCCAGAGTTCACTTTTTGTTGCAGAAGTGCCGCGGATCATAGTTTCGACGGCACGAAAACGTCAAGGGATTTCTGAAACCGATTTCATACCTTGAAATCAATAACTTAGTGCCTGTATATTCTATGTGATGCTGCGCGGACGAATTACGGGTGCGATGGACCTCCACCTCGAGCGAGCTCACAGCCCGGCGGCACGGTCTAGGTGACGAAGGCCCGCCACCCAACGGTCCGCGACGTCGCGCGGCACGCGCGGGTTTCGCCGGGTACCGTCTCGCGCGTGATGCGCGGCCACTGCGCGGTCGCGGAGGACACCCGGTGCCGCGTGCTCGCCGCCGTCGACGCGCTCGGCTACACGCCCCACACGGCGGCGACGCGGTTGTCCACCGGCCGCTCGCTGGTGATCGGCGTGGTGGTGCCATTCTCCACCCGCCCCTCGGTGTCGGAGCGGCTGAACGGGGTCGTGCAGTCGCTGGCCGACAGCTCGTACGACCTCGTGATCCACAACGTCGAGCGGCTGGACCAGCGGGCGCGCTGCTTCCGCGAGCTGCCGCGCCGGCGCGACGCCGACGGCCTGCTGTTCATCTCGCTCGCGCCACGGGAGGCCGAGGTCCGGGCGCTCGTCGAATCGCACGTGCCGGTGGTGCTGGTGGACGGCGACCACCCCGCGCTCACGACGCTGTCGCGCGTGGTGGTGGACGACGAGGCGGGCGGGCACGCGGCGACGAGGCACCTGATCGGCCTCGGCCACCGGCGCATCGGCTTCCTCGGGGATGCCGTCGCCCCCGGGTTCGGCTTCACCTCGAGCCGCGACCGCTACCGAGGCTACAAGCGCGCGCTCCGCGAAGCCGGCCTCGAGCTGCGCGCGGACGACTGTGCGACCGGAGAGCACTCGCGCGTCGAGGCCCGCGCCCTGGCGCGGCGGCTGCTCGGTCGCGCCCGGCGCCCGAGCGCGCTCGTGGCCGCGAGCGACACGCAGGCCGTGGGCGCGCTGGAGGCGGCACACGAGCTGAGGCTGCGGGTGCCCGAGGACGTCTCTGTCGTCGGCTACGACGACATCGAGATCGCCGAGCTGCTCGGCCTCACCACCGTTCGCCAGCCGCTTGTGCATTCCGGCCGCCGTGGCGCGGATCTCCTGCTCGACCGGCTGCGCGATCCGGGCGTCGCCTCGGTGCGCGAGGTGCTGCCGACCGAGCTCGTGAAGCGGCGCACCACCGCGCCGCCGCCGCCCCAGCGCTGAGGTCCGCGGGATCGCGGCGTCGCGAGGCGTCGGCCTGGCTTGTGACGGCGTCCACGCGTGCGCTACGCTCGCTCGAACGAGACACGCGCGTGTGCGACAGCGGCTTCCCGAAGCGTTTCGTGCTCGCCGCACTGGCGCTCGTCGCCCCGCTCGTCGCCCCGGCGGGCGCGCGGGATGGAGCGAGCGGCGCCGACGCGTCGGTCGCGGTGCTCGACCTCGAGGGCCGCAGCGTGCGGCCGCTCGTGGGCCTGTCGGACGGAGCGCTCGTGTTCGTCTTCGTTCGCACCGACTGCCCGATCGCCAATCGCTACGCGCCGGAGCTTCGCCGACTCCACGACCGCTTCGCCCCCAAGGGAGCTTCCTTCCACGTCGTCTACGTCGATCCGACGGAGTCCGTGGCGGCGATCCGGCGCCACCTCGAGGAGTACGGGCATCCGGGCGTCCCGCTGCGCGATCCGCAGCACGCGCTGGTGCGGGAAGCACACGCGCGCGTCACCCCGGAGGCGGCCGTCTTCGCACCGGGCAGCAGCGGCCCGCGGCTCGTGTATCACGGTCGCATCGACGACCGGACGTTGGATTTCGGCCGCGAGCGGCCGGCCCCGACCACCCACGACCTGGAGCAGGCGCTCGCGGCCGTCCTCGGCGGAAGACCGGTGCCGCGCGAGACGGCTCCGGCCGTGGGGTGCTCGATCGCGGACACGCGATGACGCGTCCGGCCGTGCGCCTGGCCTGCGTGCTGGCGGTTGCGCTTCTCGGGGTGCGGGTGCGGCTCGAGGGGCAGGCGCCTCCGCCCCCGAGCTTCAACAGGGACGTCGCGCCGATCGTCCTCAGGAACTGCGCGGTGTGCCACCGCCCTGGCGAGGCCGGCCCCTTCAGCCTGCTCACGTACCAGGACGTCCGCTCTCACGCGCGCCAGATCGTGCGGGTGACCGCGTCTCGCTACATGCCGCCCTGGCTGCCCGCGCCCGGGAAGGGCGACCTCGCGGGAGAACGGCGCCTGTCCGACGCCGAGATCGCGACGATCCGGAGCTGGGTCGAGACCGGCGCGGCGGAAGGCAATCCCGCGGACCGCCCGCCGCCACCCCGCTTCACCGAAGGTTGGCAGCTCGGGGAGCCGGACCTCGTCCTTTTGCCGTCGCGCCCGTTCGCGCTGCGGTCGGACGGCGCCGACGTCTTCTGGAACCTGGTCTACGAGTCGCCCGTCTCGACGACGCGCTACGTGCGCGGGATGGAGCTGCGGATGGACCGCCGGGTGGTCCATCACGCCAACCTGCTGATCGACCGAACGCGCGCCGCCCGCCGCCTCGCCGCGCGCGAGCCCGAGCCGGGGTTCCCCGGAATGGAGCTCACGACGGAGTCCGAGGGGTTCGACCCGGAGAGCCACTTCCTGTTCTGGAAGCCGGGCGGCGTCCCGGCCTTCGAGCCTTCGGGAATGGCCTGGCGGATCGACCGCGAGACGGACCTAGTGCTGAACCTCCACCTGCGGCCGTCGGGCAAGCCCGAGACGGTGGCGCCCGCGATCGGGCTGTACTTCACGTCCGAGGCGCCGCGGCTGCATCCGATGCTCGTCCAGCTCGAGCACGACGGCGGCCTCGACATCCCGCCGGGAGCGAAGCGCTTCGTGGTGACGGACGAGTACGTGCTGCCGGTGGGAGCCGAGCTGCTCGGGATCTACCCGCACGCCCATTACCTGGGCAAGGAGCTCGAGGCCTTCGCGACGCTCCCCGACGGAACGCGGCGCTGGCTCATCCACATCCCGGACTGGGACGTCAACTGGCAGGGCGTCTACCGCTACCGCGAGCC
>CAZMRX010000128.1:5945-12870 GCA_964568755.1 uncultured Acidobacteriota bacterium | reverse complement strand
CGGATCTTCGTCGCCGGATCGCCGAACAGGTGGTAGAGCGAGAGCAGCTCCGGCATCAGTCCGGTCTGAGCGTAGGTCCTCTGGGCGGCGGCGATCGCGTCGCCGAGCCGCTCGTGGCGGCCGCTGGTGAGCTCGCTCATCAGCGCGCGGTGGTACTGGTGCGCGGGACCGTCGATCGACAGGCCCGACGGCGCCATGGCGGCGATCGCGCCGCGGCCCTCGGCCTTGACCAGCGACTCGGCGAGAGAATCGTAGCCGGGCGGGACGAAGTAGCCGTTCAGGCAGTTGAGCGTGAGCAGCAGCGGCTGCTGCGACTGCGGGCGCAGGCTCAGGTAGTCGCGCATGTTCCAGATGTTCTCGTTCGCCCAGAGCGCCGCGGCGCCGTGGCCGACGTAGCTCATGAGCGAGAGTCCCGCGTCGAAGGCGTCCCGGATCGCCGGGCGCGTCCCGGCGCCGAGCTCGCGCAGCAGCAGCAGGCTCGTGCTGCGGTCGGCCAGGAAGCTCTGGGCGATGTCTCTCGCGTTCGCCTCGAAGTCGCCGCCGGCGTCGGGATTGTCCGCGACGATCGCGGCGCGTCCCGTCAGGCCCTGCCCCGAGTCTTCCCACGCCAGCAGCTTCGCGACGAGGGCTTGCGCCTGCTCGACCGAGCCGGCCGAGAGCCGCCCGATCGCGAGGTCGGGCAGCAGGTCGTCGCCGTTGACCGCGGCGAGCGCGGGATCCGAGACGGTCCAGAGGAAGGCCGTCTGCGCCCAGAGCGCGGGGAGCGGCGCCGGCTTCGAGGTGCCCATGAAGTTGCGCGGATCGTACGAGGCGTCGCCGAGCAGCAGCACGTAGCGCGGCGACGGCCGGCTCCACGAGTGGAAGGCGAAGGCAAGGAAGTCGCGCACGGCCTCGGCGGAAGGCCGGCCGTGGCCGAAGACCTGGGCGATCTCCTCGAAGGCGACGGCGCGCGTGGTCAGGCCCTGGGCCTGACGGCGCTCGAGCAGCGGCTGCGCGGCGTCGAGGAACGCGACGGGCGCGATCAGCAGGTAGTCGGCCTGGTTCAGCGCGCTTCGGAGCGTGGACGCGGGCGGCGCCTGCACGCGAGGCGCGAGCAGGCCGGTGGCGTCGACTGCGAGGTAGTGCCGGCCGGCCTGGGCCTCGAAGCGCAGGACGGGCGGCGCCAGCTCGAAGCCCGTCAGCCAGCGGGCGGGCTCCTCCGTCACGTCGAGCAGCGCGACCGGGCCGGAGGCGCCCTCAACCGTCGCCGCGCCCGACTCGGCCCAGGTGCCTTCGAACTGCCCCTGGTGCAGCGACGCAAGCTGCGGGTAGGCGATCGCGAAGCGGTCGAGGTAGACCGCCGAGGAGACGCCCGTGTCCGCGACGTTCAGGATCTCCAGGCTGTTCGTCGCTTCCTGGAGCAGGCCCGCGGGGACCGGGACAACCGCCGAGAACGCGCGCTTGCCGGCGAAGCGCAGCTCGCCGAGCGGCACTCCGCCCAGCGACAGCCGGATGTGGTGGTCCACGGCCAGGCCCGATTCCGAAGCCCCCTGCAGGTGCACGGTCAGCTCGGCGTCGCGTGGCGAGGACGCGTCGAGGCCGGGCAGTGCAAACGTCTTGGCGACGGAACCTCCCGACACGCACCCGTCCCAGAGCCAGACGTCCGGCGCGTCGGCCAGGCCCGGGACGTACATGCGGTCGGCTTCGAGGAACGCGCGGCCGGCGGGCGACGCGACGGGCGGGCCCGTGGGAGCGGCGCTGGCGACCGCGATCGGCGAGCCCTCGCTCGAGCGGACCAGCTCCCAGGCGATCTCGCTCGAGAAGTCGGTCGAGGCCGGCAGCCGGCTGGAGTGGAAGTAGAGCACGCTGCCGGGCCCGAACGAGGCGCCCTGGGGCTCGACGCGGAACGCGGCCGAGGCGCCCTGCACCTGCAGGCGCAGGTGGGCCATCGGGATGGCGGGAGCGCCGGCCGGGAAGAGCTGCGCGAACGAGACGGCGTGGAGCCCGCGCTTCGTGGTGTGGAGCTGCGCGAGCAGCTCGTAGGCCGGCGGCTCCTCGCGCTTCGGCTTGCGCCCGAAGCGGCCGCGGCCGGTCTCCGACAGGTCGCGCCCGGCGAACGAGAGCTGGACCCTGACCCGGCGCGCGAGCACCAGCTGGCCGCTGCCGCCGTCGTAGCGCAACGGAGTCAGCTCGACGACGGCGCTCTTCACCTCGCCCTGGAACACCGGCTCCAGCAGGCGCGCCACGTCTTGTGGGACGTACCCGCGCGAGGCTCGAGCGGGACGGATCGCGCGACGCGCGCCGCGGATCGCTCCCTGGCGGCTCACCTCGATCTCGGCCACTCCGACGGCGGCCGGCGTCAGACCGCGGTAGGCGACGAGGTCGCGGGGCTCCGCGGACTGCAGCACGACCGTCCGCCCGACGACGGCGTCCACCAGCGCACGCCGCAGAGGCAGCGCCGGCGCCGTCGGGTCCGCCGGCGTGTCGAAGCCGGGCACGAACAGCCGCACGCTGCCGTCCGCTTCGTGCACGGCGTAGAAGCCGTCGGTGCGCAGCTCGAGCACCGCGCCGCGGGTGCTGGAGGACACGACCTCCAGCCCCACCGACTCGGGCTTGCCGTGCCGGGTACAGCGCAGAGGCGCCGAGTCCGAGGGCGCCGTCTCGCCGTAGGCCGCGGCCACCCAGGCCGGGCAGGCGTCCATCGCCGTCTTCGTGTCGCGGCCCTTGTCGTCCGCGCGCTCCGCGCCGTCCTCTTCGCGCTGGCCCTCGGTCGGGTCGGCGAGCGCCGCGTCGGGCACCGCCGACACGGGTCCGTGCGACGTCACCTTCGAGCGATTGTCGACGTCCTCGAGGCGGTAGAAGTAGCGCACGCCGTTGCTGAGGCCCGTGTCGAGCCACGAGTAGCTGCGCCCCTGCGCCGAGGAGCCCAGGCCCGAGATCAGCGACTGCGTCAGCCGTATCCACGGCCCCGAGGCCGAGAGACCGCGGTAGAGGTGGAAGCCGAGGTTGTCGAGCTCGGAAGCCGTCGCCCACTCCACCCGCACCGCCCCCGAGAACGGCCGCGCCGTGAACCCCGCCAGCTTGACGGCGGTGGTGGCATCGCGCTCGTCCGCGCCGATGTCCCAGCCGGTGAGCGGCCGGACCTGGTTGTCGACGTCGCGGAAGAAGATGCTGGCCAGGCTGACGCCCGTGTCGACAGCGCGGTTCGTGTAGGTGGTCGAGATCAGGTGCAGGTTCTCGCTGCCGCCGGTGATGCTCGTGAAGCCGACGCAGTTCCCGCCGGGGCAGCTGGTGGGGCTGGCCGTGGCCACGGAGCTGTCGAGGCCGCCGCCGCCGGGGCTGTGGGTGGTGCCGGTGGTGTCGCTCGCGATGTTGTTGCTGCTCGAGGACTGGAGCCCGGTCACGGTGTAGCAGCCGCCGCTGCAGCCGAGGGCGAGGTTGTTCCGCAGCGTGACGTTCGAGCCGGCGTTCGAGACCACGGCGTTGCTGACGAGGTTGAAGAAGGTGTTGTTGTAGATGGTGACGGTCGAGGCGTCCACGTCGATGGCGGGGTCCGAGCCGATGAAGATGTTGTTGTAGATCTGGGCGGCGATGCCGGTAGCGAACCAGGAGATCGGCGCCCCAACGCTGCTCGCGAACAGGCAGTTGCGGATCACCTTGTTGTTCGGGGTGGCGTTCGGCGTGGAGAGGTGGAACCCCCGCGGGCTGCCGTTGCGCAGCTCGAGCCACTCGAACGTGACGTATGCGTCGGGCGCGCGGATCGAGAAGCCCCCGAGATCCAGGATCACCCCGTTGCCGGCGACGCCGTGGTGCCGGTTGCCCGGATCCGCGGTGAGCGTGATGTCGTGCGCGGCGTCCGTCGTCGAGCCGTCGATCTGCAGGTTCGCGCCCAGCACGAAGGTCGAGTCCTTGTAGGCGATCCCGACCTCCTTGCGGTCGTCGGCCACCAGGCTGGAGCTGGCCACCGGGAAGTAGCCGCAGGCGCCGCTCGCGTCGATGCAGCTCTCCCAGGCCGCGAGCGTAGTGAACTGCCGGCGGATCAGGTAGCTGAGGCCGGAGCTGGAGGCTCCCGTGAAGGCCCCGGTGAGCGTGAGCGAGGTGTTCGAGTCGACCGACAGGACCGTGTAGTGAGTGCCGCCCGTACAGGTCGGCGGGTTGTTGCAGGGGATCGTGATCACGTCGCCGCGGCCGCGGTTTGCGGCGACCCAGGTCGTGCCCGCGCCCGTGATCGTCACCGAGCCGCTCGCGGCCTCGATGGTCCCGGTCGAATAGGGCGCCGCGGTTCCGATCGCGCGGTAGTTCGTGGTCGTGGCGTGCGGGCCGAAAGCCGCGAAGTGGTAGGTGACGCCCGTCTGGTTGACGCGGTCGGTGGCACCCTCGCCCTGGGCAATGACCTGGAAGCCGCTCGCCTGCAGGAACTGGATGTCGTTGTTGGTCCCGATGAAGTCGGCGAGGTACATGCTGTAGTTGGTGTTGACGCCGGTCGAGGCCGGCTTGTGCACCCACGGCCGGGTGTTGTCGTTTCGCCTGATCAAGACCCACTCGGGTGCGAACCCGACGCCGATCTGCTGCGTGGTGCCGCTGTTCGGCACGCCGTTGCCCGCGTAGGTGCCGATCGCCACGCGTCCCGGGGTGTTGTTCCAGGCCACGTAGTGGAACGTGCCGCCGTTCTGGTTCACCCCGGCGTTCAAGCCGACCTGGAAGCCGTCGGCCTCGAAGGCCTGGATGCGGTCGATGTAGTTGGTGGCGTCGGAGTCGTAGCTCACGTCGCCGGTCATGCCCGAGGTGCGGTGCACCGGCGTCTGGGCGGCCTGCGGCAGCAGCATCACGTAGTCGGGGCTGAAGCCGACCCCGGTGACCGAGCGGTTGTCGACCCCGGTGCCGGTGTAGCTGCCGACCTTGAGCTCGCCGGGCGCCGCCTTGAACGCGATCCAGTGGTAGGCGAGCGAGCTGTTGACCCGCGCGTCGGTCCCCACCACGAAGCCGGTCGGCGTGAGCGACTTGATCCCTCCAGCGAACAGCGCGATGCCGGCGAAGTCCAGGTCCTTGGTGCCCGACATCGTCGAGGTACGCACGACGCCGTGGTAGTCGTCGGCGCTGGTGCCGGTGTCGCGCTTCAGGATCACCACGTCAGGCTGGAAGCCCACGTAGATCGCCCGGTTGTCGGTGCCGTTGCCCGTGTAGGTGCCGGTCTTCACGAGCATCTGGCCGGCCGAGCCCTGACGCTCGTCGGCGCCGACGTCCCAGGGCGCCACGCGCGTCTCGCCGTCGATGTCGTCCGTGAAGCTTCCCGAAAGGTCCTTGCCGGCTCCGATCGCGTCGGCTCCGTACTTGAGGTGCAGGTCGACGGCGCCCGGCGTCGTCGAGACGAGCTGGTTCGCCGGGGTGAGGTTGATGACGCTGCCGGTCCCGGGGAAGTTGTCGCCGCTTCCGTCCGACGACATGCAGTTGTTGCAGGTGAGGGTGCCCGCGCAGAAGTCCTGGGCGCAGTAGTCCGCGTTGTTGCTGAGCGACAGGACGTTCTCGGCGGTCACAGTGCCACCCGTGACCTGCAGGCCTTCGCCGGACTGCAGCGTGCGAAAGAGGGTGGTGTTCGCGATGACGGTGCCCGTGCCGGCGGCGTCGATCCCGTCCTGGCCGTAGTCGTAGACGAACGAGTTGCGGACCTGGACGCCGCTGGTGGCGCCCGCGATGATGATGCCGCTGCAGCCGTTCGAGGCGTTGGGGCAGTTGGTCGAGTCGTTGGCTCCGATGTGGTGCACGATCAGGTTTCGCAGCAGCACGTTCGAGGCGTTGACGTAGACGCCGTCCTGGCTGACGAAGCTGTTGCCGTCGATCTCGAGCCACTCGAAGCGCGTGAAGGCCTGGCTGATGTTGAACACCGGATTCCCGCCGCCGATCCCGCCGGCCTCGACCACCACACCGCTGCCCGCGGTCCCGTCGTGGCGATGGCTGGCCCCGAGCACGGTGTCCGACGCGCCAGCCACGGTGAGCGTGATGTAGTAGGTCGCGTCGGTCGTGTAGCCGGCGATCGTCGTGGTGGGCGCGACGGCGAACGGCCCGTCGTTGTAGCAGACCCAGGTGAGGCGGCGGCTGTTGCCCGACAGGTTGGCGCTCGTGAGATACGAAGCGCCCGGCGACCCGGACTCGGCGGCCGTGATGGAGTTGAAGGCGCGGCGGATCGAGGTGACGGCCTGCGGGATCGCCACGTTGGCAGGTTGGGCCCCGGTGGGAGTGTGGACGACGAAGAGGGTCGGACCCAGCACCGCCTTGATGAACACCCGAGTGGGGCCCGTGAACGTGATCTCGTCGCCCACACCGACGTAGCCCGTCTGGGCCACGCTCAGCGTGGCCGTGCCGTTCGAAATCGTGATGTTGGGGTTGCCCGTCTTGAGGTCGGCGGCCGACGTGCCCACCGAGTAGTAGACGTCCCCGCCCGTCGAGTAATCCTGCGTGTGAACCGCGTTCGAGATCGCGCCCGGCTCGCCGATGCCCGCCTCCACCTCGTCGATGTCGGCGGCGCCGAGCGAGAACGTGGTCGTGTCACCGCTCGCCAGGTTCGCCACCGTGGCTCGCACGAAGTAGTTGGTTCCGGCCACCAGCGGAGTGAAGTTGCTGGTAAACGTCAGCACGCCGGCGACGGGTGCGACGGCGCCCTGCAGCAGCGTGTCGGGGCCGGCGCCGTCGAAGATCCCGTTGCCGTTCGTGTCTTCCCATAGCTCGCCGGCGCTCACGTCGCCGTTCGCGACGCCGCTCCCGGTCGTGAAGCGGACGCGCACGTTGTCGACGCTGACCGTTCCCGCGCGGCTCAGGCGAAACTGGAAGAGCGTCGAGGTCACGGGCGTCGTGGTCGAGAACTGGTCTCCCACCTGCCCCGCGGGATGGTCGGCGAGTGTGAGCGACGGCAGACTGGCCTGCGCGTAGACGTAGCCGTCGAGCGGCCGCG
>CAZMRX010000128.1:0-5845 GCA_964568755.1 uncultured Acidobacteriota bacterium | reverse complement strand
GCGTCGGAGGTGACGCCGCCCTCGTTCGACACCTCGAAGCGCAGCCGCCGCTTCGTCCCGACGGAGAGGCCTGTGATCGGCGTGTCCTGCGCCGCGGCCCAGGTCGCCGCGGCCTCGCTGCCGTCGTCGTTGCGCCAGCGGGTGTGGACCTGCTCGAGGCGCGCGGCCGCGAACGCCAGGTAGTAGTAGGCGGTGGCGGCCTGGTTCGCGTCGTTGTCGTTCCCGACCTGGAAGCCGTTCGGCAGCACGGTCTGGATCACATCGGTGACGTTGGAGGCGGCCGGATAGCCGCCCCACGCGTGCGACAGGTTGCTCGTCGCGCCGACGGAGGCCGGCTTCTGATACGCCGGGGAGTTCTGCTCGGGCGACAGGAGCACGTACTCGGGCGGGAACCCCGGGGCGGTGATGGCCTGGCTGGCGCCGCCGTTGCCGGTGTAGCTCGAGATGTGGACGCGCCCCGGAACGTGGTTGAAAGCGACCCAGTGGAAGCGAGTGACCGGGGAGCCCTCGTTCACGTCGCCGTCGCTGCCGACCTGGAATCCGTCCGCCAGCAGGGCCTGGATCCGGTTGGGGCCGAGGACGCCCCCCTCGACGGTCATGCTCAGGTCGCCGACCTGCGCCGCGAAGCGATGGTTGGCCCAGCTGGAGTTCTCGCTCATCGTGACCACGTACTCGGGCTGGAACCCGAGGCCGGTGATGTCACGGTTGTCGGCGTCGTTGCCGTCGTAGGTGCCGATCGCCATCTCGCCCGAGCCCGCCTGGAAGGCGGTCCAGTAATAGGTGATTCCGTTGGTGTTCACGTACGGCAGCGCGCCGATCGTGAAGCCGCCGGCGTCGATCGAGCGGATCGCGTCCGAGTGGGTGTTGGCGTTGTCGTTGAAGAGCGACCGGCTCATGTTGCCCGGCATGGTCGCGGTCTTGATGACCGCGTACTCGTCCAGGTTGCCCTTGACGATCACCACGTCCGGCCTGAAGCCGACGCTGATGGCGCGCCCGCTCGTCCCGTTGCCCACGTAGCTCCCGGTGCGGACCCGCGTCGGCCCCGCGCCCGCGACGGTCGCCTGCGCGTAGGTCGAGTACGTGTCGAGCACGCGGTTGTTGGTGCGGTCGTAGAGCCTGAAGCAGTAGTTGGCGCCGGTCACGGCGCTGGCCTTGGCCCTCACTGCGAACTCGACCTCGGTGAACTGGTCGCCGGCGAGCGTGATGCCGCCGACCGTGTAGTTGCCGCTGTCCTTCAGCATGCCGGCGACGAAGGTCGTGGCCTCGTCGGTCAGCCCGCCCGCGACGTTGGTGGTCGGGTCCTGGTCGGCGAACAGCCACGAGTCGGCCACCTCCCAATCCCCGGGCCCGGGCAGGTAATCGATGGGCGGCGCCTGGTAGCTCGCCGTGGCGCAGTTGTCCGACTGCGCCACCTGGAGCTGGTACTCGATGCCGGTCGCGGTCGCTCCGCCCTCGTTGGAGACCTCGAAGCGCAAGCGGCGCAGGGTCATTCGCGGAACAGCCACGAGCGCGACGTCCTGCGGCGCCGCCCAGGTGGCGGTGACCTCCGTGCCGTCGTCGTTCCGCCAGCGGTAGTGCCCCTGGGTGAGGTTCGCGGGCGGGATCGTGTACTCGATGGCCACGCGAATCCGATCGACGCGCAGCGTACCCCCGGACGTTCGTCGGATGCGGAGTTGGAACGTCGGATCAGCGGTCTCGGCGGTCGTCCAGGTTCGACCCCACGTATCCGCAGTGCCGCCGAGAACGGTGGTGGTGTCCGCGGCTCCCGTGAAAGACCCGGTTTTCGCGATCCACGTGGTGCCGGTGTCCCAGGAGATCTCGACCGTGTAGTTGACAGTCGCCCCGGTGCCGTCGTTACCCTCGACCTCGACCTGGATACCGTCGATCGTCGCCGTGCCCGGGATGCCGAACCCGAAGGTGGAGACCCGTCCGTTGTTCGTCCCCGCCGCACACGAGGCCCAGACGTTGTCGCTCGCGCCGACGTTGGGGATCGTGAAGCCCGCCCAGCAGGCTCCTGCATTGACCAGCACACTCGACGTCATGTAGCCGGTGTTGGAGGCCTCCGCAGGGACTCCAACCGCGAGAATCGCCAGCCCGACCCATGCCAGGATGCGCGGAGCGAGCATCCAAAGGGTCCGCCACGCGGGCACACCTGTTGTCACAAAGTCGGACATCCCCACTCCTAGGGGCTAGATGGGGGCAAGCACCGTGCCGCTGCCCAGGGTCTGCGACTTCTCGGGAACACGGTTACGCAGCCCGACCAGGCGGCCCGAGAGAACCTCAAGTAAGACTTGAGATTATTTATCTGATCTATAGATAAATCAACCAGTTACCTAGCGAAGCCTCAGAGCCGGATCGCCGAGCAAGTGATAGACCGCCAGCAGCTCCGGCATCAGGCCGGTCTGGGCGTAGGCGGCCTGGGCGGCCAGGAATGCGTCACCGAGGCGGGCGTGGCGGCCGGAGGTGATCTCGGCCATCAGGGCTCGGTGGTACTGGTGGGCGGGGGCGTCGAGGGAGAGGCCGCTCGGGGAGAAGGCGGCGATGGCGCCGCGGCCTTCGGGCTTGACGAGGGACTCGGCGAGCGAGTCGAAGCTGGGGGCGACGAAGTAGCCGTTCAGGCAGTTCATCGTCAGCAGCAAGGGCTGACGGGACTGGGCCCGGAGGCTCGGGGCGTCCCAGGAGTTCCAGACGTTCTCGCTGGCCCAGACGGCGGCTCCGCCGTGGCCGACGTAGCTCAGGAACGAGAGGCCGGAGTCGAGAGCGTCCTGGACTCGAGGGCGGGTGAGTGCTCCGAGCTCGCGGATCCGGAGCACGCTCGGATCGTGGCTGGCCAGGAAGCTGTCGGCGATGTCGGCGGCATTCGCCTCGAAGTCGCCCCCCTGGTCGGGGTCGTCGGCGACGAGCGTGGCGGGGCCGTCCAGGCCCTGGGCCGACTCTTCCCACGCGAGCAGCTTGGCGACGAGGAGGCTGGCCTCTTCGGCCGTCGTCGCCGGAAGGCGGCCGATGGCGAGGTCGGGGAAGGAGTCTTCGCCGTTGACGGCGGCGAGGAGCGGGTCGGAGACTGTCCAGAGGTAGGAGGTCTTCGTAAAGAGGCCGGGCAGCGGCGCCGGGAGCGAGCTCGCGACGAAGCGCCGGGGGTCGTAGCTCGCGTCTCCGAGGAGCAGCACGTAGCGCGGCGAGGGCCGGGCCCAGGAGTGGAAGGCGAAGGCGAGGAAGCTGCGGATGGCCTCGGCCGTCGGCTGGCCGTGACCGAAGGCGTCGGCGATCTCCTCGAAAGCGACGGCTCGCGCGCGGAGGCCCTGGTCTCCGCGCCGCTCCACGAGCGGCTCGGCGGCGGAGAGGAAGGCCCGTGGCGCGATCAGCAGGTAGTCGGCCTGGTTCTGCGTCGCGCGAAGCGGTGACGCCGACGCGGCCGCGATGCGCGGGGCGAGCAGGCCGGCCTGCGAGACCGCCAGGTAGCGGCGACCGGCCTCGGCGCGGAAGCGCAGGCCGCCTGTCGTCACCTCGTACCCCTCGAGCCATACCGGAGTGGTCGTACCGGTCGCAGCGGGCGGTGTCAGGTCGAGAACGGCAGCCGCGAGCGCATCCGAGGCGACGGTCGCGGCACCGCTCGCGTCCCACGCGCCCTCGAAGCGTCCGTCGACCGCGGCCGATCGCTGCGGGTAGCCGACGTTCACGCGGTCGAGGAAGACGAGCGAGGCAACGCCGGTGTCGCCGACGTTCGTGAGCGCCAGCTCGTTCGCTCCGTCTCGGAGGACCGAGGCGGGCACGCTCAGGCTGATCCGATGCGGACGCTTGCCGGCGAACTGCCCCTCGCCGACGAGCGTGCCGTTGACGGTCACGCTCACGTGGTGGTCCACCGGCTGGCCGGACTCCGACGCCCCCTGGAGGAAAAGCGTGAGCTCGGCGCTCCTCGGAGACCCGGCGTCGACACCCGCGAGCGCCAACGGCAGCGTTCGCGTCACGCCGCCGGCGAGGGCGTCCCAGAGCCAGGGATCGGGCGCGTCGAGCAGCCCCGGCTGGTAGAAGCGGTTCGTCTCGAACGACGTGGAGCCCAAGGAGGCCGCGGTAAGGCTCGCGCCCGACGGCGTCGCCGAGCGGCGCGGCATGCGGCGGCCGTCGCTCGAGCGGACGAGCTCGAAGGCGAGCTCGGAGGAGTAGGCGGTGGACTCGGCCACGGCGTCGGCGAAGAAGAAGAGCCGCCCGCCGGGGCCGAAGCTCGAGCCGTCTGGCTCGAGGTGAAAGGCGACGGCCTCGCCGAGCCGCTGCAGGCGCAGCTGCGAGGCCTGCATCCCGCGCCGCTCCGTGGGGAAGAGCTGCTCGAAGGAGGCGGCGTGCAGCCCACGGCTCGTGGTGTAGAGCCGGGCGAGGACGTCGCCCAGAGCTCGGTCCTTGGACGGCGCGCGGCGGCGGCCGCGGCCGTCCTTGCCGCTCTCGCCCGTCTCGCGGCCGGTGAAGAGCAGGCGCGCGCGGATCGTGCGCGCGAGCACGATCTGCCGGCGCTGGGCGTCGAAGCGCAGCGGCAGCAGCTCGACGACCGCGCTCTTCGCCTCGCCTTGGAAGACACTCGGCTCCAGCCGCGCCAGCTCGGCCTTCGCCACGCGCAGCGGCTGTCGCGCGGCGCGGCGCGAGGCGCGAGCGGTGCCGTCCCAGTAGACCTGTAGCTCTCCCGAGCCGACGGCGCTCGGGACGAGACCGGGGAAGGCGAGAAGCTCGAGCGCGCGAACGCCCTGGAGCTGCACGTTTCGCCCGACCACCGCCTCGACGAGCGCGCGCCGCCGCGGCAGAGCGGGAGCTTCCGGGTCGTCGGCGAAGTCGAGGCCGGGGACGAAGACGCGCACGCCGCCCGCCGTCTCGTGCACCGCGTAGAAGCCGCCCGTGCGCAGCTCGACGCTGGCCTGGCGCGAATCGCGCGAGAGAACGCGGAACGCCGAGGCTTCGGGATCACCGTGGCGCGTGCAGCGCACGTCGTCCGCCGAGGCTGCGCCGGAGGCGGACGTATAGGCGCTGCGCACCCAGGCCGGGCAGTCCCACTCGGCCGCAGCCTTGCGCTTCTTGCCGTTGCCCCGGGGGTCGGGCTCGTCCTTCACCGCCGTGGCCTGTGGCACGGCAGAGATCGGGCCGTGCGCGGTGACGAGCGTGGACGCGTCCACGTCCTCGAGGCGGTAGTAGTAGCGCGTGCCGTTCGTGAGGCCTTTGTCCTGGAACGAGTAGGCCCGGCCCACCGGCGAGGAGCCGAGCCCGGGGATGAGAGCGGCCGTCAGGCGTGTCCACGGGCCGTCGGCCGATCCTCCGCGGTACAGGTGGAAGCCGAGGTTCGACAGCTCCGATCCCGTCCGCCACTCGAGCGTGACGGAGGCGTCGCCCGCCACGGCGTCGAACGACATCAGGGTGACGGCCGTAGTGGCGGGCACGGAGAACGCGAACGTCGCGTCGACGATCGAGATGTCCCCGCAGTACTGGAACAGCAGGATGTCGGTGCGGATCACGGTCTCGACCGGGGGTGTCGTGTAGGAGCCGCTCGCGAGCCGCGCCCGCACGTAGTAGAGCGGCGGGCCGGCGGCGATCGAGAGTGTCGTCCAGCCGATCGGGTCGCTCTCGATGGCGTCGTCGCCCCAGGAGATCGTCCCGCTCTGCTTGAGGTTGTTCGTGGCGTCGTTCCAGCCGAGCGAGCCCTCGAGGTTGAGCCAGCTCGTCCCGTTCCAGTACTCCCACTGGAGATCCGCGGTCCCGACGCCCGCCGTGGCCAGCAGCACGTTCGCGCCGCGGAACTTCGACTCCGCGCCGAGGTAGAACCAGGTGGTGACGTCCGGGAAGGCGAGGCTGTAGTTCTTCCCGCCGGCCG
>CAZMRX010000127.1:0-12922 GCA_964568755.1 uncultured Acidobacteriota bacterium | reverse complement strand
TCGAGCCACGGGCTGCGCGGCGACTACGGCCGCATGCGGCCCGACTACACGCTCGACCAGGACTACGCGGCGTACGACGAGGCGCAGCAGGACCGCTGGCGCCGCCTCTACCGCCGCCAGATCGAGCTCGTGCCCGGCCGGGCGTGCGACGAGTACCTGAGGGCGCTCCACGCGCTGCCGTACGAGAAGGGCATCCCGCGCTTCGAGGAAGTGAGCGCCCAGCTGGGCGCGGCGACCCGCTGGCAGCTCGTGGCGGTGCCGGGGCTGGTGCCCGACCTCGTGTTCTTCGACCACCTCGCGAACCGCCGCTTTCCCGTGACCTGGTGGCTGCGCGAGGAGCACGAGTTCTCGTACATCGTCGAGCCGGACGTGTTCCACGACTTCTTCGGGCACGTGCCGATGCTGTTCGACCCCGTGTTCGCCGACTACATGCAGGCCTACGGGCGGGGCGGCGTGAAGGCCGAGGGCCTGGGTGCGCTGCAGTGGCTGGCGCGGCTGTACTGGTACACCGTCGAGTTCGGCCTGATCCGCACGCCGCAGGGCCTGCGCAGCTACGGGGCCGGCATCCTGTCCTCGCCGGGCGAGGTCGACCACGCGGTCCGAAGCCCGAAGCCCCGCCGCGTGCTGTTCGACCTCGTGCGCATCATGCGCAGCCGCTACAAGATCGACGCGTACCAGGAAACCTACTTCGTGATCGACAGCTTCCAGCAACTGTTCGACGCGACCGAGCCCGACTTCACGCCGCTCTACCGGGCGCTCCAGCCGCTCGCCGACCTGCCGGCCGACGCGGCGCTCCCGGAGGACCGGCTCGTCTCCTGAGCCGCCGGCCGAAGGCGCGCTCAGGCCTGGAGCGCGCCGAGCGCCTTGCCCGGCTCGCCGGCCGCGATGACGATCCGGTGCCCCGACGCCACGTAGGTGTGGCGCACGTTGACCCCGGCGCCGGCGAGCCGGCCGAACACCAGGGCGGCGGCCCCCGAGCGGTCCTCGACCCGCACCACGAGCACGTCCCGCTCCCCGCTCACGCGCAGGCCCGCGGCCTCGAGCGCGTGACGTGCCGAGCGCGGGTCCGCCGTGAGCACGTGGAGCGTCCCGTCCACCTCGGCGAAGCCTTCCAGGTTCAGGCCGCCCGAGGCGATCGCCTCGGCGGCACGCGCCAGCATCCCGGGCCGGTTCTGCTGCAGCTCGACCGACAGGTCCGTCCCGAGCCGGGCCCCCAGCACGCCCGTCGGCTCGGCGCTCACGGCTCGCGGCCGGAGCCGGGCGGGACGGGCGTGCGCGTCGTGCGCACGCCGAAGAGCCGTGCGAGCAGCGAGCGCGGGCAGGAGCAGCGCTCGTCCGCCGGCACGCCTGCCAGCGCCTGCTCGACGTGGCGACCGCAGCCGACCCAGCTCGGCTTGCCGCAGCGCGTGCACTGGACCCGGTGACACATGCGGCCTCAATCTAGGCCCGGCCCGCCGCGACCGCAAGCCCGAAAAGCGGCGGCGCGCGGCCCGTCCCTAGCGCGAGGCCCGATTCGCGGACGCGCCTCGGTCGCTCGCGCCGGGTGTAGCGCCCGCGCTTGCGGCCGCCGCGGTCGGAGCTCGGCCCAGGATCGCGGAGGAGCGCACGCCGAGCGCCTTGCCCTCGCGCTTCTCGCCGCTCGCCGCGACGTCCGCCTGCTGCGTGGGCCCGGTCTCGAACTGGTCCTTGAGCCGTCCGTAGAGCTCGAGCACGCGCGGCACGTAATCGCGCGTCTCGGCGGCGAGCGCGCCGACCGAGGCGCGGTAGTAGCCGGCGTTTACCGGACCGCCGTTGTACTCGGCGAGCACCATCTGCGGGTCGTTGTAGGCGGCGAACAGGATGTCGAGGTAGAGCGCGGCGGCCTCGGTGTTCTTCTCCGGGTCGTAGAGCGTGTGCTCCTCGTAGTCCCAGCCGAGCGAGCGGGAGAGCATGCGGCCAGTGGAGGGCCAGATCTGGTAGAGGCCGCGCGCGTCGGCGTGGCTCCTGGCCTGCGAGTCGTAGCGGCTCTCGACGGTGCCGATCGCCAGCAGCAGCAGCGGGTCGACCGAGGGGTACTTCTCGCTCGCGTCGAGCGCGAGGCGCGCGTAGAGGTAGGCGTCGCCCACCGAGGCGCGCGGGTTCACCTTGAGGATGTGGTCGCGCATCCCGAGCAGCATGTGGCGGCGGCGCGTGTCGTAGCCGATGCCCGCCTCGAGCTGCTGGATCTTGCGCTCGGCGCGCGCCAGCGAGGCGACGCTCTCCTGGTGCCGCGCGTCGATGCCGCGCAGGACGTACTGGCCCAGCAGCACCACGGCGATCAGCAGCAGGCACAGGAACAGGAACGCGAGCGACTGCCAGCCGCTGCCCTGGCGGATAACGATCGTCCGCGACTCGGCGGGCTCCGCGTGGTGCGTCAGCGCCAGCCGCAGGCGGCGGTCGGCGTACTCCTCGGACCTGCTGAGCGGCTCGTTCCTGCCCATGTATGGCCCTCTTCCCGGCCAGTCAGGCTGGCCTGGTCCACCGGGCGCTGCGCGCCTCGTTGCCGGAAGGACCTGAGAGGGGCCGCTCGGACGGACGCCGTGCGCCGAGGCCGCGCACGAGAGCTACTGCCACAACTCCATCCCGCTTGATTGAGCGAAAGCTACTCCGTCGCTTGCGAGCGAGTCAAGACTGAAGATCGGCACGGCGCGCGGAGTGTGATCGGGCGCACAACCGCGGCCGGGGCCCGGGAAAGGGATTGACCACCCGGGGCGCAGGCGTGCCCAAACTCCGTCTAGGTATCTCTCAGAAGCTCCGGAGCGACGCGAACTTGCAGCGCTGCGGTCGAACTCCGTCAGTAGACGCGGAGCACGACCTCGCGCGGGACGCGGGCGCCCAGCGGCCCGTCGGCGCGACGCGCGGGCTCGAAGCGCCAGAACGAGAGCGCGGCCTGGATCGCGGCGTCGTGTCCGCGGTCGACCGACACCTTGACCTGGGGCGTGTAGATCCGGCCGTCCGTTCCCACGACGGCCTCGAAGCCGACCAGGCGCTCGTGGCGCGCGCTGCCCGAGGGGTCGCGGTGCGTGGCGTCCACGGAAAGCAGCGGCCGCGGCCAGGCCAACACCGCGCGGGCGAGCCGCCGCTCGGACTCGCTCGCGTCCGGCAGCTGGCTCGCGACCTCCGCCGGCGCCGTGCCCGCGGGCCGCTCGAAGGCGGTGCCCTTCGTCTTCAAGTACGCCTCGGGCGTGAGCAGGACCGCGTCGATGAGCGCCGTCGCCTCGGCGGTGAGGGGACCCGCGGGCAGCCCCGTGAGCGCGAGGTCGATCCCGGGCTCCAGGCGCTTGCAGCTCACGCGGCGCTCGCCCACCCTCGGCAAGCCCACGGTCTCGAGCCCGAAGCGGACGGTCGCGTTGGCGAACGCGACGCTGCGGACGCGCACGGCCAGGTCGCAGCTGCCGGCGAGCGCCTGCCCGGCCGTGAGCGTGAGCGTCTTCTGGTCGCCCTTGTGCGGCAGGACGCGGAGAGCCCCTTCGTAGGGGCGGAGCAGGTCCGGCAGCGGCTGCGGGGCCGCCGGCGGGGCCTTCGGGGCGCTCTTGCACGCCGGCGCCAGGAGGGCGAAGAGCAGCAGGCCGTACCACGAGCGTTTCATGGGGCCATTGTACGAGTGAAGTCGTGGACCAAGGCCGCGGCGAGCGCGTTGCCCTCGTCGTTCCAGTGGAAGCGGCCCTGGTAGTAGAGCTGCTCCGGACGGCGCGTCGAGTCGCGGTGCGGGGCCGCGTCCCGGAACGCTGGCGCGAGCGCGAGGAACGGGATCCCCGCCGACCGGCACAGCTCGCCCAGCCGCTCCTCGGGATGGTCGCGCGCGAGCGTCAACCCTTCCCGGGCGGCCCGGCCCTCGAGCTCCGCCCACAGGTCGTCGTAAACCTGCGCGGGCGCCGGCGCCGCCACCAGCACGAGCGTCGCCCCGCGCGCCGCAGTTTCCTGCCGGAACGCGCGCAGCAGCGCTGCGGTGATGGCCCAGGCGTGGGCGACCGCCTCGGGCTCCGGCCGCGCGAAGACCAGCTCCACCGGGTCCACCACGCCGCGCCTCGCGCGGAAGCCAGCCCGCACCTGGCGCAGCGCGGCCTTCTGCCACACGTACAGGCGGCTCCTCCGATCGAGCCACTCCGCGAGCGCGCTCGGCTGGAAGGCATACGGCAGCTGCCGCAGCCGCCCGTCCGGTTCCAGGTCGAAGTAGAGCCGCGGCGCGCGCGTCAGCGCCAGGCTGTTGTCCGCCAGGTCGTTGCCCACCCAGAACACGAGGACCACGAGCTGCGGCGAGTAGCGCGACAGCACCTCGCGGTAGAGCGCCAGCTCGCTTCCGGTGCTCGAGCTCGAGACCCCGGCGTTCATCACCTCCCACGTCGCGCCCGGCGGCGCGCTCGCGAGCAGCTGCTCGAGCCTCCCGGCGAGCGTGCGCTCCTCGGCGGTGGCGACCGCAGCCACCATCGAGTCGCCCACGAGCGCGAGCCGTCTCACCCCCGGCGGCAGCTGGTGCGGCCGGTCGGGTCCGCGCAAGCCGTCCCGGTTGAAGCGCAGCTCGACGTCGCAGTCGCACTCGGGCACGAACACGCGCGAGGCGAAGCCGGGGAGGAAGCGCTTCCCCACGACCGGGTCGGCGACGAGCAGCGACGGGCTGGTGCGCGTCAGCAGGCGGACGCCAGCCTCGGCGGCGACCAGCGCCAGGAGCAGCGCCACGGCCGAAAGCGCCAGGTTGGCGAGCGCGGCCTCGAGCCGCGGCCGGAGCGCGCGCGCGCTTCGATCGGGGGACACCGCGGGATTATCGCCCCGGGCCGTCGCGGCGCACGCTCGTCGTCTGGTAGCGTTGGGCGATGCCGGTCACGGCCCTCCTCGCCGCGGCGGCCCTCGCGGTCGCGCAAGCCGCGACGCCGCCCGGGGCGTCCCCGCCGGGGCAGCTCGTGGAGGGGCTGCGCTGCGAGTCGGACCCGAGCCAGAGCTACACGCTGTACCTCCCCAGCGGGTACACGCCGTCGCGTCGATGGCCGGCGCTCCTCGTCTTCGACCCGCGCGGGCGCTCGGTCCTCGCCGCCGAGCTCTTCCGCGCGGCGGCCGAGAGCTACGGGTGGATCCTGGTCTCCTCCAACGACACCCGCAGCGACGGCCCGATGGAGGTGAACACGAAGGCGCTGCAAGCGCTGTGGCCCGAGGTCCACAGGCGCTACGCGAGCGACCCGCGCCGCATCTACGCCGCCGGCTTCTCGGGCGGGGGGATGCTGGCCTACGAGCTGGGGCGCAAGACGGACGGCCTCGCCGGCGTGATCGCCAGCGGGTCCCGCTGGGAGAGCCCGCACTTCAAGCAGCGCGTGACGTTTCCCTGCTTCGGAGCGGCGGGCGACACCGACTTCAACTACGCCCCGATGCGGGCGGTCCACGCGCGCCTGCGGGAATGGGGCACGTCCGAGCGGCTCGTGTTCTTCGAGGGCCGGCACCAGTGGATGCCGCCGGAGCTCGCGTCGGAGGCCGTCGCCTGGTTGGAGATCCTGGCGATGAAGAGCGGGCTGCGGCCGCCGGACGGCGCGCTCGCGGCGTCCGGCCTCGCCTCCGACCTGGCGCGGGCGCGGGCGCTCGAAGCCGAGGCGCGGCCGCTCGACGCGCTGCGGCGCCTCGAGAGCGCCGCCACGACCTTCGACGGGCTCGCCGACGTCCGCGAGGCGCGCCGGGAAGCCGCCCGTGTCGCCTCGCTCGCCGCCACGAAGGCCGCGGGGCGCGAGGAGCGCGCCTGGGACCGCTACGAGGAGGGAGCCTCGCGCACGCTGGCGGAGGCGTATCGGAGGCTTCTCGCGTCCGACCCGCCGCTGCTCGCGGCCGCGTTTCGCGCCGAAGTGCAGCTCGACGAGCTGCGCCGCCACGCCGCGGCCGCGGGCTACGAGGGGGTCGTCGGCCGGCGGCTGCTCGACACCCTCGCCACCGAGACCGGCTTCTACATGACGCGCGAGCTGCTCGCCCGCAAGGAGCACGCGCGAGCGCTGGCCGCGCTCGCCGTGGCCACGGAGGCGGCGCCCGACCGGCCCGGCTACTGGTACAACCTCGCCTGCGTGCAAGCGCGCCTCGGCGGGCGGCGGCAGGCGCTCGACGCGCTCGAGCGCGCGGTGGCCGCCGGGTTCTCCGATCGGGCAGGGATGGCCCGCGACGAGGACCTCGCGCCGCTGCGCGAGGAGCAGCGCTTCAAGGCGCTCCTCGACCCGGCGGCGCCGAGGCCTTGAGCGGCCCGCCTGGGATAAGCTTGGCCTCTACCAGGAGAAGAGAAGCATGAGAGCCTTCCGTCGCGCCACGGCGCTGACTGTCGCCGCGGCCGCGCTCGCAGTAGCGGCCGCCTACGAGGGCCCCCGCACCTTCCAGGCCTCGGAGCTGCTGAAGCCGGCGCAGATCAAGGGGCCGCATCACACGGTGGCGGCCAGCGTGAAGACCGAGGGCTACCTCCACGTCTTCGACATCACCAGCGACTACGGCCCGCTCGAAGCCGAGGGTGAGGCGATGCTGGTGATGCGGCTGCACGAGGTCGGGGCGCTCGCCGAGCTGGACAAGGTCTCGAAGAGCGAGGTGTTCCTGAAGGCGGCGGGCACGTCGGTGCTGAACGTCGGCAAGGGGTTCGCCGCCGCCGTCAAGGACCCGGGAGCCACGGCCAAGGGCGTTGGCGGCGGCGTCAAGCGGTTCGGCACCAACCTGGGCCGCAAGGCGAAGCGCACCACCGACAAGGCCGTCGACTCGGTGGCGGGCGACGACGACAAGGCCGAAGGCGACTCGAAGTCCACGACGGCCAAGGCGGCCGATGCCGGCACGGGGATGGCCTACTCCGTGCTCGGCGTGAGCTCCGCGTCGCGACGGTGGGCGCAGAAGATCGGCGTCGATCCCTACACCACCAACCCGATCCTGAAGAAGGCGCTCACCGACATCGGCCAGATCGACGCGGCGGGCGGCATCGCCGCGAAGGTCGTGGTCCCGGTCCCGATGGTCGTGAGCACCACGGCGAGCGTCGGCAACCTGGTCTGGAGCAAGGACCCCGAGGAGCTGCTCAAGCTGAACGAGCAGACGTTCAAGGAGCTCGGGGTGGGCGGCGACACCATGAAGCAGCTCCAGCTGAGCAAGGGCTTCACCGTCTCGCTGCACACTCGGCTCGCCACGAGCCTGGGCGCGGTGCGCGTGCCCGGCTGCGGCGACTACGTCGCAACGGCCGCCGAGGCGGACACCGAGCGCGAGGCGCTGTTCTTCGTCGAGAGCGCGGCGATGCTGGCGCGCTTCCACCAGAAGTCGCCGGTCGTGGCGGTGCTGCCCGACTCGCGCGCGCTGGTCGCGAAGACGAAGGACGGCCGCGCCGTGGTGATGCTGCCGGTCGACTGGGTGCGCTGGACCGAGGCCTACGACAAGGCCTCGAGCGAGGTCGAGACGCGCGCCAAGGCCGAGCTCGGCGCGACGAAGCTCGAGCTGCAGATGACGGGGTCGATGTCGGCGGTCGCGAAGAAGGAGATGGCTGGGCGGGGCTGGACCGTCGTGGAGCACGTCCCCTCGTCGTTCGAGCTCGCCCTGGCCAAGAAGGCGGCCCCCAAGAGCTAGGCCCCCGGGAGCCGCGTCCGGGAAGAGTGAGCGGGCGCACATCGACACGCGCTGAAGCCGGCCTACCGTGGAGATTCTCTGAGGGCAAACCGTCCGGGGGCGATAGCCATGTGGAACAAGCGCGAAGAAGAATCCGTCCGTCCCGGTCCTGCCGCCATGCCGCAGGCCGCCGTGTCGTCGGGCGCCGTCGCGGTGCGGCGCGAGGGGCACGCCGGGATCGGTCCGTCGATCTCGATCGTCGGCGACATCACCGGCGACGAGGATCTGACCATCCTCGGCAAGGTCAAGGGGAAGATCGACCTGCCGCGCCACGACGTCACCGTCGGGGAGTCGGGCAAGGTCGACGCCGACGTCCACGCCAAGGTGGTGAGCGTGGCGGGTGAGGTTCGCGGCAACCTGTTCGCCGGCGAGCAGATCCTGATCCGCAAGACGGCAACCATGCTCGGCAATCTCACGGCGCCGCGGGTCGGCCTCGAGGACGGCTGCTGCTTCCGTGGCAGCGTCGACATGGAAACGCAGGAGAAGGGTCGCAGCGGTGGTGCGCCGAGCCCGCGCGGGGCGACCCCCGTTGCGACGCCCGCGGCGCCACAGATCGGCGGGCCGGGCGGCAGCACGACGCCGAAGCCCGACACGCCGCCGGCTCGTCCGTAGACGTGGCGTGGTTCTCGGGGTCGCGCTCCGCGCCGGAGTCGCCTTCCGCCGCCACGGCCCACAGCTCGCCGTCGCTCCAGTCGCTGCTCGCCAGCCTGCCGCCCGGGTCGCGCCACGTCGTGCTCGACCTCGGGCCGCCGCTGGCGGGCAACATCAAGTTCCTGTCGGCGCTCGGGTGCCGCGTGCGGATCGCCGACATGCAACGGTCGCTGGGCGCCGAGCCGATCGAGAGCCGCAAGCCGGAGGCGATGGCCGCTCTGATCGAGCGGCTGATGCCCCTCGCACCGGACGAGCAGTTCGACGCCCTGCTCGCGTGGGACGTCTTCGACTACCTGCGCCCGGACCAGGTGTCCGCGCTGATGGCCCGGCTCACGCCGGCGTGCCGGCCGGGCGCGCTGGCGCTGGTGATGACGTCCACGCGGCGCCAGATTCCCGCGCGGCCGGTCCGCTACCGGATCGTCGACCGCGAGACACTGGACTGCGACTCCCCGCAGCAGCCAATGCGCCCAGGCCCGCAGTACACGCAGCTCGACCTCGCGCACATGATCCCCGGCTTCTCGGTGAGACGCAGCCTCCTGCTGCGCAGCGGAATCCAGGAGTACCTGCTCGCCCGCGACGCCGAGGGAGCCGCGAAGCCCCGCGGCATCAGCGCCATCAGCACCGCCGCGCGCGTCACCTCCGAGCGCACCTGGTTCCGCCGCGGACGGCGCTGAGGGGGGTTCGTCCCGAGCCGCTCAGTTGCCCCCGGCCACGACGAGCCGGCTCTCGACCGCGAAGCGGACGAGCTGGGCGCTCGACGTGACCGAGAGCGCCTGCATCGCCTGGTACTTGTGGAACGCCACCGTGCGCGTGCTGATGCCGAGCGCCGCCGCGGCCTGCTTCATCGAGTGCCCCTCCGCGAGCAGCTGGATGACGGCGCGCTTGCGCGGGCTCAGCCGCCCGACCCGGCCGGGAGCGTCCGCCCCCTCCGGCAGGACGCCCGATCTCCCGTTGGCGAGAGCGGTGGACAGCCACCGCTCCCCACGCAGGGCCGCCCACAGGGCTCGGTAAAGCTCGCCCGGTCGGGCGCTGCGCAGGACGTAACCCACGACCCCGGCGCGGAACGCGTCGGCGGCGACCCGCGGATCGTCGTCGACGCTGAGGACTACGACGCGTGTGCCGGGCAGCTCGCGGCGCAGACGCGCGGCCGCGAGCAGCCCTCCGTGGCGCGGCAGCGAGACTTCCATCAGCACGAGCTCGGGGCGCAGCCGCAGCGCCTCCTCCACGAGACGCACCCCGTCGGTCGCGCGCCCCACCACGTCGAACTCGGGCTCGAGGAGGCGAGCGAAGGCCTCCAGCACGAGGGTTCGCGGTTCGGCCAGGAGCAGGCGGGGCTTCATGCGTCGATCACAGCATTTTGAACATGTTCTGAGTAGCTTGTCAACGCTTATGGATCGCCCGGCGTGCGGCCGCGTCAGCGGCCGTCGTCAGCGGCGAGCCACTTGTGCGTCGCCCCGGCCAGCGCCGCGCCCACGATCGGCGCCACCCAGAACAGCCACAGCTGCGCGAGCGCCCAGCCCCCGGCGAAGAGCGCCGGCGCCGTGCTGCGGGCCGGGTTGACGGAGGTGTTGGTGACCGGGATGCCGACCAGGTGGATGAGGGTGAGCGCCAGGCCGATCGCGATCGGGGCGAATCCGGCCGGCGCGCGGCGGTCGGTCGCTCCGAGAATCACCACCAGGAAGAAGAAGGTCAGCACGACCTCGGCCACGAAGCCGGCGAGGAGCGAGTAGCCGCCCGGCGAGTGCTCGGCGTAGCCGTTCGCGGCAAAGCCGCCCTGGACGAGGTCGAAGCCGGACTTGCCGCTCCGCGATCAGGGAAAGCAGGAACGCCCCCACGAGGGCGCCCGCCACCTGCGCCGCCCAGTAGGGAATGGCTCGTCACCGGCGGCACGACTTGCCTTGTGAGCACCTTCTCAGTACACCCACTGCAGGCGCGTGAAGTACTGGTTGGTGTGGCCGGTGGCGCCGAGCTTGTCGAGGGTCGCGCGGCCGTAGCCGGCGCTGATGCGGATGCGCCGGTTGGCCCACCAGTTGACGCCGGCGAACCACTTGGTCATGGAGCCGCCGTCGACTCCCTCGTCGGTCAGGTCCACGAGCCCGTAGCGCGCGATGAGCTCCACGGCTCCCCAGCGGCCCTTCGGCATCACGCGGCGGGCGTAGCCCACCTTCTTGTCGTAGGGCCGGTGCTCACCGGTGACGACCCAGGCGCCCGTGACGTACCAGCCGCGGAACTGCGGATCTCCCTTCTCCGGGGAGTCCACGTGGGACTCGTCGTACTCGGCGGTGAGCGAGACCGGTCCCTCGTTCCAGAGCGCCTCGAGGCCGTACTGGTTCGCGTGCGAGGCGGGGATGCTGCCGGTGTCGACGAAGTTGTCGGTGACGTTCGACTCCGGCCGGCCCTTGAGGCGCAGCATGCCTTCGTCGGCGCCGTTGCGGCGGAACGCTCCCGCCACGTGCAGGAAGCGCCGGCCCGACGGGTCCGTCCACGCCAGGCCCGTGACGCGGCCAGCGACGGTAGTGCCGCTGTCCTCGAACGTCGGGTCCGTCGTCAACCAGTCGTTGTAGACGCCGAGTGAAAGGGTCATGCGCTCGGCGGCCGCGGTGCGGTTCCACCGCAGCCCGATGTTTCGCGACACGAAGAACGGACTCATCAGGCGCTCGACGTGCGGGAGGTTGGCGGCGTCGCCCACCATCTCGTAGGCGAAGCTTTCCTTGGTCTTGCCGACCGTCACGTCGCCGATCTTCCCGAGCGGGAACGTCAGCGCCACGTCGGTGAAGTTCCAGGTCTGGTCGGGGTCGCTGTCGAAGCCCCGGTACTCGAAGGCCACGAGGTAGCGCGGGGCGTGCTTCGAGTGCGCGAAGATCGTTCCCCGGGCCATGATCCGTGCCGAGCGGATGTCCAGGTCGTTCTCCTGGACCCCCACCTGGTCGACGCTCGTCTGGTCCTGCGTGAACCACGTGTAGTCGAGGATCGGCACGACCCCGAGGTGGAGCGTGAACCAGTGCGACTCGAGCTCGAGGTCCTGCTTGACGAGCTCCGGGACGACCGACTCGAACCCCGGCACCGGCGGCGGCAGGATGTCCTCGGTCTGGGCTCGCGCCTCTGTCGCGGAGGCGAGCCAGAGGGCGGCCCCAAGGGCCACGGCCAGGAGTCTCGTTGCCCTTGTCATCGGCAGCTCTATGGGTTGAACGGGTAGATCCGCTTCCAGTCGGCTTTCATGTCGACGACCGTCCAGCCCTTCGCAGCAGCCTCGTCGAGGCCCTTGTCGAGCCGGCCGATGTGGGACTGGCGGTCGTAGGCCCACTCGCGCTCCGCGTCGGTGTGGCGGACGTAGAGGCAGAAACGGCTGCCGGAGCCGGCGGCCGTCCACTGCAGCATCTGCAGGTCGCCGTCGGAGTTGCCGAATGCGGCGATCGGGCGCCGGCCGATGTGCATCTGGATCCCGACGGGCTTCCCGGCCTTGTCGTCGATGAAGTTCAGCTCGGGAAGACGCACGAGGACCGGCTTGCCGCCCTGCAGCTCGAACTTCGTCTTGATGCTGCTGCCGACCACCTGCTCCGGCGGAATGCCGTACACCCGCTCCGCCCACGGGCGCATGAACTCGATGCCGCCGCCCGAGACGATGAACGTCTTGAATCCGTTCGCACGCAGGTAGTCGAGCAGCTCGAGCATCGGCTGGTAGACCATCTCGGTGTAGAGCCGCCCGGTCGTGGGGTGCTTGGCCGTGGTGATCCAGTCTGTGACGATGGCGTCGAACTCCTGCGACGTCATGCCGGCGTGCGTGGCCATCGCCATCTCGACGAGCGCGTGCTCGCCCCCGGCCAGTGCCGCCTTCACGTCGCCCTTCAGCACCGACGCGAAGGGCTGCTTGTCCTTCCACTCCGGGTGCTGCGGGGCGAGCGCCTTGATCCGATCGAAGATGAAGAACGCCTGGAAGTACATCGGCTGCTCGGCCCAGAGCGTGCCGTCGTTGTCGAACACGGCGATGCGCTCGGCCGGCGGCACGTAGCCGGCACCGCCCTCGCGGATCACGCTCTCCACGAACCTCACGATCGAGCGCCGGGCCGCGCCGTCGTTCCAGCTCGGCAGCGGGTCCGCGGCCTCGGCCCGAACGGCTCCGACCACCAGCCCGGCGATCAGGGCGCCCGTCAGCGTTCTCGTGCTCCGCATTCGCGGCTCCTGGGTGGCCGGCGAGTTTCCTCGGTGCGAGCGACGCCAGCCGCCGGCGCTCGTACCGTCCGTCACACACATCCGGGCCGCACCCCGTGCAACAGGGGTGCGGCCCGGTCAGGCCGACGCAGGCTAGGAACGAGCCCGCGTCACTGCTTGCCGGCGTTGCTCATGACCGCTTCCATCACGCGCTCGAGGTTGAAGCTGCCGGGCTTCTGGCGCGGCGGGAACTCCTTGAAGCTCTGCAGCCACTGGCCAACGTAGGCGCCGGCCGGGGCGAACAGGAACATGTGCTCGACGAACCACTGGTTGTAGCCGTAGCCCTCGTATTCGGCGCGCTCGAACGGATCGCTCCGCAGGTTGCCGAGCAGTGGGGCGCGCAGCACCTCGAACGGCTCGATCCAGACGTGCAGCCCGTGGGCGTTCTGGCGCAGGAAGGTGACCTTCCACTGGTTGTAGCGCAGCGCGGCGACGCTGCCGTCGTCGGTCCAGT
>CAZMRX010000126.1:0-13069 GCA_964568755.1 uncultured Acidobacteriota bacterium | reverse complement strand
GGCCGGGACCAGCTCGCCGATCTCGTCGAGGAAGATGGTGCCGCCCTGCGCGAGCTCGAAGCGCCCCTTCTTCTCGGTGCGCGCGTCGGTGAAGGCGCCCGGCTCGTAGCCGAACAGCTCCGACTCGATCAGGCTCTCGGGCAGCGCGGCGCAGCTCACCTTGACGAAGGGCTTCTTCGCGCGCGGCGAGGAGTAGTGGATCGCGTGCGCCACCAGCTCCTTGCCGGTGCCGGACTCGCCGCGCAGCAGCACCGTGGTGTTGGCGGGGGCGACCTGCGCCACCTGCTCGTAGACCGTCTGCATCGGCCGGCTGCTGCCCACCAGGTTGCGGATGTCGTAGCGCTCGGTGAGCTCCCGGCGCAGCTTGGTGTTCTCGTCGAGCAGGCGCTTTCTCTCGGCCTCCACCAGCTGGTGCACGCGAACCGCCTGCCCGATCATCGAGCCGACCAGGCCGTAGAACTTGGCCTCGTGGTCGTAGGAGCGGTCTTTCTGGTACGCGAGCGCCACGCCGAGCGCGCCCACCGTGCGGTGCTCGGCGCGGATCGGCACGCACACGTAGCTCATCTCGCTGCGCCCCGAGCGCCTGAACACTCCCGAGCGGTCGAGGAACAGCGGCTCCTGGCTGACCTGCGGCACCACCACGGTCCGCCCGCTCTGCGCCACGCGCCCGACGATGCCTTCCCCGAGCCGATAGCGGGCGCTGCGCACCGAGCCGCCGGCGCCGCTCGCGGCCTCCACTACCAGGTCCGAGGACGTAGGCTCCTCGCGCAGCACGATCGTGCCCGAGAGCGTGCCGCGGCTCTCCTCGAGGATCGCGAGCACCCGCTGCAGCGCCTGGCGCAGGTTGAGCGTCGCGCCGAGCGTCTGGCTGAGCTCCAGCAGGTCGGAGAGCTGGCGCGCGTCGGGCGCTCGGGGCGGCATGCGCCCATTATTACAGAAATGTCGGTCGCGCCTCCGCTCGACAACAAAGCTGTCAGGGCCGGCGGGCGAGGGCCGGAGCCTCGCGTCAGGCGTTCGTCAGAAGAGTCGAAAGCCGAAGCCGGGCGCGCCGGCGCTCGTGGCGGCGGCGCGCCCGCGCGTGATCGCCTTGAACCAGGCCTGGGCCAGCAGCTGGTAGCCGGCGTCGTTGGGGTGAACGTCGTCGGCGAAGAGCGCGGACAGGTTGCCCGCGGCCTTCATCTCGGCGTTCAGGTCCGCGACGGCCACCTGCTCCTGCGCGGCCATCGCCTTGATCAGCACGTTCATGTCGTCGTACCAGCGGTTGCGGCTCTCCGGCGCGCGCGCGGGGTTGACCGGGGGAATCGTGCCGAGCACCGGCAAGCTGTCCCAGCTCTTCACGTCGCGCACGATCGAGCGCAGCTCGGCGACCGTGTAGCAGCTCGCGGCCGGCCGGCCCTGGCAGGCTTGATCGTGCCAGTCGTTGGTGCCGAGCAGGATCAGCGTATAGGCGGGGTTGAACCAGCTGAGCGTGGGGCGCGTCACCTCGGCCGTCTCGGCGCTCGAGTCTCCCTGGCGGCCCCACTCGCGCACCTCGGCCCGCCCGAAGTGGGGTCCGAGCAGGTCCTGCAGCTTCCTGGTGTAGCCCAGCCCGTCGCTCGAGCCCGTGCCGTCGGTGATGCTGTCGCCGAGCCCGAGGTAGAGGTTCGGGTTGTTGCGGCCGATCGGCAGCGTGAGCGCGACGCGCACGTCGTTCGTGCCGGGCACCTGGATCGAAGGCAGCGCGAGCGGCTGGTAGTAGTAGGGGAGGCTCTCGGTTCGCAGCGCGACGTTGAGCGTCCCCTGCTGGACGCCGCTGACGACCGCCTGGCCGCTCCCGGTGGCGCTGCGGCCGGTCCCCGTCCCGATCACCACGTCGACCCCGGGCACGCGAGCGTTCTCGTTTCCGTCGAGCTGGCCGTTGCCGTTCTGGTCGTAGAAGACCGTCGCGGTGACCGAGTAGGTGGGAACGCTCGGGGTGGGCGAGGTCGAGGGCGAGGAGGGCCCGGCGCCGCCGCCGCAGCTCGAAACGGCGAGCGCCAGGGCCGCGGCCGGCCACGGCCAGATGGGCTTCTTCACCATTCCAACCAAAGAGGTTACCACAGCCGCTCCCGCTCGCCGAAGAGCACCTCGACCTCGAAGCAGCGGTCGAGCCACCGGCCGCCCATGGAGGTGGCGCGAGGACCGGGCCGCGCTCAGGCGCCCGCGAGCAGCGGGCCGGCCTCGACCGGGTCCAGGAAGCGCACGCCGACGTCGAAGGCGGGCTCGATCTCGCCCGGCACGCGCTCGACGCGCACCACCTCGCCGCGCAGGCCCACCGGCGTCCCCCCCACGCGCTCGATCGTCAGGCTCACGGCGCTGCCGAGCGGGACGGCCTCGCGCAGGCTCACGAGCAGGCCGCCCTCGGAGACGTTCTTCACGCGGGCGGGAGCGCGGCCGGCGCGGGTTCCGATCGTGACGCCCTGTGGCGAGATCTGGCGACGGAAGCGGCGCCTTTCGCCCTGCGGCAGCAGGATCCTGTTCTTGCCGGCGGCCTTGGCGCCGTAAAGGCCGGCGTCGGCCTGCACGATCAGGTCGGCGGGCGTGCCGGCGTCGTCGGGGAAGACGGCGATCCCGCCCGAGACCGTGACTACCGAGCGTCCGCGCGCGAAGCGCTCTTCGATGCGGCGCCGGATGCGCTCGGCGACCACGAAGGCGCCGAGCCGCGAGGTGTCGGGCAGCAGCACCGCGAACTCCTCGCCGCCGTAGCGCGCCGCCACGTCGATCTCGCGCACGCCCTCGCGCACGACCGCCGCGGCCCGCATCAGCACGCGGTCGCCCTCGACGTGGCCGCGCTGGTCGTTCACGGCCTTGAAGTTGTCGAGGTCGAGCAGCAGCAGCGCCGCGCGCAGGCCGTGCCGCTTCGAGCGCAGCACCTCCTGCCGCAGCGCCTGCAGGAAGTAGGCATGGTTGTAGAGACCCGTGAGCCCGTCGGTGACCGCCGAGCGCTCGGTACGCTCGTAGATGGCGAGCTCGATCACCTTCGGGTTCTTGAGCTCGCGGCTGACGTTGACGAAGTAGTCGAGGATCGCCACGCGCAGCCCGGGGTCGCGTCCGATCGACGCCTTGAGCTCGTCGCGGTGGACGAGCACCTTCTTCCAGTGGCGCGCGGCCTGCCGCTCGGTGAAGTTCAGGTGCGTGAGCAGGTACAGCAGCGACGAGTAGAGCGGGTCGCCCTGCCCGCGCTTGCGCTCGAACTCCTCGAGCAGGGCCTCCTCGTGCCCCGGGCCCGCCTCCAGGAACTCGAGCAGCGACTGGCGGAAGTTCAGTGACTCGGCGGGGCTCTTCACCGTGGTTTCATCGAGGAGGTCACGCGGGTCAGGGGCGAGACTGTATGATAGTCGCGCGCGCCTTGTCCAGAGTCCTTTTCGACCGCAATCCGTTCCTCGCGACGTGGCTCGTCGCCACGCTCGTCGTCGCGTGCGCTCCGTGCGCCGCGGCCGACTCCGAGGCGCAGGGACTCTACTTCGAGCAGACGACGGCGGTGGTGGCGGCCGAGGGAGCCGCGGGCGCGGGCGTGAAGTCGCGCGTGTGGCACGCCTCGCGCCGGATGCGCCTCGAGGCCGGCGACGCGCCGGGCGGGCCCGCGCTCGTGCTTCGGCTCGACGAGGGCCGGGCGCTGCGGCTCGACCCCGAGGCCCGGGTCGCGACCGAGATCGACCTCGCGTCGCTGCGGGCCCGCTCGCACCAGGACGCCTCGGTCGCCGGCTCGCTGATCGGCGCCGAGGACACGCTGCGCACGGTGTCGCTTCCCGGCACGCGCACGATCGCCGGCCACGTCACGCGTGGCTACAGGCTGCGCAGCCGCGCCGCGAGCGTCGAGCTGTGGGTGGCGGCGGACCTGCCGCGCGCCTCGGTCTTCGCGGACTTCCTGGAATGGTCCGGGGCCGCGCAGGCGCTGCCCGGCCTGGTGGCGGCGATCCGCGAGCTGCCGGGGTTCCCGCTCGAGACGCGCACGCGCGTGAGCGTCCTGGGCGAGTCGCAGCAGACGGTGTCGACCGTGACGAAGATCCGCGTGGGGCCCCAGCCGTCCGAGCTGTTCGAGGTTCCCGCGGGGTGGCGCGTGGAGCCGATCGCGCCTTGAGCGACGGAGGTCGCTGAACCATGAAGCTGCTATTGACGATCGTGGGCAACGCGCTCGCGCTCCTGGCCACGGCCTACTTCGTGCCGGGCATCCGCTTCTCGGGCGACTGGATCCAGCTGCTGATGGCGGGCGCGGTCTTCGGCCTGCTGAACCTGATCGTGCGTCCGATCGCGATGCTGCTCTCGCTGCCGGCGCTGGTGCTGACGCTCGGCCTCTTCTACTTCGTGCTGAACGGGCTGCTGCTGTGGGGCTTCTCGAAGCTGATGCCCGGCTACGACGTCGACGGCCTCTGGGCGGGAATCCTGGGGAGCCTCGTGATCATGGTGGTGAACTGGGTGGTGGGCTTCTTCGGGCCGAAGGGCGGCAAGTAGTCCGAAAAGCGCCTTACGCCGGAGCGGACGAACGCAACGAAAGCGAGTACGCCGGAACGGATCGAGCCGGAACGGAACGAACCGGAGCGAAACGAACGAGGGACGGAACGAACAAGGGACGGAACGAACAACGAACGAAACGAAAGGGAAGCCAGGACGGGCGGGACCGGCATCGGGGGCGCTGAGCGCCCCCCGAGCCCCCCGCTAGAATGGACTCTTCGCGACCAGGGCCAGGACCTCGTCGGGCGTGCGGGCGCGCTGCAGCAGCGCCAGGTCCTCGGGGCCGATCTTTCCGCGCCGCAGCAGCGACGTGTTGAGCCACGACAGCAGGCCGTCCCAGTACTCGTCCTCGCCCGCCAGGATCACCGGGAACGCGGGGACCTTCTTGGTCTGCACCAGCGTGAGCGCTTCGAACAGCTCGTCGAGCGTGCCGAAGCCGCCCGGCAGGATCACGAACGCCTTGGTGTACTTGACGAACATCACCTTGCGCACGAAGAAGTAGCGGAAGCTCACCACCCGCGTGAGGTAGGCGTTCGGCTTCTCCTCGCGCGGCAGCTCGATGCACGCGCCGATCGACTGCCCGCCGGCCTCGAAGGCGCCCTTGTTGACCGCCTCCATGTGGCCGGGGCCGCCGCCGGTGATGACGGCGTGGCCGGCCTTCGCGAGCGCCCGGCCGAGCTCCTCGGCGTAACGGTAGTCCGCGTCCCCCGGCCGCGCCCGCGCCGAGCCGAACACGGTCACGGCTCGCGGGATCGGCGAGAGCGTTTCGAAGCCTTCGACGAACTCGGCCATGATCCGGAAGATGCGCCAGGTGTCCTCGGTGACGAAGTCGGCCTGTTCCGGCAAGGGCTTCTCCTTCAATGGTTTCTGGATTATCGGCTCCTCGCGGGTGGAAGGCAACGGCGCGCCGGCCCCGGAACCACCCGGCTCAGCCGCGCGTTAGGAAGGCGGAGGACGTAGAAGCGCGTACCCGTGTTCCAATGACGCCACGAAGCGACCGGAGCGGGAGAGGACCAGGCGGCGGATGGGGGCTTCTTCGAGTGGACCAGCCGATGATCGCGATCTCATGGAGCGCCTGGCGCGCGGCGACCGCGAGGCGCTCACCCCGCTCGTGGAACGTCACTACCGCCGCCTCTACCGGATCGCCCTCGGCTACCTGCGCCAGCGCGACGACGCGCTCGACGTCGTGCAGGAGGCCTTCGTGAAGGCCTTCCAGGCCGCGGGGCGCTGGGACGGCTCGGCGGACGCCGGGCCGTGGCTGTCGCGCATCACCGTCAACCTCTCGATCGACCGCTGGCGGCGCAACCGGAGGCGCGGTCAGACGTTCTCGCCGCTCGCCGAGGGCGACCACCTCGAGGTGCTGACGGACACGGGCCCCGCCCCGGACCGCGGCGTGCTGCGCCGCGAAGCCTCGGACCGGCTGTCGCTGGCGCTGCAGGAGCTGCCCGAGCGCCAGCGCGCGGTGGTGGTGCTGCGCCACTACCAGGAGCTGAGCCTCGAGGAGATCGCCACGACGCTCGGGATGAGCCTCGGCACGGTCAAGAGCAGCCTGCACCGCGCGCTCCACCGCATGCGCGCGACGCTCGCCGGGGGGGCGTCGTGATCTTCGCCCACCTGCGCTTGCGCCGCCGCGTCAGTCTGCTCGCCGCGGGCCTGCTCGCCGGCCGGGAGCGGGACGAGCTGCAGGCGCACCTCGCCTCTTGCGCCCGCTGCCGCGTGGAGCACGACGCCCTGCGCGCGGTCGTGGCGGCGCTCGAGAGCGACCCGCTGCGCACGGCCGAGCCGCACGTGCCTGCCGCCGTGCTCGCCTCGCGCGTCGCGCGCGCGGCCCTCGCGGCGGGCGAGCCCTCGCCCCGCAGGCGCCCCTGGCTCGCGGCGCTGCCGGCGGCAGCGGCGCTCGTCGCGCTTGCGCTGCTGGCTCCCACGCTGCTGCAGCGCTTCCGCGCGGAGCCGGAAGCCGCGCGAGCCACGATCCCGCCGGCCGAGGCGAGCGCGCTGCTCGAGGAGGATGCGCTCGCGCGGATCGAGCGCAACCTGGCGCGCGAGCAGGCGGCGCGCTACCTGAGCGAGGCCGGCGAGGTGCTGGTCACGGTGGCCGCGACCGGCGTCGACTGCGACCGCCAGGACGACCGCCTCGACGTGGGCGAGGCGCCCGAGCGCAGCCGCGAGCTGCTCGAGAAGCGCCGGCTGGTGCTGGACGGGAGCGGCGACGCGGTGGCGAGCGCGCGCGGCGTCCTCGACGACGTCGAGCTCGCGCTGCGGCAGGTGGCGGAGCTGCCGGCCTGCGTCAAGCGGCGCGACGTGGAGCTCGTCCAGCGGGACGTGGAAGCGCGGCAGCTCCTGATGCGGATCCGCCTGATGACGAGGGAGCTCGAGGGATGAGTACGCGTCTTCTGGCGCTGGCGCTGCTCGCGGCGTGCGTGCTGCCCGCCCCGGCCTGGGCGCAGGCGGACGCGGAGGCCCTGCGCCAGGCGAAGGCGCTCTTCTTCGACCGGCAGTACGCGGAGGCCCGCGCCGCCTGGCAGGAGATCCTGGACGCGGGCGGCAGCAAGGACGCCGCCTACTGGGTCGCGCGCTGCAGCGAGAGCCTCGGCGAGAGCGAGCGCGCGCTCGCCGAGTACGGCCGCTACCTGGCGGCGCGTCCCGCCGACCGCACGCTCGCCGAGGAGGCGAAGACCAGCCGCGTCAGCCTCGCCGTGAAGCTCGCGAAGGCCGGCCAGCCGGCGCACGTCAAGGTGGCCCGCGACGGGCTCGCGGACCCGAACCGGACCGTGCGCTACTTCGCGGCGCTGCAGCTCGCCTCGCTCGGGCCGGAGCTGGGCAAGCCCGCGGTGCCCGTGCTGCAGGAGATCCTCGCGAAGGAGAAGGACGAGGACCTGGTCGAGCGCGCCAAGCTCGCGCTGCTGCGCGTCGACCGCGACGCGCTGCGGGTCGAGGCGGAGGCGCCGCCGCAGAAGCCGCGCGGCCGCCCCGCGGCCTGGGTGCGCATCCGCATCTACGAGAAGGGCGACTCGAAGCCCAACGTGGCGATCAACCTGCCGGTGGCGCTCGCCGACCTCGTGTTCAAGGCGCTCCCGGACGAGGCGATCGCCGACCTGCGCAAGGAAGGCTACGACGCGCGCAGCTTCTGGGAGGCGCTCAAGAAGACGGGCCCGGCCGAGATCCTCACGATCGAGGGCAAGGACGGCGAGCGCATCCAGGTGTGGCTGGAGTGATTCCCATGCCTGGATGGGAGCCCGTCGAGCGCTCCCATCCAGGCTTCGTCTGGCTATTTCGTCATCTGTTTCCGTTGTCCGTTTCCGTTGTCCGTTGTTCGTTGTTCGTGGTCCGTTTCCGTTGTTCGTTGTCCGTCGTTCGTTTCCGTTGTCCGCTCGTCCTTCCGTCAAGGAGTGAAGCATGAGCCGATCGAGTCTCGAGTTCAGCAGCGTGCGGCTGCTCCTCGCGCTCGCCGTGTGCGCCGCGGCTGCAGCGCCCGCCGCGGCTGGCAACGCCGAGGACGACCTTCAGGCCGTCAGGAAGGCCGTGCTGGCGTCTTCGGATTCGCGGGCGCGGCCGCCTGCCGAGGACCCTGGTGGGGCGGTGGCGGAGACGAAGCCGCAGCCGCGTGGCCAGGGCGGGCCGCTATGGCTCCGCGTGCGCGTCGTGGAGAAGGCGCAGAAGCGCGCGCGCGTCTCGATCAACCTGCCGATCGGGCTCGTGCGCGGCCTCGGCGACGACTGGCCGATCCCGTCGTCCGACGGCTGCCGCAAGCGCGACCGCTGCGGCGCGACGCTCGGCGCGATCCTGCGCGCGCTCGACTCGGGCGAGTCCCTGGTCGACATCGAGGACGACGAGGCGGCCGTCCGCGTCTGGGTCGAGTAGGCCGCCCCCCTCACGTCACCCGCAGGCGACAGGCGTGACGTCGCGCAGCGACGCCCGCCAGCGACCTCGACCCGCGAAGTGATTGAGCCGCAACAGGCCGGCCCCCGGGAACGCCGCTTGCACTCGTAGAGCGGCAGCGGTTCGTACCCGGAGGGTGGCCATGAAAACGAAGCTGAAGGCTCTCGTACCCGCGTTCGCGCTCGTCGCTGCGCTCTCGCTCCCATCGGTTGTCGAAGCCGGCCATCGCCACGGACCACGCTGCGGTCACCGCGGCTACTACTCCGACGGCTACTCGCGCGGGCATCGGGGCGGCCACTACGCCCGGCCGCACGGCTATGCGCGCGGCTATCGGTCGTACCGACCCGGCTACTACGGCTATGGCTACGCGGCTCCGCCCTACGCATACGGGTACGGCGGTGGCTACGCTTACGGCGGCTACGGCTATGGGTACGGCTACTACCCGCCGCCGCCTCCCTACCGCGGCCCGCGGCCGCGGGTGGGGGTCAGCCTCTACTTCGGCTTCTGAGCCGCCTTCTTCGCGAGGCCTGCGGGCGCCGCGTTGCGCCAGGCGAGGGTGAAGGCGAGGCCGAGGCTCCTGGTCGTCGCGGTCTTCAAGCACACCTGGGTCGCGCCGCCCTTGCCCCACCCGCCCTTCACGGGCGCGAAGACAGCGGGCTCCTTCTCCACGAACGCCTCCTGCTGCTCGGGCGTGAGCTTCACCATCCCGAAGCCCGCGTCCGGGTAGCCGAGCGTCGCGAAGATCTTCCCGCGCACGCGGAAGTCCGGGTGGCCCATGTGAGCGCCCTCGCTCGCCTCGGGCAGCCGCAGCGCCAGCTTCCGGAAGCCTTCCGCCGTCATGGCCGGACTCCCGCTACTTGATCCCGACGACCATGGAGTCGGGGCCCACCAGGTGCTCGACGTGGGCCTCGCGGAACCCGCACTCCCGCATCCAGCCCATGCAATCCGCGCCCGTGTAGTCGAAGCCGCCGGGCGTCTCGATCAGCATGTTCAGGCTCATCAGCAGGCCGAACGCGTTTTTCGAGCGGTCGTCGTCGATGATCGACTCGTACACGACGAAGGCCCCGCCCGCGGGCAGCGCGTCGTAGGCCTTGCGCACCAGCTGCTTCTTCTGGGCGAGATCCCAGTCGTGCAGGATGTGGCCCATCATCACCACGTCCGCCTTCGGCAGCGGGTCCGCGAAGAAGTCTCCCGCCGCGAAACGCAGCCGCGATCCCACGCCCTGCTGCTGCGCGTACTCCTCGAAGATGGGGCCGACCTCCGCGAGGTCGAAGCCGGTGCCCGCGAGGTGCGGGTGCGCGAGCGCCACCTGGACCGCGAGGTCGCCCTGCGCGGTGCCCACGTCGACGAAGCTCTCGTGCCTGCTCCACGGGAACTTCGCGGCGATCGCGAGGTTCGCCCCGCGGCTGATCCCGGTCATGGCTCCCAGGAACTCCCGCAGCCGCGCCGGGTCGGCGTAGAGCGCCGCGAAGAAGTGCTCGCCGCCGGTCTTCGCCTCGTTCTGGGGGTGGCCCGTGCGCAGGCCCTCGGTGAGCCCGCTCCAGAAGGGATACAGGCGGTGGTTCGCCATCTCGAGGATGCCGCCGACGTACGACGGCTTGCGCTTGTCGAGGAAGCGGTCGGTGGCCGGGGTGTTGTGGTACGTCCCGTCGCGACGGTCGAGGAAGCCGATCGCGACGAGCGCGTCGAGGAAGTCGCGCGCCGAGCGCGGGTGCAGGCCGAGCCGCCCCTGCAGGTCCGGCAGCGTGCCGGGCCGCTTCGCGAGCTCCGTGAAGATCCCCATCTCCACCGCGCTCAGCAGCGTCTTCGAGGCCCAGAAGCCCAGGCCCACCTGCAGGATCTGCTCGGGGCCGCCGCCCGCGTCGTTGCTCATCGAGTCTCCTGTCTTATCCGGGCGGAGCGTAGTACCCGAGCTTGTGGCGGATCTGGATCCCCTCGCGCTCGGGCACGCGCACCACGATCCGGCGCCACTTGCCGTCGCGCCTCAGGTTGGCCGAGACGTAGCCGACGCTGTAGAGCGTGCGCAGCTCCTCGGCGATGCGCTCGTAGACCGAGTCGAGCTCGCCGACCGATGTCGGGAAGTACGCGCGGCCGCCGGTCTCGCGCGTCAGCGCGTTCAGCAGGTACTCGGCCTGGCTGAAGGCCTGGCGCTGGCGGTCCTGCGCGCGCTGCGGCCGCAGGCTGATCGCGTAGATGTTGATCTCGCTCTTCTTCGCGAGCTCCAGCACCTGGTCGTCGGTCACGAGCGAAGCCGTGTCCTCGCCGTCCGACAGGATCACGATCGCCCGCCGCCGCAGCTCGGCCGCCTTCTTGTCGCGGCCCAGGTCCTTGAGCGCCACGTAGAGCGCGTTGTGCAGCGCCGTCGGCCCGGAGGCCTCGGTCGCGCGAATCGCCTTCTCGAGCAGGCCCAGGTCGTTCGTGAACGTCTGCAGCGGCGTCGCGCGCTCGTTGAACTGCACCACCTGGGCGAGGTCCTGCGTGCGCAGCGTCTTGGTGAAGCGGATCGCGGCGTCCTGGGCGGTCTTGAGCTTCTCCTCCATCGAAGCCGAGGTGTCGATCAGCAGCACCATCGAGATCGGCAGGTCCTCGTGGGTGAACAGCGTCAGCTCCTGGCGGATGCCGTCCTCGAACACGGCGAAGTCGCGCTGGACGAGGTCGGTCACGAAGTTGTTCCGCGCGTCGGTCACCGACAGGTTCAGGTTGATGACCTCGATCCCCGTGCCGAACACCGGCGCCTGCGGCCGCGCCTGCGCGCCGAGCGGCAGCGGCGCCGCCACGGCGGCCGCGACGAGGAGGGCGACGGTGGAGCGCGTCTTCATGCGGGCCCGATCGCGCGTGCCTAGCTCGCGCCGCCCGTGGCGTCCCGCGTGAGCTGCGGGATCACGACCTTGGTGCCGGGGCGCGCGACACGGAGCTCGAGCTTGCGCCGCTTCAGCTCCGGGACGGTCGCGTAGCGGAGCCGGAAGCCGGACGCCATGTAGGCGGACAGCTTCTTGAGGGCCGAGTCGAGCGCCATGTACGACAGCACCTGGTCGGCGCGCCCGCCGCTCGCGCTCGCGAGGCGCTCGAGCGCGTAGCTCAGGCGCGTGCGCGTCTCGAAGTCGTCGCCGCCCGCGTCGACCAGCACGGACAGGAACAGGTCGGCGCGCTTCTCGGCTTCCTCGGCCGCGCGCTGCTTGTCGCGGTAGCTGAACTCCGGGCCGAGGGCCGTGACGGCGACCACCACGCGGCGGTCGCCCTCGCGCGCGAGCTTCTCCATGTCCACGGACGCCTCGGCGATCGCGTCGAGCGTGTAGTTGCCGCCCTGCGGCGCCACGCGCCGCAGCGCCGCGCCGGCGGCCCCGCGGTCCTCGGTGTAGTCGACCACCTTGGTCGGCCGGTCGCCCGTGGTCCAGATCGCGTAGCGGCTCCCCTCCGGCAGGCGGGCGATCAGTCCCACGACCGCGTCCACCACGTTCAGGCGGTAGGCGCTCGACACCGCGGCGCTCGTGTCGACCAGGATCGCCGCCGTCACCGGCCGGGCGTCGCGCGCGAAGGACGCGACGTCGCGGTGGATCCCGTTCTCGGCGAGCGCCACGTCGGCGACCGAGACGTCGGTCACCTCCTGGCCCTTCTCGTCGACGAGCGTCACGGTCAGGGCGCGAATCTCCGTGCCGGCAGCCGCGTCGGCCGGGACCGCGGGAGCCTGGGCAACGAGCAGCAGCGAAAGTGCCAACGCCGACATCGACGCCTCCTGAAGGGGAGTCCCGGCTCCCGACGGAACTTGCCCTTGATCCTCGGATCACTATAGGTTCCGCTGCGAGGCAGCGTCAAACGCCGCGAGCCTCCGGTTCGAGGAAGGCCCGATGCCGCGCGCCACGGTGATAACGGTCAGCGACTCCTGCGCTCGCGGCGAGCGCCCGGACGCGTCCGGGCCAGCGGCCGAGCGGCTGCTGCGGGAGGCGGGCTTCGAGGTCGCCGCGGCGATCGTCGTCGCCGACGATCGCCCCGCGATCGCCGCGGCGATCCGCACGGCGGCGGCCACCTCGGTGCTGGTCGTGACGACGGGCGGGACCGGTCTCTCGGCTCGCGACGTCACGCCGGAGGCGACTCTCGACGTGCTCGAGCGCGAGGCCCCGGGGATCGCCGAGCACCTGCGCACGCGGGGCCTTGCCGAGACCCCGCTCGCGCCCTTGTCCCGCGGCCGGGCCGGCCTCCTGGGCGCGTGCCTCGTCGTGAACCTGCCAGGCTCTCCGAAAGGCGTGCAGAGCGGCCTGCTGGCCCTGCTCCCGCTGCTGCCGCACGTGGTCGACCTGCTCGCGGGGCGCACCGGGCACTAGACGAGATGATGCGTTTGCTTGGCTTGACGCTCTTTCGACGCGTCCCATATGATCCGCGCGGCGATGGCGTTCCCGCCAGGGTGACATGCGTCCCTTCCTGTTCCTGATCCCTCTGCTGCCGCTCGTCGGGTTCCTGTTCAACTTCACGGTCGGGGTGCGCCTGGGCCGAAGGGCCGCGGCGGGCGGCCACGGCGAGGGTCGCCAGGCCGCGCACGCCCCGAACCCGCTCGTGGGCCTCGTCGCCGCGGGCACGGTCCTGCTCTCGTTCCTGATCGCGGCCTACGGGGTGGTCGAGGCGCGCCAGGCCGAGGGCGGCGCGATCGTCGAGACGCTCTTCACCTGGCTGCCGGGCGGGGCCGCGGAAACCGCGGCCCACGGCGGCGCGGCAGCGACGGCCTTCA
>CAZMRX010000125.1:0-13088 GCA_964568755.1 uncultured Acidobacteriota bacterium | reverse complement strand
CGAGATGCTCAAGACCAAGAACTTCGGCCGCAAGTCGCTCAACGAGATCAAGGAGATCCTGGCGTCGATGGGGCTCTCGCTCGGGATGAAGCTCGACGGCTGGCCGCAGGCCCAGAAGTAGGGGGCCGCCGAGGGCAACGCCATGAGACACCGCGTCGCACATCGCAAGCTGGGGCGGGTGACGTCCCACCGGATGGCGCTTCTGCGCAACCTGGCCACGGCGCTCTTCGAGCGCGAGCGCATCCGCACCACGCTGCCGAAGGCGAAGGAGCTGCGCCCGTTCGCCGAGAAGCTGATCACCCTCGCCAAGCGCGAGGATGGGCGGCTGCACGCGCGACGCCAGGCGGCGCGCCACATCCAGGACCCGGCCATCGTCCAGAAGCTCTTCGACACCATCGGCGCCCGCTACGCCAGCCGCCCCGGCGGCTACACGCGCATCCTGCGTCTCGGGACACGCCACGGCGACGGGGCGGAGATGGCGTACCTGGAGCTGGTGGGCTACGAGTACAAGCCTGCCGGCAAGGCCGAGAAGGGTCGCAAGGAAGCCGCGAAGGACGAGAAGAAGGACGAGAAGAAGGAAGCCCAACCAAAGGCCGAGCCGAAGAAGGCCTCGGGGCGGAAGAAGGCGGCCGAGGCGAAGGCCGAGTAGTCAAGGCTTCCGCGCTACGTCGAACGGGCGGCCTCGCGGCCGCCCGTTCGTGCTTCCGGGACCGGGTGGCGCGGCGAGCGGCCTACCGCTCGCGCGGAGGTGGCGTAGCCGGGGGAGGCGTTGCCGGTGGAGACGTGGCCGGAGGCGCTGAGGCCGCCGGGGGTGCGGCCGCCGTCGGTGAGGCGGCCGCGGGAGGCGCCTGGAGCGGCTTCGTGGCGGGCGCCTCGGCCGGCTGTGCCGCCGAGGGTGCCGGGTGCGGCCGGACCACGGCTGTCGCCTTGTCTCCGTCATAGTTGAAGTGCGCGATCAGGTAGGCGCGATCGGCTCGCGTGCGCCGAAACACCCACGAGGCGACCGTCTGCTCGGCTGAGAATCGCAGCATCTCCGGTCCGCTGGCGGTCTGCAGCGCCGTCGTTCCTCCGGCGCTGACCGAGAACGACACCTCGACCGTCCCGGTCGTCCCGCTCATGCGGGCGAACGGCGGCGCCACCGGCCGGCGTCCCCGCGCCAGGTCCGGCACGCCCGGCTCGAGCGTGACGTCCCGTATCGCCGAGACGCCGTTTTCCGCCGGGGGTGCAGGCGGCGGCGCCGTGATGACCTCGACGGGCGGCGCCGCGGTCGCGCCTGCCGCGGGTGGGACGCCTGCCGCTGGCGGCATTCCCCCTTCCTGGGCCGTGCGCGGCGTCGTGGCGGCGACCGGAGGCGCCCCCGCGGGAACACCAGGGACCGGTGCCGCGGGCACGGCCGGAGCAGCCGAGGCAGGGGAAGCTGGAGCTGGCATGGCAGGCGCAGCGCCGGCTGGCGTGGCTGCCGGCGGCGCGGGTGCCGGCTGCGGAGGCGCCGGCGTCGCGGATGCCGGTTGCGTGGGAGCCGGTTGCGTGGGAGCCGACTGCGTGGGCGCCGGCTGGGTGGGCGCCGGCTGCGCGGGTGCTGCCTGCGCGGGTGCTGCCTGCGGCGAAGCCTGTCCCGCGAGCAGCTCGGAGCGCTGCAGGCCGTTGGCCCTCAGCACGACGCTGTTCGGCTCGGAGCCGCGGCCCTTGACGAAGTCGGCTTCCACGCGGAACGACACGACGGCGTCGTCGGGAGGCGGCGAGAAGCGCCACGTCCGCAGCGCCGCGAGCAGCGCCTCCGACCACGGCGGCCCGCCCGAGAGCAGGCTCGCGTCGGCGATGCGGCCGTCGGGCTCGAGCGTGACCTCGGCGCTCGCGGAGCCTCCCGCCGCGGCGTCGCCCGACGGGAATGCCGGTGTGACTCCCTGCCGAAGCTCGGGCACGCCGGCCTGCCGCAGCAGGCGCGGCAGCGCCAGCGAGAACGTGATCGGCACCGTCAGGCGGACGCTCACCGGCTTGCCGTCGAGCTTCGTCGGCTCGTACTCCCACTGCCGTGCCGCCGCGATCGCCGCCTCGTCGAGGCCCGCCACGCTCCTCAGCACGCTGGTGGAGGCGACCTTGCCGCGGCCGTCGACGACGATGTCGAGGATCACGATCCCGCGGATGCCCTGCGCCAGGGCCTCCGCCGGGTAGACGGGCTGGACGTGCTTCGTCTTCTTCGGGACCGGCACGCCCTCGCCGCCGGCCGTCAACACGTCTTCCTGCGCGCGCAGCGGGGAAGCTACGGCGAGGGCGAAGAGCAGCGCCACGACGAGCGGCCGGGCCTTCGCGGGTGTCATGAAATCAGTCTACTCCTCTTCCTTGACGTCTCCGCGCTCCGCCCTGGCCGTCGCGATCACCTTGTCCTGCAGGTGGCCGGGCACCTCGTCGTAGTGGTCCATCTCCATGTGGTAGGAGCCGCGCCCGCCGGTCATCGAGGTGAGCTCGGCGTCGTAGGACAGCATCTCGGCGAGCGGGACCTCGGCCTTGATCACCTGCATCGAGCCTCGCGGCTCCATGCCCTGCGGCCGCCCGCGCCGGCTCGACAGGTCGCCCATCACCGCGCCGGCGTACTCGTCGGGCACCGCGATCTCGACGCTCATCACCGGCTCGAGGATGGTGGGGCGGCACTTGGGGACGGCGTCCTTGAACGCGAGCGAGCCGGCGATCTTGAACGACATCTCGGAGCTGTCGACGTCGTGGTAGGAGCCGTCGAAGAGCTCGACCTGGAAGTCCACCATCGGGAAGCCCGCGACGACACCCTTAAGGCGCGCGTCCTGGATGCCCTTCTCGACCGCCGGGATGAAGTTCCTGGGGATGGAGCCGCCGAAGATGTCGTCGACGAACTTGAAGTCCTCGCCGCGCGCGAGCGGCTTCATGCGGATCTTGCAGTCGCCGAACTGCCCGTGGCCGCCGGTCTGCTTCTTGTGCCGGCCGTGGCCCTCGGCGGCCGCCTTGATCGTCTCCCGGTACGGGATCTTGGGCTTCTTGAGGTTCACCTCGACCTTGTAGCGCTTGCGCAGGCGGGCGACCACCACCTCGATGTGGAGCTGGCCGACGCCGGAGAGCAGCATCTCGTGGGTCTGCGCGTCGCGCGAGACGCGCAGCACCGGGTCTTCCTCGAGCAGCCGCTGCAGCGCGGTCGAGATCTTGTCGTCGTCGCCGCGCGTCTTGGGCTCGATCGCGAAGGTGGTGGCGGGCTCCGGGAACACGATCTTGGGGTAGACGATCGGCTGCGCCTTGTCGGCGAGCGTGTCGCTGGTCTGGGTCTCCTTGAGCTTCGCGATCGCGCCGATGTCGCCTGCCTGGATCTCGCTCACCTGCGTCTGGGTCTTGCCCTGCAGCAGCAGCAGCGTGCCGATGCGCTCCGCTGCGTCGCGGCTCGTGTTGTGGACGGCCGAGTCGGACTTCAGCGTTCCCGAGTAGACGCGGAACAGGCTGATGCGCCCGGCGTGCGGGTCCACCATCGTCTTCCACACGAACGCCGACAGGGGCGCGCCTGCCGACGGCTGGCGCGTGAGCGCCGCCTGCGCGGGGCCGGTGCCCTCGACCTCGCCGCGGTCCAGCGGCGAGGGCAGCAGGTCCACGATCGCGTCGAGAATCGGGTGCACCCCGACGTTCAGCAGCGAGGAGGCGGGCAGCACCGGGTAGATCCTGCCCTTGGCCACGGCGCTGCGCAGCCCCTTCGCCAGCTGCTCCTCCGAGAGGGTGCCCTTCTCGAAGAACTCCTCCATCAGCTCCTCGTTGCTCTCGGCCACCATCTCGACGAGCTTCTCGCGCCAGGCCTTCGCCGCCTCCGCCTGCGCCGCGGGGACCTCCGCCAGCTGGAACTTGCCGCTCGCGTCCTCCGCGTAGAGCAGCGCCTTGCCCGAGACGAGGTCGATCGTGCCCCTGAACGCCTTGCCCTCGCCGACCGGCACCCCGATCGGCATGGCGGCGCGGCCGAACGCCTTCTGGATCGCCTCGAGCGACCGCTCGAACGAGGCGTTGTCGCGGTCCATGCGGTTGACGACCAGCAGGCGGGCGAGGCCGCCCTCCTCGGCGTAGCCCCAGACCTTCTCGGTCTGCACCTCGACGCCCGCGACCGCGTCGACCACCACCAGCGCGGACTCGACCACGCGCAGCGCCGCGCGCGCCTCCGACAGGAAGTTCGCGTAGCCCGGCGCGTCGATCAGGTTGAGCTTGGCCTTCTTCCACTCGGCGAAGGCGAGCGCCGCGAGCAGGCTGATCTTCCGCTCGACCTCGTCGGGGTCGAAGTCGGTGACCGTGGTTCCGTCCTCCACGCGCCCGAGGCGGTTGACGGCGCCGGCGTCGAAGAGCAGGGCGGAAGCGAGCGAGGTCTTGCCGCAGCCGCCGTGGCCCACGATGGCCAGGTTTCGGATGCTCAGGGCGTCATACACCTTCATGATCAGGGCCCTCCGGATGCGTTTCGGATCATACATCGGCGTTACCATGGGGCGTGGCGCTACGCGGGACCACGACCTTCCTGGCCCTGGACGCGTCTTCCGTGACGGCCGCGGAGGTCGCCGAGGGCGTCCAGGGCCGGCGGCTGCGCACGCTCGTGCACGAGCCGCTCCCGGCGGGCGCCGTGACCCCGGGGGGCGGCGGCCCGAACCTCGTGAACCCGGACGGCGTCCGCGCCGCCACCGCCCGAGCGCTGGCCGGCGTGGGTCGCGGGCGCGTCACGCTGGTGCTGCCCGACGGTGTCGCGCGGCTCGCGCTGCTCGAGCCGCCGCGCGGCGTGCCCGCGCGCGAGTACGTCCGCTACCGGCTCGCGCCGTCCCTGCCGTGGGCCGCCGACGAGGGCGTCTTCGACGCGCTCGACGCGGGCTCGGGGCGCGTGGTGGGCGCCGCGGTGCGCCGCGCCACGATCGCGGAGTACGAGCAGGCGGCGCGCGCGGCCGGGGCGACGATCGAGGAGGTGCACCTCGCGCCGCTGCTGGCTCTCGCCGGCCTGCTGCGCGAGCGCCGCACGGACGAGGCCCACGCGCTGCTCGGCGACGTGGCGATGTGCCTGGCCCTGGTGCGCGACGGCGCGATCCTGGCACTGCGCAGCCGGCGCCGCGACCGCTCGCCGGGCGAGGCCTCGCGGCTGCGCGAGGAGCTGCGCAAGCTCGCCGCGGGAGCCGCGAACGGCGGCGGCGTCCCCAGCGTGGCGCTGGCGGTGAGCGGCTCGGACGCCCAGCGCCTGCGCCCCGACGTCGCGAGCGGCGCCCCGGGCGGCATCGCGGCGCTCGCGGTCTCGGGCTCGGCCGAGGCGGGCTGGCTCCCGGGTCTCGCCACGTGACGCGTCAGCCGGACTTCCGGACCTCGCCCCGGGCGTCGCGGGTTCCCGCGTGGCAGCACCTCGCGGTCGCGGCCTGCGCCCTGGTCGCGATCGCGGCGGCCGTGCAAGCGTACGCGACGCGGGAAGAAGCCCGCGGCGCCGCGCGACGTCTCGCCGAGGTGAGCCGCGAGGTGGACGCCGCCAGGGGGCGCGTGCAGGCGCTCGAGGCGCGCCGCGCAGGCGAGGCGGGCGTGCTGTCGCCTGCGCAGGTCCCGCCGGCGCTCGTGGTCGCGGAGATCGCCGCGGCGCTGCCCGGCGACGTGCGCCTCGAGCGGCTGGCGATCGACTACCGGCGCGGGGGAGCGCTCGAGATGCTGGTCGTGGCCCGCGACGCCGCGGCCTGGGACCGCCTGCTGCAGCGCCTCGAGGCGGCTCCGCGGATTCGCGAGGTGGAGCCCGGACCCGAGGCGCGGGCCGCGGAGGTGCGCAGCCTGGTGCGGGCCCGCTGGGCGGAGGGCCCCAGGTGACGCGCCGGCTGACCGCCCTTGGGCTGCTCCTCGCCGCGGCTGCGGTCTACCTGGGGCTCACGCTTCCCGCGCGCCGGGCTCGCGACGAGGCGCGGGCGGCCTTCGCGCAGAAGCGCGAGGAGCGCGAGCGGCTGCGGGTCGAGCTGGCGCGCCTCGAGCGCCGGGCTTCCGGTGCCCGGGCCACTCCCGACGACGCGCCCGCCGCCGCACGCGCGCTGCGGCTCTCGCTGCTCGCCGCGACGCAGGGGCTTTCGATCGGCGACGTCCAGATCGCGAGCCACGCGGAGCGCCGCGGCAGCACTGCGGCGCGGGGCCGGCTCTCGGGCACGGGGCGGCAGGCGGACGTGCTGCGCGTCGCGGGCCGTCTCGCCCAGGCCGAGGCGGGGGTCCGCCTGGAGCGCCTCGAGCTCGCCCTGCGCCCCGAGGGGATCCGCCTCGAGGCGGAGGCGAGCAGGGCGTCCGGAGACGGCTCGTGAGCCGGCGGGGCGCGCTGCTGCTCGTCGCCCTGGCGGTCTCGATTCTCGGGCTGGTGATGCTGCGAGAGGCAGCGGCTCCGGCCGCCGCACCCGCACTCGGCGCGAAGGGCAAGAGCGAGGAGGCCCGACAGGCCGGGCCGGAGGTCGATCCCGCGTCGATCCGCGACGTCTTCCATTTCGCCGACGCGCCGCCCGTCGCGCCGCGGCCCCGTGATCCCGTCCCAGCTCCTGCCGTGACGAGCGAAGCGCCTTTGCCCGACCCCGTGCGCCTCGTCGGCCTGGTGAGGCGGCAGGGACGCCTGCTCGCGGCCTTCGCGCTGGACGGCGACGTCGTGCTGGCGGGCCCCGGCGAGACCGCGGGGGGAGTCACGGTCCTCGAGGTGGGGGAGGACGCGGTCCGCATCAGGCGCCGCGACGGCGTCGAGCAGCGCCTGGCGCTGCCCTGAAGCGCGCACACGCCAGCGGCGTTCCGGCGCGCGCGGCCTTCCTGTGCTATCGTCCGCTGCGTTTCGCGGGCGAGGCCGCATGACCCTTCGGGAGAAGTTCGGCAGGCTCGTTCTCCTCGAGGAGACGGACTCGGGTCCGCTCGGGAACGAGTACCGGGCCGCCCGGCTCGGCCCGTCCGGCTTCGACCGTCTCGTCACGCTGCTGCGCTTTTCGCCGGCCGTCTCCGCGCACGCCGAAGCCTCCAAGCGCCTCGTCGAGGAGGCCCGGCTCGCGTCGCAGATCCACAACCCCGGGATCGTGCGCGTGCTCGGCGTCGGCCGGGTGGGCACCTCCTTCTACTTGTCGACGGAGCTCGTGGAGGGGCGCACGCTGCGCGCCGTCCTCGCCTGCTGCCGCGACGAAGGCTTCCCGTTCGGGGCGGATCACGCGCTGATGATCGCGAGCCGGGCGGCGGCCGGGCTGGAGCTGCTGCACGCCCGCAAGGACGAGGGCGGGCGGCCGCTGCTGCACGGCCTGGTCTCGCCGCGCCAGCTGGTGGTGGCGTTCGACGGCGAGGTGAAGCTCAAGGGCCTGGGCCTCTGGTCGGCCCTCGCCGACACCGGGCTTCTGGCCCCCGAGGAGCGCAGCTACCTCGCCCCGGAACAGAACGAGTCGCGCGGCGACCCCCGCTCGGACGTCTACGCGCTCGGCCTGGTCCTGCTGGAATGCCTCTGCGGGCAGCCCCTCGGCGGAAGCGACCCGCTCGAGAGGCTGGCCGAGGCGCGTCTCGCGGGGCCCGGCGGCGAGGCCCAGCCCCTGCCGCGGCCGCTCGCCGACCTGCTGCGGCGGGCGCTCGCGAAGGACCCGGCGGCGCGCTTCGCCGGCATGGTGGAGCTGCGCCGGGCCATCGACGCGCTGCTGTTCTCCGGCGACTTCACGCCGACCACCTTCGATCTCGCGTTCTTCATGCACACGATCTTCCGCGACGCCGTGGAGCGCGACGCCCGGGCCATCGACGATGCCCGCGCCGGCGACTACCGGGAGTTCCTGGCGGAGGACGGCGCCAAGGCGGCCGCGGTGGCATCTGCGCGCACCGAGCCCGTCGACGTGGTCACGCCGCCGCTGCCGGCCGGCGAGGCGCTCGCCGCGCCGCCGACGGAGGTGGGGCCGCCGACGGAAGTGGGGCCACCGACGGAAGTGGGGCCGCCGACCGTGCCGGCCCCGACCGTGCCTGCGCCAAGGCCGTCGAGCCCGGCTGCGGCGGCGCCTGCCCCCAGGCCCGCCGCCGTCCAGGGCCCCGACTCCTCGCAGTCGCGCCTGAGCGCGCGCGTCGCGCGCGAAGCGGCGGCCCGCGAGGCAGCGGGCCGTCTCTCGCTCGGCGGCGGTGCGGCGGCCCCGCGCGCGGGGATCAGCCGCAGCCGGGGGCTCGGGCTGGGCCTGATCGCGGCCGTCGTCGTGGGCGGCGGCGCCGGCTGGCTCTACTTCGTGACGGCGCGCCGCGGGGCGACCGTTCCCGCAGCGAGCGCTGAACAGGCCGCAGCCGAGGCGCGCGTGAAAGAGCTCGAGGCCCGCATCGCCGAGCTCGAGCGCGAGAAGACGGCCGCTGAGGCGCGGGCCGCGGAAGAGGCGCGTGTCAGCGTCGAGCAGCAGGCGGCGGCTGGAGGCCGGCCGGTCGATCCCGCGGCGATCGAGCGTGCGCAGGAGGATGCTCGCCGGCGCACTCGCGAGCAGCAGGAGCGTGCCCAGCAGCAGGAGCTGGAGCGGCTTGCGGAAGAGAAGCGGGCCGAGGAGCGTCGCCTGGCGGCGGCCGCCGCCGCGACACCCGCGCCCACCCCGGCCCCGACGCCGTCGCCAACGCCGGTCCCCACAACCACACCCCCTCCGACGCCCACGCCTGCCGCCGAGCCCGCGTCCGTGCCCAGCGTCGCCAGCGGCGCCGCGCCGGCGCCGCCCGTGGAGGTCGCCTTCCCGCCCGCGCCCCTGACCGCGACGCCCACGCCCACGCCAGCCGCACCGGCCGGGACGCCCCCGAGCCCCGCAGTTCGGACCGCACCCGCCGATCCCAGCGACCCGGCCGTGCGCCCTCCGGGTCTGGTCTCGGAGGATCCGGTTCCGTATCCCCGCCGCGCAGCGGCCGCCAGGGTCACCACGCCGATCGTGGTGGTGGTTCGGGCCCTGGTCGACGAGAACGGCAGGGTGGCCGAGGCAATCGTGACGCAGCCCTCGGGGCAGCCCGCGGACTACGGGTTCGACGAGGCAGCGCTCAAGCGCGTGCGCAGCCGCAAGTACCGCCCGGCTCGGCGTCACGACGTCGCCGTGCCGATCTGGGTGGTCGTGCGGGTGGAGTTCCGCCCGCCCCCGGCGCGCTAGGCCGAGGCGCTCACTCGACGCGCAGGGCCGCCGTGGGGTCGACGCGCGTCGCCCGCCGCGCGGGCACGGCGCTCGCGACGAACGCCGTCGCCAGCAGGATCGCGATCACGACCGCGAACGTGACCGGGTCGCGGGCCTCGACGCCGAAGAGCATCCGCTCCATCACCTGCCCGAGCAGGAGCGCCGTGAGCGTGCCGGCGACGATGGCGGCCGCCGAGAGGCCCAGGCCCTGGCGCACCACCATCCGGAAGACGTGCCGCGGCTCGGCCCCGAGCGCGATGCGGACGCCCATCTCCCGACTTCTCTCGGACACAGCGAACGAAACGACGCCGTAGATCCCGACGGCGGCCAGCGCCAGCGCCACCGCGGCGAAGGCGCCCAGCAGCAGCAGCGTGAAGCGCCGCTCCTCCATCGAGCGGACGAGCGCCTGCTCGGCGCTCGTCAGCTCGAAGAGGGCGAGCGTCGGGTCCACGCCGCGCAGCGCCTCGCGCAGGCCGGGGGCCAGGTCGAGCGGACTCCGGCTCGTCCGCACGACGATCGTGAGGGCCGTCATCGGATTCTGCGCGAGCGGAAGGTACATCGCGGGGGCCGGGCCCGCCTCGAGGCCCTCGAAGCGCTCGTTCGGCACGACGCCCACGATCTCGCGAGGCGCCCCGAACACCGAGATGCGCTCGCCCACCGGGTTCCCGCCCGGCAGGTGGCGCGCCACGAAGGCGTCGTTCACGACCGCGACGAGCGGCCGGCCCGGCCCGTCGAAGCGGCCGAACTCGCGGCCGCGCGCCAGCCGAATCCCGAGTGTCGCGAAGTAGCCCGCGCTCACCGGCCGGAACGACGCCTCGTCCTGTTCTCCCGGCGCGGGAGCGGGGCGCCCCTCGACCGTAACCCGCGTCGTCCAGCCGGGGTCCGTCGGCCCCTGGTGGGCGAAGGCGACCGACCGCACCGCGGGGTTCGCCGCGAGCCGGCCCGCGAGCGCCTCGAGGAAGGCGTTCTGCGCGGGCCAGTCGTTCACGGGCCACCCCTTCGGGAAGGCGTAGCCGGGTCCGGCCAGGCTGACCTTCGCGAGCAGAAGCCCGCGCGGGTCGAAGCCCGGGTCCACGTTCTGGAGCTTCCAGAAGCTGCGGACCAGCAGGCCCGAGCCCGCCACGAGCACCACGGCGGCCGCGAGCTCGAAGGCGGCGAGCGACCGGCGCGTCCGCAAGCCGCTGACGCCGGACGTCCGCCCGCCTTCCCGAAGGCCCGCCTGCGGCTGGCGGGCGCCGCGCAGGGCGGGCAGCGCGCCGAACACCAGGGCCGAGAGGACAGAGGCGGCGAGGGCGAAGGCCAGCGCCCGGCCGTCGACCGCCACCTGATCGAGCCTAGGCAGCTCGGGGCCGACCGCCCGGACGAGCCGCACCAGCCACCCCGCGGCGAGGGCTCCCAGGGCGCCGCCGAGGCAGGCGAGCAGCAGGCTCTCGGTCAGCAGCTGGCGGAAGAGCCGCCACGGGCCCGCACCCAGGGAGGTGCGGATCGCGAGCTCGCGCTCGCGGCCCACGCCCCGCGTGAGGACCAGGTTGGCGACGCTGGCGCAGGCCATCAGCAGGAGCAGGCCGACCGCGCCGAACAGCAGCAGGAGCGCCGCGCGCGAGTCGCCCACCACCTCGTCCTGGAGCGAGCGGACGAGAGCGCCGCGGCCGAGGTTGTCGTCGGGATACGCCTGCTCGAGGCGCTTCATCAGCGCGCTCATGTCTGCCTGCGCGGAAGCCAGCGTGGCCTCGGGCTTCAGGCGCGCGAACACGCGCAGGTTGTGGCGCCCGCGGAAGCGGTCGTCGGGGCCGAACGCGAGCGGCTCGAAGATCTGATCGCGCAGGCCCGGCACGCGCGCCTCCGCCGGCACCACCCCCACGAGCGTGAAAGGCTCGCCGTCGAGGAGCACCGGGCGGCCGACGGCCGCGGGGTCCGCGGCGAAACGCTCGCGCCACACACCCTCGGTCACCACCACGACGCGTTCGTTGCCCGGGCGCTCCTCCTCGGGCAGGAATGTCCGGCCGACGAGCGCCCTCACCCCCAGCATGTCGAAGTAGCCTGCGCCCACCCGCGCGCTCGACACGCGCACCGGCTCGGTCAGGGTCCCGAGCGTCCGGTCGAGGCGCTCGCGGGCGACCAGCGACTCGAAGGACCGGCTCATCAGCACGAAGTCGCGGAAGTCCGGCGCGGAAACGGCTTCGCGCTCGGACCCGCGCAGGCGGTCGTTCTCCCACACCACCACGAGCCGCTCGGGATCCTCGTATGGCAGCGGGCGGAGCAGCACCCCGTCCACGATGCTGAAGAGGGCCACGTTGCCGCCGATCCCGAGCGCGAGCGTCGCGACCACGGCCCCGGCGAAGAGCGGCCGGCGGGCCAGTGCCGTGGCCGCGAAGCGAAGGTCCTCAAAGAGAATGCGCATGATCGAGTCTCCCTGCCGCCTCTTGCGGGCGGCGGCTGCGTGCCTTCGCGTCGCCGCCAGGAATCGCTCCCAACCGAAGGCGGAGGCCAGGCTCCACGCCTCGCCGGCGTACCACAGGGCGGCTGCCCGGGCGCCCCTCTCGGCTCGCGACTCGAACTCCTCCCGCAGGTCGCCGAGCGCCGCGTCGGCCGCCGGGCCGTTCCCCAGGCAGAGGACCAGCAACCGCTCCGCGAGCGCGGGCGGGCGCGTCGCGGCCCGAGGCGTCATCGCTCGGCCTCCCCGAGCACGCTCTCCAGGCCGGTCCACAGCCGCAGCAGCGTTGCCCGCGACGAGCGCAGCGCGCGCAAGCCCTCGCTCGTGACCCGCAGGTAGCGCCTGGGCCGCCCGCCTCGCTCCCCGCCTGCCTCGGCCGGCCGCGCGCGCAGCAGGCCTTTTTCCTCGAGACGGCCGAGCGTCACGTACACGGCGCCGCGGGACGCGCGCCTGACGCCGGCCGTCCGAACTTCCTCCAGCACCCTCGTGCCGTACGCGGAGTCGCCGGCCTTGAGCACGGCCAGCAGCACCAGCTGCTCGAACTCACCCAGGGAAGTCATTGCCAACATTGTAGGCATACGTGCGACGTGCGCCAATCGTTCCAAGCACCGGAGCGGGGCCGGCTTCCCGGCAACTCGACCCGACGAGCGCCCAAAAAAATGAAGGGGGCGGCCGAAGCCGCCCCCTTGCATCGGCGGGACCGCGCGGCCCCGCCGAACGAAGAACGAGGTGTTAGAACCCGCCGCCGCCCATGCCGCCCATGCCGCCGCCACCCATCGCGGCGCCGCCGCCCTTCTCGTCCTTCTCCTCCGGGATCTCGGAGACGAGAGCCTCGGTGGTGAGCAGGAGCGAGGCGATCGACGCCGCGTTCTGCAGCGCCGAGCGGACGACCTTGGTCGGGTCGATGACGCCCGCCTCGACCAGGTTCTCGTACTCGTCGGTGAGCGCGTTGAAGCCCTCTTCGGCCTTCATCTCACGCACCTTCGCGACGACCACCGCGCCCTCGAAGCCCGCGTTGCCGGCGATCTGCCGGAGCGGTTCCTCGAGCGAGCGGCGCACGATCGCGATGCCGACCTTCTCGTCGCCGTCGCCCTTGAGCGACTCGATCGACTTCTGGGCGCGCAGCAGCGCGACGCCGCCGCCGGGGACGATGCCCTCCTCGACCGCTGCCTTGGTCGCGTGCATCGCGTCTTCGACGCGGGCCTTCTTTTCCTTCATCTCGGTCTCGGTGGCCGAACCGACGCGGATCACCGCGACGCCGCCCACCAGCTTGGCCAGACGCTCCTGGAGCTTCTCGCGGTCGTAGTCGGAGGTGGTCTCCTCGACCTGGGTGCGGATCTGCTTCACCCGGGCCTCGATGTCCTTCGACTTCCCGGCGCCTTCGATGATGGTGGTGTTCTCTTTGTCGATCACCACCTTCTTGGCCCGGCCGAGGTCTTCGAGCTTGAGGTTCTCGAGCTTGATGCCGAGGTCCTCGGTGATGGCCTTGCCGCCGGTGAGGACGGCGATGTCCTCGAGCATGGCCTTGCGACGATCGCCATAACCCGGAG